>JBMFVY010000046.1:0-25778 GCA_049965755.1 Phycisphaerae bacterium | reverse complement strand
GCCGTCGAGACGCAAAAACCGTTGATTTTACGGCCTCATATGGCCCTGCGAAGCATCAAATTCTGATGGAACATCCGATTCATGTCGGCGATCACGCATCGACCATCTCGCATGCGAAGGTGATCGTTATTGCGACTCATCCCGGCCAGACGCTGATGTTGACACCAAACTGATGCCGGCGCTCTCAGACCGGAATTCCAGACGGTTACCGATAATAGCAATTCGCGGATACGGGAGCGGACGAATGATCCGGTATGCGGCAGTGCCGTCAAGAGCGCTCCGCGTCAAACCGGATGATCCGGAGTTGTTTTGCCGCCTCCGTGGGGCCGGCGGCCTGTTTTCCGCCCGATAGAATCCCCGGCCGCAGGCCGGAATTCGCGGGATTATCCGCACCTGACCTTACTGCGCTCCATAACCATAATCTAATACTTTTTACTTGGAATAATCCGGCAAAACGCTAACATACGGCTCGCATCCGGACGATATGAGGGATGTGCTGATCGGATATCGCAAATACAAATCAATTGCGGATCAGCCAAGGTGAGTAAAAAATCGGTGGAGTTGGAGAGATGATCGTCAGATCGCCTCCAGCCTCAGGCTGCAGGCTTGTGCAGGATGTTCGTTGTGACGATTGCACCGGGGTCTGATTGCCTGGATGGAGTGAGAGGTTTATCACGCGCCGTTGAGAGTCAATTCGGCGCCATCGACTGATACCACAGGTTGCGGTCGCAGCATGTCGCAAGTGTCGGTCGCCACAAAAAAGTCGGTTTGGACACCTTGCGGGCGGTGTACCTGCGAGAGAGAGTGTGATGAGGTGTTCAACTGAACTCGCTCGCCCCCGGAGGCAGGGGGAGAGCTACGTCCCGGCAACTCTACGGCTCACGCCGGAGAGTTGTCGGGCTTTTTTTTCTCCCGTTTTTGCATCAGATTCAAAAAGTTCCTCGCAACAATCCATTGCGGGCGGCAGCGTTATGGCGAACGGATGCACGCACTTTTGCCCGGCAACAAAAGCCCGGCCATCGGTAACCCGCCTACCAAGTTCCCGCATCCCGGGCCATTTCAGACCGACCGTCTCAGGGCTGATTCGGGTATTATGCTGGTCTCAGACTGTCGGCGGGTGATGGCTTGCCGTCGGCGGTGAGGGTGTTATCACACGCGATGGCCGAAGCACCGACAAAATCGCAGATTGACCGGACTTTTACGGCCAAGGCGTGCAGGAATGACTTGGACAGATAATGGGTATCGAGCTGGATTTTGATCTGATCGTTGTCGGCGGTGGTCACGCCGGGGCGGAGGCGGCATGGGCGGGGGCAAAATTGCTCTCCGGCACAGGCCGCGTTGCCATGATCACCATGGACCCCGCCGCCATCGGCCGCATGAGCTGCAATCCCGCCATCGGCGGTCTGGCCAAGGGACAGATGGTACGCGAGATCGACGCCCTCGGCGGACTCATGGCCCATGCCATAGACGCCACCGGTATTCAGTTTCGCATGCTGAATGAATCCAAGGGTGCGGCGGTTCGCAGCCCGCGGGCGCAGGCGGACAAATATCGCTACGCCCGGGCCGTGCAGCAGTTGCTCAAGACCGGCTGTCCGAATCTGACCATCATCGCCGGCAGTGTTGAGGATGTTGAGGTGGAGCCGGAAACGTGTGAATCCGGTCGGGTGCAGGTCGTGCGCGGCGTGACGCTCGGCGACGGTTCCCGCCTGGCGTGCCGATGCGTGGTGCTGACGACGGGCACCTTTCTTCGCGGTTTGATGCACACCGGCGAGGAAAAGACCGTAGGTGGAAGAGTGGGGGAGCAGGCGGCGGTCGGGCTTTCCGGCGCCCTGCGACGGCTAGGGTTTGAACTGGGGCGGCTCAAGACTGGCACGCCGCCACGAATCGCACGCGAGTCGATTGATTTTGGCCGCCTCTCGCCGCAGTGGGGGGATGATCCGCCGCGGGCGTTCAGTTATCTTTCCGGCACGGCCGATTCGCCCCTGGCCGGGAGGTTTCCCGTTCTGCCACAGGTGCCTTGTTACATCACTTTCACCAATCCTGCGGTTCATGATGTTATTCGCAGCAATCTCCATCGGGCGCCGATGTACAGCGGCCAGATTCAGAGCCGCGGACCGCGGTATTGCCCGAGTATTGAAGATAAAGTCGTGCGTTTTGCCGATAAAACGCAGCATCAGATTTTTCTGGAACCCGAAAGTCTTGATACCAATGAAATCTACTGCAACGGCATCTCCACCTCACTGCCGGCCGATGTGCAGCGGGAGATTGTGCGGCAAATTGAAGGGTTGGAAAAGGCGGAAATTCTCCGTTTCGGCTATGCCGTGGAATATGACTTTTCTCCCACGCATCAAATTGATGCCAGCTTGGAAACACGCACGGTGCAGGGGCTCTATTTTGCCGGCCAACTCAACGGCACCAGCGGGTACGAAGAGGCGGCGGGACAGGGTCTGATGGCGGGGATTAACGCGGCCCGCCGATGTCAGAATCTGCCGCCGGTGATCCTGCGTCGGGATGAGGCGTACATCGGTGTGATGATTGACGATCTGGTTACCAAAACACCGACGGAACCATATCGCATGTTCACCAGCCGGGCTGAATTTCGCCTGCGGTTGCGATCAGACAATGCGGATCAGCGGCTGACCCCTATCGCGGAGCAGATCGGCCTTGCAGATCGGGTGCGCGTCAATCGACTCGCTGCGCTTGCCGGACAGATGCAGGTGATTCGTGAATCGCTTGCGGCTGCACATTTGAATACCGGCCAGCGGGCCATTGATATGCTACGGCGGCCGGATGTGCCTTGGCGGACTCTGGCTGACTGGCCGTGGAGTGATTCGCGGTTGGCGGAGTTAACGCGGGATCCATCCTTGGCCGACGCGTGGGAACAGGTGCAGACGCAACTGCGGTACGAGGGGTACATTCAGCGGGATCAGCAGGCGGCTGAGCGATTGCGAGAACTGGAGGGGCGGCGGATTCCTGCACAGATGGATTTTGCATCCCTGCGGGAATTGCGAAAGGAAGCACGGGAGGCGCTGCAGAAATTTCGGCCGTTGACGCTGGCACAGGCGTCGCGGCTGGAGGGAATGACGCCGGCGGATATGCTGGTGCTTTCCGCGGCGATGCTGGGCCGCCGAAATTAATCTCAGCCAAAGACATCTGACGGTATGACCGGCGTAATACCGGGTTTGCGAAACCGGGCACCGTCATCCAACACCTACAGGGCCGTCGGCCCTGGTGGCAGGGGCAGAACTTGGCGGCACCGAGGCGAGCAACTGTGCTGCCAACGCGGCAGTAGCGAGGAATGCCCGTGCTAAGTTTGGCAGGATATCGGGCCGAGCGGTGACAGTTGGCTGATATTGCAGCATAATTCATAAAATCTTGTTTTTCATAGTGTTACATCCTATATATCCGGCCAAAAATCCTCTTCGGTACGCGGTTTGCAATCATGGGTGGGCGGCGGTAATTGGTTGAGGCGTGGCATTGCCCGGATGCCGTCGCCCGGAGCCGCCGTAAGTTGATTCCGGGTGGTGGAATATCTCGTTTTGCAGGAGTTTATCAAATGGGTGCAAGTGTTCGGCCCCTCGGCGACAAGGTTCTGATCAAGCGTGTTGAAGCTGAATCCAAAACCAAGAGCGGCATCGTGCTGCCGGATTCCGCCAAGGAAAAGCCGAAGCGGGGCAAGGTGCTCGCGGTGGGCGAGGGGAAGTTGCTGGATAACGGCGAACGGGCCAAGTGCCAGCTCAAGAAGGGTGATGAGGTGATATTCGCCAGCTACGCCGGTACGGAAATCAAAGTTGATGGTGAGGAGCTGCTGATCGTCGGCGAAAGCGAAGTTCTGGCGGTACTTGAATAAATCCAACCGCGGTGGCCGGCCGCACTGATGTGGCGCCACATACGACACTGAAAAATTGACATTTTAGGAGAACATATGTCTGCAAAGATGATTGAATTTGATACGCAGGCCCGCGAAAAAATTCGCCGTGGCGTGCACACCTTGGCTCAGGCCGTGAAGGTTACTCTCGGCCCGTCCGGACGGAATGTGGTGATCGAAAAGTCCTTCGGCAGTCCGACCGTCACCAAGGACGGCGTTACGGTCGCCAAGGAGATTGAACTCGAAGATCCGTTTGAAAACCTTGGCGCTCAGCTCGTCAAGGAAGTCGCCAGCAAAACCAGCACGGTCGCAGGTGACGGCACCACAACGGCCACCGTCTATGCCGAGGCAATTTACGATGAAGGCCTGCGGAATGTGACGGCCGGCGCTAATCCCACACAGCTTAAGCGCGGCATCGAGGCGGCGGTGGAAGCGGTGATCAATCACCTGCGTCAGATTTCAACCAAAGTGGAATCATCCAAGCAGATTGCCCAAGTGGGAACCAGTTCCGCCAACCAGGATTCTCAGATCGGCCAGATGATCGCCGATGCGATGGATAAGGTCGGTAAGGACGGCGTTATCACCGTTGAAGAAGGCAAGTCGCTTGATACGACGGTTGACCTTGTGGAGGGGCTTCAGTTTGACAAGGGGTATATCAGCCCGCACTTCGCCGATCCGAAAACCATGACGGCGGAATTTGAAGATGCATATATCCTGATTCATGAAAAGAAGATCGGTTCCATTAAAGATTTGCTGCCGATCCTCGGCAAGGTTGCTGAGGCGGGCAAGGCCCTCCTGATCATTTCGGAAGATGTCGAGGGTGAGGCCCTTGCCACGCTGGTGATCAATAAACTGCGCGGCACCATCAAGGTGGTGGCGGTGAAAGCTCCCGGCTTCGGCGACCGTCGCAAAGCGATGCTGGAAGATATCGCCATCGTCACCGGTGGGCGGGCGATATTTGAAGAGCTGGGCATTTCGCTTGAATCCCTCGAACTCAAAGACCTTGGCCGGGCCAAGAAGATTACGGTCGAAAAGGAAACCACGACCATCATTGAGGGCGCTGGAAAGACCGACGCCATCAAAGGCCGCATCGAGCAGATCAAGACCGAAATTGATCGAACCACCAGCGATTATGATCGTGAAAAACTTCAGGAACGGCTTGCGAAACTCGCCGGCGGTGTGGCATTGATCAAAGTCGGTGCCGCGACCGAAGCCGCGATGAAGGAGAAAAAGGCTCGTGTCGAAGATGCACTCCATGCCTGCCGGGCGGCGGTGGAGGAAGGCGTCCTGCCGGGCGGCGGCGTGAGCGTGCTGCGTGCAATCGGTGCCATCGACAAGCTTAAGCTTGAAGGCGATGAAAAGATCGGTGCCGATATCGTCAAACGCGCCCTTTATGCCCCCATCAAGCAGATTTCAGAAAATGCCGGCGTTGACGGCAGCATCGTGGCGCAAAAGGTGATGGAAGCGAAGGAAACCAACTTTGGCTTCAACGCCCTTACCCATGAATACGGCGACATGCTCAAAATGGGCGTGATCGTGCCGACGAAGGTGGAGCGCACCGCCCTTACCAATGCGGCATCAATCGCCAGCCTGCTGCTGACGACCGATGCGATCATCAGCGAATTGCCGAAGAAGGATGACAAAAAGGCCTCCGCCGGCGGCGAAGGAATGGAGGATTATTAATCCTCCCGCCCGAACAGGGTGATAAGTTGACCATAGTAAACCGCCCCGGATCAATGATTCGGGGCGGTTTTTTCATGCGCCGGACAGACACCGATGCCATGAATGAAAATAAAAACACCGGCCCGCGAATATTAAACTCGCAGGCCGGTGATCGGATGGTCATGGGGTCAGGTAACGGAGGTTATTTGGCACTCCGACGGGATTTTCGCCCCGGGATCAGCAGCATGGCGATGCCAATGCCCATCAGGGAGACGGCTGCCGGTTCCGGCGTTGCCGCGGGGTCCGGAATAAAGCCGATACCCGCTGGTCCGCCGAAGCCCGTGATGATCGGCGTTTCGAGGCCGGTGCTGAAATTCAGCATATCTAGGGACTGATTGGTTTTGTCGGATGAAAACGCCTGATTCAGCGTGAAGCCATTTTTTGCGGTAATGGCGTAGACGGTATTGTTTTTTACATCGGCGACGAGAAGCGTGCCCTTGGTGCTGGTGGCAAAGCCGGTGTCATCGGTATTGACGGGACTGCCGTTGGGGCTGTAGAGGCTCAGCGACGTGACCGTCTGCGACGTTGTGCCGGGATTGGCGACATCGGTCAGCGATGCGCCACTTTCGTTGGAGAGCAGCAGATCACCGGTGGGAGTCTGGTTGAGCGAGTCGGGATCAAAAACGTTGAGCGTCATTGGTGAACCGGTGGCTTTGTTGGTCGCCGAATCATTGCCCCACAGGATGCCCATGGCGGTCGCCGTGTGAGGATAGGAATTCGGATCGGCGGTAACCTGATAAATCACCGGATGGCTGTTGATTTGTGTGGGGCTGTCGCCGCCATTGTCCGGGTTTGAACCCGACGCATACAGATTACCGTTGATGTATTGCAATCCATCAAAGCCGCCGCCGTGAACCGATGGATTCGGGTAGCCGTAGCGGGTTTCGCTGCCGGTTGCGGTATCGATCACCGTCAGGGCCGAGTTGCCGTCTTCATTTTCATCGGTGTACAGCATGCCGCCTGCACCCATGGCCAGACCTTCCACGTGTCCGGTGACGGTGTAATAATTCTGCAGTTGGCCGGCGAGGGAATATTGCGCCACGACGCTCTGGCCGCCATCGCCACCGTCGGACGCGACATTGTCGCCCCAGCCGATGTACACGTTGTTTCCGGTGACGGCGATATCGTCCGGCGCACTGACCATATCCGAGGCGCCGGGGATGATATGCTGATTCAATCCCGGCACGTTGAATGGTGATGCGAACGTGCTGATGTTGTAATTACCCGTTAGATCCGTCAGTGCGGCATGAGCACCGGGAATCTTGGTTCCGATGGTCGCTGCCAGCGCCATCGCTGCGCCGATGATGAGTTTCCTGCGAGATGTCATGAGAATGTCTCCATCTATTGCTCAAACATCCGCCCCCTCGAATTTGTGTCGATGAACGCCACCGACGACGCCATGGAGCTTAAGCGGCGGGTGTTAAGTTTATGCGTGAGGGATATTAACTTTGCATGAATGTTGACCGGCGGACCGCCGGTGTCAGCCGGACACGCCGGAATTCTCCGCAGCGCGGACAATCAGCAGTGAGCAGCCGGCAAGCTGCGCCACCGATCTTTGCGCGGCGCCGAGCAGATTGTGGCGGAGCTTCCACAAGGGTGAGAGTCCGAGGATCATCAGATCAAACTCGCGGGATTTCTCGAGCACAACATCCACCGGGTGATCGCTTTCAATCACCTGCATGCGTATTTGATTGCCGCCGTCCACGTTGGGCAGGTATTTTTCCACCATCGCCGCAACGCCCAGCGGCTGGTCGGAGCCCCGACGCGATGGACTTACCACATGCAAAATGGTGATCTGTACCTTCGGGCTTCGGCTTATGCGGTACGCGGCAAGCAGCGCCCCGGCGTCCTGTGCTTCTCCCAGATACGGCACGAGCACATTTTCAATGGGCTTGGGAGTTTTTGTCACCAGAATCGCGACGTTGGCTTTGGCCCGCTTCAGGACATGATCCACCACGCCGCCAAGAGCGGATGGGTCCAATATGCCGCGATGCGAGCCTAAAACAATCCAATCGGCATGGTGATGCCGGGCAACCAGCGTGATATCGCGGGCGATTCGCAGCGTAGGGAGGGTGAGGACCGAGACGGGAACCCCTGCCTCCTGAGCCTCGCGCTGGGCCATATCACCCGCATCCTGAGTTTTTATTTCCTGTCCTGTGATGGCCAGCGACGCACTCGGAGAAATCAATTGCAGCAACGTGAGCCGCCCCGGTTGACCCGCCAGCAGCCTTGCCGCCGCACGGACCAGAGAGACGGCTGTCGTCGGCTGCGAAAGGCAGACGAGAATATGAGTTTCCGCCGGTAATTTGCCGTCGGTCGTAGCCGATTCCATTCCACGGCGGATGGCCGATCGGCGGGTTGGAATTTCCGCCAGGGAGCTGATAATGCTGGAGATGAGCGTAACGGCAAGGAGCGCAAAGACGGCCACCGTCATGGTGCGCTCGGAAATCGCATGGAGTTGAAACGCGAGATTCAATACCACCAGTTCTACCACGCCGTGGGTGTTGAGCAGCAGTCCGAACATACCGGCATCTTTCCATCCCAGGGCCATGATGCGTGCGGGGAGAAAACTGAAGAAGAATTTTGCGGTAAAAAGAATTCCAACCAGCGAAAGCCAGAGTTTCCATGCCCCGGCGGTGTGTATTTCCGCAATGTTGATATGCAGTCCCACGCTGGCAAAAAAGATGGGGAGCAGCACGAGCAGCGTGAGATCTTCGACGCTGGCGGTAACACGTGTGACAAACAACTCGTCCGACGGGAAAATCAGGCCCATCATAAAGGCGCCGAACACGGGATTGATGCCGAGTGAACTGGCCACCAGAGCCGAGATAAAAAGAGAGAAAATCGCAAGGGCGAGCAAATCGCGGGAAAGGTATCCCCGCACCTGAAAATGGGCCTGAAAGCGCCAGAGAAATCGCCGCACAAAAAACATCATCACCACCACATAGGCGGCGGCGAGTACGGCGGTCTTCAAGCCCAGCAGGCCGGTCATCCAGAGCGATGTGTGACTGCCGTCGAGGCGGGTTTTCGCCAGATCATACGTCAGTGCCAGCACGCACCACCCGGTGAGATCCAGCACCGCAGCGGAGGCGAGTGTAAAGGTCCCGAGCGGGGTCTTGTGCAATGCCCGATCGCGAATACGTTTGGCCAGCACGGGAAAGGCGCTGAGTCCCAGCGCCGTGCCGAGCATGGCCACAAAAGCCAGTTTTGAATGAATGGTGCCGGTAACGGAAGGGTGAGAAAGCAGGCCGACCGACAGGATGATGCCCACGATCAGCGGGCCGACCACGCTGGTTAACCCCGTCACCACCACGGCCCTGCCCTTGCCGCGCAGTTTGCCCAGATCAAGCTCCAGACCCACGGTAAACATGAAAAACATCACACCGAGCTGCGAGAGCAGGTCGAGAAACGGCATGGAACCGTGCGGAAAAAACCAGTGAAGCAATCTGCCGTGATCGACCATACCCAGCAGGCTCGGCCCGATGAGTATCCCCCCGAGCATCTCACCGATGACTTCCGACTGCCCCAGCCATCGCAGAAGGGCGCCGCACGTTCGGGCCGCCGCCACGATCAGGGCGATCTGAATCATGAGATTTTCAATGGTCATGCGGACATCTCATCATGTACGGAGTCGTCCCCGTCGCCCGCGGCACAGGCAAATCCGCCCCACCCGGGAGTGTCGCCTCAGCGGTTGGGAAGATCGAAGGACAGCGGCGGAAGACCGAGGTTTTTTCTTGCCTGGTTGCAGCGATGCAGAACCTTGATCATCTGCAGGCCGGTAAAATAATGAACCCTGCCGTCGGCAAAGGCAATGGGTCCGGCATTGATCTCCTCCTGAGTATTCTTGAACAGCACGATGATATTTTTAAGATTTTTCGTGATGCGCCCGCCGGCCGCCAGGCTCAACCCCTGCCCGGCGTAACGAAAGTCGCTGTTGCGGCGGATCACCAGATCCAGTTCTCGGGCCGGGAGCTTTTTCCATCCCGGCGGGAGTTTAAGCGCCACCAACCCGTTGGTCGGATCAC
This sequence comes from Phycisphaerae bacterium, assembly GCA_049965755.1. Lineage (GTDB taxonomy): Bacteria > Planctomycetota > Phycisphaerae > WQYP01 > WQYP01 > JAJZGD01. Next base: position 16,163 of record JBMFVY010000046.1, on the reverse strand, counting down.
TGAGGTCCGATGCCTTGATGCGGCCGTCACGCACCAGCACGGCCAGATGCGCGGGGTAGTCTCCATCGTGGGCGCGGGCGTATGAAATGCACGCCTTTGCAATCTTCTGTATGTGCCTGAGTTCCGCCGTCTCCTGAGCCTTGTGAACGCTCACCGATTGCACGGCAAAAACAATCATGCCCAGGGTCATGCAGATGCCCCCGAGCCAGCGGCCCAGAATAATATTCTGTCGGTCGCGTATGCGATAAATAACCGCCCAGGCGCCCAGAAAAAGGGTCAGCAGTGAAAGCAGCAATTCGCTGATCGGCGGCGGTGTGTGCAGCGTGGCTTTGTGCGTCGCCAGCATCGCCAGTTCGGCAATAAAGCTGATCAGCGCCGCAACCGATACCCAGTTGATGACGCGGGGAGTTTGCGGGGGTGTAGATATAGCAGTCAAATGGTTTCCTCTCATGCTGTCGGGGGAAATTCGGCTCGCGTATCTGCTGCCACGAGCGTTGGTGCGGCGGCATCCCGGTCCGATATCGCGTTAGTGCCGCTTACCGCTTCAGCCTTCGCGGCTTCCCCCGGTCGCAGCAGAATTCGACCGGCCGCCTCCGTCTGTTCAAAGGTCAATTTTTTCAGCCGGATAAGCTCCAGCATCGCCAGAAACAGACCGATCATTTCACTTTTCGATTTGCGGCCGATGAACAGTTCCTGCAATGTGATACTGCCATCGCGATGCACCCGATCCAGAATATCTGCTTGATGCAGGCTGATGGGGGTATCGTCGTAGACAACATCATGGCCGTAGGCACTATGCCCCACGCTGGCCATGATCGCGGTAAAAGCGTCAATGAGTTGGAAGAGATTCAGATCTTCAATATCCAGCGGGGCTCGGCCCGTTGATTTTTGCACCGCTCGGCTGAAACGAAGCTGTTCAGTATGGGCCCGGCGCTGGAGGTGATTGGCGGCATCTTTGTACCGCTTGTACTGGAGCAATTGTTCAACCAGTGCCTGGCGGGGATCGATCGCCGTCTCCGCAACCCCGCCGCCGGCCGTATCCGCGGTCGGCTGCGGATTGAGCATGCGGCTTTTAATTTCCATCAAAGTGGCGGCCATGACGAGAAAATCGCCAGCAAGGTTGATGTCAATCTGCCGGATCACCTCAACATGCGCCAGATATTGGGATGTGATGCGGGCGATGGGGATATCATAAATATCCACCTCGTTTTTGCGGATGAGGAACAGCAGCAGTTCGAGCGGGCCGCTGTAGACATCCAGTTCAACTCGGTACGTCGGCACGTCCATGGCACTAAAGATACCCGATGGGCGGGCATACCGCGACAACCCGCGGCGGCATGCAGGTTCACGGGTGAGGCAAATTTTCGGGTGGGGTCTGCGGCGGCACGGTGCCCGCCTGCCCTGCCATCAACTTTCAGCGCTCCCGCTTCGCCGGTTCCGATGGCCGCGGTGTGGTGGGGGAGATATTGGCCACCGAGGTCCCGCGGCGGGTTGGTGTGGCCTAACGGGATGCGGCCGAATCGCTGGAGTCGACGGGTTCAGAGACCATCAATTGGCACCGGATCGCTCGGGTGTGCTCGCTGGATGGATGTCGATCTTCTGCGCCGGGCATTTCCGGTTTGGCGGCAAATTCATCGATGACAATCGCCGCCGTCAGGCGGCCCGCGAGGAGCCAGCGACGTGCCGATTGCTCCGCCACGAACGGATCGGCATCGATGCTGAATGTCATCACCGGCCCGGTGATGCCCAGTTGCAGAGCGAGCGCGGCTGGATCAATGCTCGGGAGCGTGGACCGAAACGCACTGGGGCTGATAAATCGGCCCTCATCCTCCCGCCGGGAAAGTTCGAATGCCTGATCGGCCGCAATGGAATCCAGGTCCGAGGCCCAGAACAATCCGCAGTGCCGCCGATGAATACTACCGGCTAATACTAAGAGCCAATCGGCAATTTCTCCCGCGGCAGCGTCGAGCCAGGGACGTGGGAATTCGTCCAGCGCCCGCCACGTATGGTTTAGTGAAAATGTGTGCACCATCTGTATGCGGATGCGGGTGACATCAGGCTTCATGTCAAAGGCCTCCGTACCATCACGGCGGCATTGACACCACCAAAACCGCTGGCGGTTTTCAGGATGGTGCGAATCGGTCGATCCGGTCGCAGCGCTCGGCCGCAGACGGGATTGAGGCCCTGATAATCTGTTGTCCGCAGTCCGCAGATGGGGGGGATGAGCTGGTGCTGCAGAATTTCAGCGGCAAGGGCCAGTTCCAGAAGTCCGCTGGCACCGAGGCTGTGGCCGAGCAGTCCTTTGGCGGCGGTGAGCGGCGGCCGATGGGGAAACACGTGCGCAAATACACGGGCTTCCATGGCGTCGTTGAAGGGTGTTCCGGTGCCGTGTGCCAATACAACATCAACATCTGCTCGCGGGATGTCCGCCACGGCCAGGGCCTGCTCAATGGCGGAGCGTAATCCGCCGCCCGTCGGATCCGGGGCCGTGAGATGCGTTGCATCATTGGCGATTCCCCAGCCGATGATCTCCATCGAATCCGTTGTTCCTGCAGATCGCTCCAGAAAAGCCCAGGCGGCTCCGGAGCCGACGGCGAGTCCCGTGCGGCAGACATCAAAGGGGCGACATAAGTCGGCCGCGGTGGCTCGGAGCGAGCGAAAACCATCCATTACAAAAGTACTGGCCAAATCCACCGTGATCACCGCCACGCGCGGGATATCGGGCTGCGTGGCAAGGATAAGTTGCGCCTCGCACAGGGCGGCCAATGACGAAGCGCAGGCGGTGCTCAAGCAGATGATCTGATCGGAAAAGCCGCATAAATGGGCCATCCTGCGGGCGTCGTCGGCCAGGTGCGGAATTGTGTTTCCGGGTTGGTCAAGCGGTCGGAGGGTCCGCCGAATGTCCCCTTTGGCCGAGGCAAAAACAAGCGGGCAGTCGTTCAGATCGATGTCCCATCCCTTGACGCCGTCGGAGATGGCGGCCAGTGCATCAGGCCAGAGCTCGGCGCCGTCCGGTGCAGCCGGGGTGGATGGGGCGACATAAGATGGGGTGATTTGCGACTCGGGGGTCGCCAAGGCGGTGAAGATATCGGCAGCGGAGCGATAGCGGGGTGTCCAAATGCCCAATCCGCGGATGACAACGGTTTGGCTTGGCCTGCCGAGACGGGATGTAAATGCCTGAGCTTGCGTCGACAAAACTACTCCGAACAGGCCGGGTGCGACCCGGTACGATCTGAGGCCAATTCATGGCCGGTCAGCTACCCCGGTTACCAGCCTCGCGTGATCCGTTGCGCTGTCGGGGTATCCTTGGGATTGTGTTTCCCCCGAACTCATCGCCGACGAATTCTATCAGGATTTTACCGGCGGGTGCGGGAGGGATGATTGCTGAATCCATTTCCCGCAGGCGTTGCGTTTGCAGGGGGCGGTCAGTTTTTTGGATCATGGAGGTTCAACAGCGGTGCTTCCCCGGCGCCGGGTTCATCATCGTCATCCGGTGATTTCACCGACAAATCAATTTCGCGGGCTGCGATGTTGATCAATCGCTGCGTCATTCCGCCCCAGCAGAGCATCAGCGCCCCCGAAAGCAGCAGGAATATCCACAGCATCTGCAGTCGAAGCCATTTTTCCTGATGCTGGATTAATCCGGTGCCGACTATGGATCCCCACAACCCCATCGCCATGGAAATGGCCAGTGCCAGCGAACCGGATAGTCGCCCCGTGAGGTAGACGCTTCTTTTCGGCGGGCGAAAGTATCCTTGCAGAGCACAGGCGCCGCTGGTAACGGCCGAGAGGGTGGCGAGCATTAAAAATACACGAACGAGCACCAGATGGGACTGCGAAAACAGCGATGGAAATACCTTGCACGTCGTGGAGATGATCAATGGGATGATCCACAGGGCGGTCACCGCACTGCTGCATATGACCTGCCACCCTGAAAGCCGTGGCGATTGCGGAGCCGCCGGGCGAATGCCCGTAACGGCATCGAGCAGGACCAACGCCAGAAGACTCGCCGATGGATAAGCCACCATCAGCATGAGAACCGATTGCTGATGCCCCAGGAGGATCAGCAGATTTAATATGATGGTCAGGCCGACCAGAAGCATGAAGGTTCCGCGGAATTTTTTCGGCAGCACCGGAATCATCAGCATGGTGAGAATCCCGAGCATCAGTTCGGTGGATTGCAGCATATGGGCGCCCAGCGAGCAGAGCGCCTGAAATCCCGGTGTTTGTTTGACCCCTTGAAGGCGGCCGAAAATCAAATAGATGGGGGCGATGAGCAAAATCGCACCGAATTCGCCGATCAGAACCACCGAAAACTCAAATCGTCGCCGGGGAATTTGCCAGCCGTCGCTCCGGTTTTCAAGTAACCCCCTGACGAACCCGACTTTCGGCGCAGTCCCATCGGGCACCGGAGTCGTATCTGTCGATTTTGGTGCGTGCTCGGGATCTCGCGCCGACCGATCGTCTATCGGGATGGACGCCGAGGGCACCGGTGCCGCCGGCACCACGCCATGCACGCCCATCCCTATCGATCCCCGTCCCGCACCAGGCCTTCCATATTGCATGTGCGCACCCGATAAGATTACTTATATCTTCACCATCATATACTCCGCCAGGGGTATATATCCATATATATCGGCATTTTGTTGGTTTACACGAAAATTGTGAGGAATTTACCGGCCTTCCGACGAACAGACTTATTCGTGCGCACGAGAGACTCCCGACTGCACGGTAAACTCATGAACGTGTTTGACACATTCGCTCATCGCCGCCGGGGAGAATGAAACCACAAATCGCGCGGGTGGCACGAGGGTGATTACCAGACATACTCAACGCCGCCGGTTGGGTTATCCAATGAAGTATTCGGAGGCCGTCGTCAGTTCCGTATCCGACGCATCTGCACTCTGCTCAGCGGCCGCGTCCATGGAGACGCTGTAGGTTCGCGGGCGTCGTGGTGGATTTGCCCAGTGATCATCGGCGCAAACCAGATTTAATCGAGACGGCGCCGATTCACTCCCGGTGGGCGTTTGGGATCGGCTTTCATTGGCAGGATATTCCTGCGGGGTGGAATCAGGGCGTTTCAGGTGCATGGCAAGCTCCTTGAGTCAGGCGGAAGAGGAGCCAAATTCGAATATTCCCGAGTGGCTTGTCTCGGGCATGGTAGTCGCAGGCCAGCCAATCCGGTCAGACTTTGTTATACGACTTTCGGAGAGGCAAAGCAAGGAAAAAAACAAAATTTTCGATGGACGTCGATCCATCGAAGTGGGCCAAAATCGGCTCAACGCGTAGCCACCGACCAGATCAACCGGAGGGGCGTTTGCTTGTTCTCAAGGTGGGGGTGGATGCGGACAAATTCGGGGAGTCCGGGGGCAAGCGCCCCTGCTGGATATGCCGGAGATATCCGAACCCCGGCGGTGAAAACGATGACTGGCGGGCTTGCCGGGCCTCTCGGGAAGCATTGCCAAGGCGATTTCCGATAAATTCAGCCAAGTCGTCTGTATTTTTGGCCTCCCAAGCTCTATACTAAAGATGTTTGCTCACGTTGCCGATGCGACCAGTGAGCCAGAGTGATTTGAGGTTACGCATGCCAGATCCAGAAGCCCCCGGGCCGGAAAGCCCCAATCCACCCAATAAACCGGGACGCGATAACAATCTGCGTTTCAACCGCGGCATGATGTGGTGGATGATCATTGTCGGCGCGGGGCTGCTGACGATGATATGGCTCCATCCATTCAGCCCCGGCGTGCCATCGGTTCCCTACAGCGACTTCCACAGCCAATTGATTCAACGGAACATCAAGACGGTACTGTTCAAGAACAGCGGAAAAATCACATTTACGCTCAAGAATTCGATTGCGGGCAGCCCCGCCAATGCGCCGCTGAAAATGGCCACGCGGCAACCGCCGATGGCCATGTTCGGAAGCGGCTGGCAGGCGCTCGTGAATCAGATGGATAAGTATGGAGTGGTGCGGTACAAATCGGCCCCGCCGGGATCGCAACTCTGGCTTATTTTTGCGGAGGATGTACTCCCGTATCTGATCCTCTTCGGGTTGATCTATTTTCTCTTTTTCCGGAATCTCCGGGGCGGCGGCGGTGGCATCGGAATGCTGGGGAATTTCGGACGATCGCGGCATCGCATGCTCTCCAAGGAACATACCAACGTCACCTTCAACGATGTGGCGGGTATTGACGAGGCCAAGGAAGAGCTGACGGAAATTGTTGAATTTTTGCGAAATCCGAAGCGATTTCAGCGCCTCGGCGGCCGCATTCCGCGTGGGGTGCTGCTGATCGGGTCGCCCGGCGTGGGCAAAACCCTGCTGGCCAAGGCGATTGCCGGCGAAGCGGAGGTGCCGTTCTTCTCCATCAGCGGTTCGGATTTTGTCGAGATGTTTGTCGGTGTGGGTGCGTCGCGTGTGCGGGACCTGTTCAAGACCGCCAAGGAAAGTTCCCCCTGTATCATCTTCCTCGATGAAATCGACGCCGTCGGCCGCCGCCGGGGTAATGGTTTCAGCACCGGCGGACATGACGAGCGCGAGCAGACCCTCAACGCCATTCTGGTGGAGATGGACGGTTTCGACACCAACGATCAGGTGATTGTCATCGCGGCAACCAACCGATCGGATGTTCTGGATCCCGCCCTGACGCGGCCGGGGCGTTTTGATCGGCAGGTGACGGTTCCACTGCCTGATATCAAGGGGCGATATGAAATCCTGAAAGTTCACGCCAAAAAGGTGAAATTGGCGGGTGATGTTGATCTGCTGCGGATTGCACGCCAGACGCCGATGTTCAGCGGTGCCGAATTGGCCGCCATGGTGAATGAATCGGCCCTGATTGCAACCATGCTCAACCATGACGCCGTTGAGATGGCCGACCTTGAAGAGGCCCGTGACAAGATTCGCTTCGGCAAGGCGCACCGCAGCCGCAAGATCGATGAAGAAGAACGTGTGCTGACCGCATGGCACGAGGCCGGTCACGCCGTGGTGCAGTATTTCTCGCCACATGCCGACCCGATTCACAAGGTGACCATCATCCCCAGAGGCAGTTTTGGCGGGGCCACCTTTTCACTGCCGGAAAAAGACCGTTTCGTCGAAAGCCGGGCGTTCTTGCTGGCGGAGCTTCGAGTCCTCTTCGGCGGCCGCATTGCCGAGGCGATGCCCAGCAATGAAATCTCCAGCGGAGCGAGCCAGGATATCCGTATGGCCAGCGCCATTGCCCGTCAGATGGTCTGTGAACTGGGGATGAGCGATGCGCTGGGGCCGATTCTCTTCACCAACCGGGACGAGAGCAGCGGCTTTTTCCCCAGCAATCGGCCTTACAGCGAAAAAACCGCCGAGCTCATCGATGCCGAGGTGCATCGTCTGATTACCACGGCCTACGATGAAGCCAACAAATTATTACATGAAAAAATGAATGAACTCACGAATCTGAAAGATGCCCTGCTGAAGTATGAAACGCTTGATGCGGAAGATGTCAAACGCATCATGAGCGGTCAACTGCTTACCAAGCCGACGGTAACGGATCTTCTGGCTCAGGAGCAGCAGCGGCGCGTCGGAGACAAGACCGCGACGGGCTCACAGGGTGAAACGGGCCCGGACATGGTGCCGCAACCCGGCTGATGCCGATATGCCGGCGGGCGGTTTCGCTGGGATGATGGAAAATCGGCAATGTTTTGGGCCCGCGTCCGGTGATCGCTCTTGGCCTAAGCTTTCTCGGTTGCGGTTATCGGCCTTTAAGCTGTTTTGCTCTTCATCGAGTTTTAGCAATCACCTCATATCGCGCTCATCTTGTGCCGTTAATATCTCTACGGCATGGATTATCTGTTGCATGCTCTTGATTCCGCCCGGTACCGGAAAGATTCCCCGGGCGCTGCAAACGCCTCGGGCAGTCTGAGTGTTCTGCCGCCAGCCTGCAAAACGCTCCGAAGCGGGGGCGAAGTTGCCGATGCGATTATTATTTCTGATCTGCACCTCGGAAGTGAAAACTCCCAGGCCAGATTGATCACGCAGTTTCTTGAATCGCTGATCGATCAGGCCCTGCGTACAAGGCGGCTGATCATCAACGGCGATGTTTTTGATTCCATCGATTTTCGACGGCTCAAGAAGACCCACTGGAAAGTCCTCTCCACCCTGCGGCACCTTTCCGATAAGGTGGAAGTCATCTGGACCTGCGGCAACCATGACGGGCCGGCGGAGATTGTTTCGCATCTGCTCGGTGTCGAAGTACATGAAGAATATATTTTCCATTCCGGCGATCGGCGGATCATGGTGCTTCACGGCCACCGGTTTGATGATTTCATTGATGACCATCCGGTGCTGACATGGATTGCGGATGTGGCGTACAACACGCTGCAGAAAATCGACCGCCGACATTACGTGGCGCGACTGGCCAAATCGAGATCAAAGACATTTCTTCACTGCCTGGAAAAGGTTGAACATCGATCCACAGCCCACGCCCGCCATCGCCATTGCGATGTGGTGATCTGCGGCCACACGCATCACGCCGTGAGCAAATTCTTCGGAGATGTTCGCTATGTGAACAGTGGTTGCTGGACCGAACTGCCTGCCACGTGGCTGGCCGTCTGCGACGGGGAAGTCCGGATTCATAAATATCATCCGGCGGCATCGATCAAAGCGACCCTGATGCCCCTTGAAGATCGGGCGCTCGCCGTCGCCGGATAGTATCGGTGCCGCACAATACATTCTGTCCGATGGGGGAGGCATCGAGGCGGGCTTTAGGCCCGGAGACAGTGCCGCCCGCCGGGCGATTCACCGCCAAGCTGCGCCCATGGTCGCCTGACGCCGCTGAATTGGCGGACTGTGATGATGTTGGGCTTCGCCGCAGCGAATGATAAAGTCGACATCAGTCGAAGTTGCGGGGAATCTGCAGCGCCTGCGCGACCGCCCGCATGAGGGTTTTGATGGTGAAGGGCTTGAGCATGATGGCGGCAAGCCCGTCCTGACGGGCGCGAAGGATGCTGTGGTTGCGGTCATAACCGAACGCGGTCATGAGAATCACCGGCGGGCGATGTCCGAGCTGTTGGGCGGCATGGAATATTTCATAACCATCGTGGTCGGGCATTCGGATATCGGAGATCACGAGATCATAACGTGCTTCTCCCGCCAGAAAGGCGCAGGCCTGCGCCCCGTTTTCCGCGGTGTCCACATGAGCGCCCGCCCGCTTGAGTACCGCCCGCAGCGTATCGCAGATGACGGGCGTGTCGTCCGCCACCAGAATACGCCTGCCTGAGAGGAACAAATCGTTCTCACCGGGGCGAGCCCTCTCGTCCGTCCCCAGAAGGATCTGCTGGCCCTGACTCACTGCCTTGAGGGAGGCCCGGATTCGCTTGAGATTGGCCGTGATGTTTGCGAGCCGATTCTGCACGTTGCTATCGGATATCATTTCGTCAGAAATTTTATCAATATCGGCGGCAATATCATTGAGCGGACCGGCCACCTCGCACGCCAGATCCTCCGCAAGCCGACCGCTGGTGGTGTAGCGTTCCACCACCAGCAGATCGAGGATATTCAGAGCAACGGCCACATAGCGGCCGAAGATTTCCGCAAACTGCCGATCATCCTCGGTGAAAAAACCGTAGTCATTGGATTCGATATTGAAAACGCCGATCGTCCGGTCATGGAGCATGAGAGGAACGGTGAGGCTGCTGTGGGCCATGTCCAGGCCCGGTACATAGCGCGGGTCGCGCGTTACATCCGGCGAGATATACGACCGGCCGGTTGCGGCGACATAGCCGGAAATTCCGTTTCCTTCGGGCACCGCGAAGAGTTCCACCATGGCGGCCTGCTCGGGCATGCCCACGGAGATGACCGGCTCGAGTTTGTTGGTATTCCGGTCAACCAGGCGGATATTGAAATGGTCGAAGTGCATGAGTTGGCGGCAGAATTTAATAATTTTATCTTCCAGCAGCCGTATGCGTTCGACCACGTTGAGTCGGCTGATGGCATCACCCTCCAGACGCACCAGTTCCCGTCCGGCCAGATCGATGGCGTCAAGCTTCTGCTGCAGGCGGCGCGAGTTGGTGGCGTCCCAGCAGATCGCCACGACGTATCGAAACTGCCGGGCGGCATCAAGCACCGCCGAGCAGATCACTTCAAAGTACTGCGTGTCATCGATGGTGATGGAGTATTTTTTCACCCGCAGGGGTTCCGTGGCAGGCAGCCCCGCTGCAGCGGCGGCAAATCCCCCGGCCGCATCGACGCAGACATGCCGGATGCGATCAACGGCATCCGTTTTCCATTGCTTCATCCTCGCGTTCGACCAAACGATCCGCCCCTGCGGGTTCACGAGGCAGACCCCTTCGCCGATGGTGTCGAGAATAAGTCGCGTCTGCATGTCGGCGAGTGATCGTTCAACCGCCAGGAAATCACCTGATTGGGAAATGATCGCGTCAAAGGCACCGGTGCCGATGGCAAGCATCGCCTCGTCGAGGTTTTCAACCACGATCGGACTGCAGTTCTGCCGGCGCAGTGCCGTGACCACGGGCTCCGCCCAATGACGGGAGCCGGCAAGTACCAATATCTTCTCGAAGCGTGTTGCGTCAGCCATCGAGTTCCTCTTCTTCAAATGCGATTATACCGCATCGTGAGCTGATTTCTTCGGGCAGGGGTGTGTTATCGCTCATCGGCACCGGACATCCAGGTGTGATAACGTTTCCGGTCACCCCGGGAATTGCGATTGTCGCCAACCGATGTGGCCTGTTGCAATAACCCGAAATATGCCTCAAAGGGATTATTTTAACCCGATTTTGATCCGCCTGAAAAAAATCCCACATGCGGACTCCGCCGGAAGGAGGGACGTCTGGACTCCGCAGGGTTTTAGCGGGTAGTATAGGCACTTTGGAGGCCGTGAAATCATCCATGGTGCCATTGCTGCTCAACCTGTTATCAAAGTTCACCTACTTTGCATTGGCGGGGTTGTTGATCATCGCGGGGTGCGGGGTACCGATTCCGGAAGATATGCCGCTGATTCTCTCAGGCTATCTGTGCAATTCGCACTGGGGTCCATTCAACGGGCCGCGTGCCGATCTGGCTCCGAATATCTGGGTGATGTGCGTGGTGGGCCTGCTGGCGATGCTGGTCGGCGACAGCATTCTGTATTTCATCGGACGCTACGGAATTGATTCCAATAACATCATCGCCCGTCATGTGCGGAAAGTGCTTAATTCCAAGCGGCGAATCTGGATCGAGCAGCATTTCGCAAAATATGGGGATGCCACCCTTTTTATCGGGCGTTTCATGCCGGGTGTTCGGGCGGGTGTGTTCGCGTTTTGCGGAATCGCAGGAATGTCCTATGTGAGATTCCTCATCATCGATGGATTGGCCGGGCTTATCAGCGTCCCGACCCTGATTTGGCTGGGGCATTGGCAGGCCCACCACCTGAATCAATTTCTGGTGAAAGTGGCTGAATTTAAGCATTGGCTCTACGGGGCTGCCGCCATCGCGCTGGTCGTCGGCGGCGTCATTTTTATCATTCATCGCAGACGGGCGGCAAAAAATGCACCAAGCGCCGCGGGCGCCTCCGGCGATGCCAAGCCCCGCGACACCTTCGCCGGTGTCAAACCGGATGACTACCCTGAATGAAGTATGGGGTGATAATCATCCGATAGAAGGTGTTGCAGTGTTGGTCGGCTGAACGGCGGAACATAAAGGATATCGACATGTGTGGAATCGTGGCTTATGTAGGAAAGAAAGACGCGCGGGCACTCCTTATTGAGGGGCTCAAGCGGCTTGAATACCGCGGATACGATTCCGCCGGATTGTGTCTCGTCGATGGCAAAAAGCTTTTTACGGCGCGAGCCGCCGGCCGCATCAGTGTGCTGGAATCCTCGCTCGAGGAGCAGAAAGTGCCCCCGAGCCATATCGGCATGGCCCATACCCGCTGGGCCACGCACGGCCCGCCGACCGAATGCAACGCTCATCCGCACCTGGATAACAAGCGACGCATTGCCATTGTTCATAACGGCATCATTGAGAATTATTCCACCATTAAAACGTTCCTCTCCGAACGCGGTTATATTTTTAATAGCGAAACCGATACCGAAGTGCTTGCCGTGCTCATCGGACATTTTTATGAAAACAGCCTCGTCAAGGCGGTGCAGACGGCGCTGCGCGAAGTTCGCGGCACCTACGGGCTGGCCGTCATGTCGGCCGAAGAGCCCGAAACGCTTGTGGTGGCGCGTCGCGGATCACCCCTGATCATCGGTGTGGGAGATGATGAATATGTGGTCGCCTCGGATGCGGCCGCCATCGTGGAACATACCACCCAGGTGGTCTATCTCAACGACAACGAAATGGCGGTTATCACCCCGGATCAATTCCGCACCACCACCATCGACGACATGCCGGTGACTAAAAAAGTCAGCGAGGTGGAATTTTCGCTCCAGCAGATCGAGCTCGGCGGATACGATCATTTCATGCTCAAGGAAATATTTGAACAGCCGCAGGCGATTGAGGACTGCATGCGCGGCCGCCTTGACCGCCAGGAGGGACGCGTGGTGCTCGGCGGCATTAATCATTACAGCCGCGATATTGTTCGCACCCGGCGCCTGATCATCACCGGCTGCGGGACGGCGTGGCACGCCGGACTGGTGGGAGAATTCCTTTTTGAGGAACTGGCCAAAATCCCCACCGAGGTGGAGTACGCCAGCGAATTCCGCTATCGCAATCCGATCATCGAAGATGGCACGCTGGTGCTGGCCATCAGCCAGTCCGGAGAGACGGCCGACACCCTTGCCGCCCTGCGCGAAGCCAAGGACCGCGGGGCACTGAGCCTGGGAATCGTCAATGTAGTCGGATCGACCATCGCCCGGGAGACGGATGCGGGAATCTATCTGCATGTCGGTCCGGAGATCGGCGTCGCGAGCACCAAGGCGTTTACGGGACAGATCGTGGTGGAAATTCTGCTGGCGCTGAGCATCGCGCGGCGGAAATACATGTCGCAGACGGTGCTGCAGGAATTTATTGACGCGCTGGAGCGGATACCGGATCAGATCCGCCAGGTGCTTCAGCAGAGCGATCTGATCCGCCAGGTAGCCGAGGAACACGCCCGGCGCGACAACTGGCTTTTCCTCGGTCGCGGGTTTAATTTTCCCGTCGCGCTCGAAGGCGCCCTGAAACTCAAGGAAATCAGCTACATCCACGCCGAAGGCCTGCCGGCGGCGGAAATGAAGCACGGCCCCATCGCCCTGATCAATCCGGGAATGCCCGCCGTGTTCATCGCCACCCGCGGCAGCCAATATGAAAAACTTATTGGAAACATCCATGAAGTCAAGGCCCGCCACGGCAAGATCATCGCCGTCGCCAGCGAAGGCGATGAGCATATCCACAAGGTGGCGGATCACGTCTTTACCGTCCCCGACACCATCGAGCCGCTTCAGCCGCTGCTGACCGTCGTGCCCCTGCAGCTTCTGGCGTATCATGCGGCGGTGAGTCGCGGATGCAATGTCGATAAGCCGCGTAATCTGGCCAAGAGTGTCACGGTGGAATAACGCCGCTGCGCCGACGGGCGGGCCGGAGCTCGGCCGGGCCTGCGACCGCACAGCGGCAGTTCCGAAGCCCGCGGGAGAGCCCAATCGCCGCCAACCAGCCCGCACGCTCCATTCACCAATCATTATCGCCTCGTCCGACCGCTAAAGCGCGGCGATGGAACAGATTGACAAATCGCTCGGCGATTTCTGGGTGGGCATCGGCAGTCCCCTGCTGACCAATACCGCCGGCCGACCCATCCCCTCCGATGCCCAACTCATGCTGGAGTTCCTCACCAACGATATCGTCTACACCTGCGTCAACTGGAATGCCGCCGCCGTCGCCCGCGTCCCGTTTCGGCTCTATGCCGTGGACGATTGCCCACCCGGCGGCCGCTTGGTGGATGACACCACCATCGCCCGCCTCAAGCATCACCCCGCATGGGGGCACCGCGTGCGGCAATCGGGCCGCATCGTCGAAATTTCCGATCACCCGCTGCTGAATCTGCTTAATCGGGATAACGACGGGCTTAATGGCTACCAGCTCCGCTACATGACGGGCGTTTACATGGAGGTTTTCGGCGGCGCGTATTGGCTGCTGGAGGATGATTGGGCCGGGCGGCCGGGGCAGATCAAAATTCTCCCCACCCAGCGCGTCATGCCGCTGCGTGATGATGATCTGGCGGTGGTGGGATACAAATATTTCCCCGCTCTGACGGGCAACTGGATTTCACTGCAAAAAGCGGATGTGCTCGACTTTCGATTCCCGGCCGTGGAAGACCCGTACGGCGGTCGCCACGCCCCGCTGCGGTCAGCCTTTATGCAGGCGGAACTCGCCGCCAAATACGCCCTGTATGAAAATTCGCTCATGGATAACCGGGCCCGGATCGACGGCACCTTTATCCCGCGCGATCAGATCACCCGCAAGGAAGCGGAACGGGCGGAAATGCTATGGAATGAAAAATTCTCGCGCAGCGGCAACGGCCGGGTATTGGTCGCCGAACAGGCGGGCACCTTTGTGCCGGCCCGCTATCCCCCCACCGACCTGGGCCCGATGGAGATCAGCCGCGAAACCCTGCGGCGGCTGGCCCTGGCCTTCGGCGTGCCTGAAGCCCTGCTTTCCAAAGATGCCACCTACGCCAATATGCAGGCCAGCGAAACACTCTACGCCCGCCAGACCGTTCTGCCTCGCGTATTAATTCTGGAACAGAAGCTCAATGAACTGCTGGTGCCGCGCTTCGGGCCGAATCTGTTTCTGGCGGCGGATAATCCGGTGCCCGCGGATGCGGCCTTTGAGCTGCAGAAGGCGCAGGTGGCCATCAACGCCGGTGTGCTGAGCCGGGAGGAAATTCGCCGTCTTGCTGGGTACGACCCGCAGGTGCCTGCGTCGGTGGCTCAAGCACCTGCCGCCATTACCGAGCCCGCACCCGCTGCGCCCGCCGATGAAGATATCCATACCGAACGGGAATTGGCTCTGCTGCTGCAGATCAATCGCGCGGTGGCCGTCGGCGATATGGAACAGGCGGTGGCGATCAATGCCCTTTCCCGCCTGCTGAAAATCGATCAACACTCCGCCCGCGGTTTGGTATCCCACGCCAAACCACGCAAACCCCGACAGGATGACAAGGAGATTTCAGATGCAATTGAAAACGTGCGAAGCACGGATGCTGGAAACGGCACCGGGCAAACGGGAGATCATCGCCTGCATCAGCACCACGGCGGTGGACCGGCAGAATGAAGTGGTGCTGCCGACCGGCATGCTCCGCAAGAATCACGCCGGTATGACGGTATTTTATAATCATGACACCACGCGCCCCATCGGCGTCGCGCAGTGGATTAAGCCGCACAACGGGCGAATTCTCGCCAAATTCCGCTGCACCGACAAAACCCCCTTTGCCCGCGATATCTTTGCCCTGGCGCAGGATGGCGTCCTGAGCACCTACAGCATCGGCTTTCGGCCGCTGGAATCTTCGCCGCCGACTGCCGCCGAACTGCGTGAACATCCTGACTGGGCTCAGGCGGTGCGCGTGCATCGGTCGTGGGAACTGCTGGAATTTTCGCTCGTCGGCGTCCCGGCCAATCCCGAAGCCCTCATGCTGGCCATCAGCAAGGGGATAAGCCCACCGGCCCGCGAGGCGATGGAAGCGATCCTGCCACCGCCACCCGTAGCGCCGGATTTCACCTGGCTCGGCCAGGTTGCCCGGCGGCTGCGCCCCACACCGCTTCACGCCGCCATTGATCGGGCACTGCAACGCCCGGCGGGGCCGGCAGAACAGTTGAGCGTAGATCGTTGACAGTAGAGCGGGCATGAGTCGTGCTGCGCACGACGCCATTAACTTTGTAACCGCAAAGGACTCAGAGACACACAGAGGAAATAGGGTATCATGCTCGCGCATGATGTCATCTGCTTTTTTATCACGCTAAGAACGAAAGACGCTAAGATTTTTGCATTAAGTCCGTGCGCTTTACTTAATCGTCTTCGTGTTCTTCGTGGCTGGGCTACTGTCAAATGTTGTGTATGAAGGCAGAGCCGATTGCGATGTTGGCATTTCCGCATGGCGACGTGCCGGGCCGAGTTTGTGTAAATCGCTTTACACCAGAATCTGGTTTTGGGTTCTGCTGAATCCGCGAATTCCGCGTGATGCAGGCCCCATAATGAAATCCGGCCGGAATTTTTACACCAC
>JBMFVY010000045.1:0-26121 GCA_049965755.1 Phycisphaerae bacterium | reverse complement strand
CGACAAAAAGGTACCGGCCCCACCGAGACTATCCCCGGAATTCAATCTTTTTGGGTTGCGGCGCAGCCGCGCTATGTACCTCCTTTAACTCTGCGGTGAAAAAAAGGTGAATACAGCATGCTGCAGGCATGAAACCACCACCTGTCTGCCGGGGCGGCCGGCCAGCCCGCCTGAAAAAATTGCCCGGCCCGCGACTCGGCCTGTGCCGGCAAATGGCCGAACACGGAATAAAACGCCACTTTTAGCGGATATCAAGCTACAATTCTCGCGGTGTCCCGGTGCATAGCCTCTCGGGTGTGCAGTTGTGGCTTGGTTGAGGATGTTTTATGAAACCGGCCGTTTGGCTCATGTTGCTTTCCACTGCATCGCTTTCAGGTTGTGCGAGCAATCCGTTTTCCGCTTCCGCTCCCATGCACGTTCCCGAGGAGCTCTACCAGCCGGCATTTTATTCGGTGGGAAAAGGATTAAGCCCCGCCCACTCGGGAGAGGATGTATCGCGGCGAAATGTCCGCCTGTCGCGCCTGATGGCAGAAGTTTCGCTGCCCGTTGTCCCGGCCCGCAAAACGGTCTCACCTGTGGATCAGAAAAAAGCACTGGTATTTTACGGTTCAGGTCTTAACGCGGCGTACCAAGGCCGATACAGCGGCGCCCTTTACCTGCTTCTGCAGAGCGACAAGTTCAACCCCAACTCGGCCAAAACGTTCTCGGCGCTGGCGCAAGTGTCGTTAAAACTCGGCGACACCGCCGGTGCCGACCGATATATGAAGTCGGCTCTGCATCTGAATCCGCTAAATCCGAAGCTTCAATTGCAGGCGGCCGCACTGGATATATCCCACGGCCGCCGGAAAGCCTCCCTGCGGCACCTCCTGATTGCCCGCAAGTCGCCGCAACTCAAAGCAGATTCACCGCTTTTACCGCGGATTGATTTTTTACTGGGCGCGGCTCTCCAGAGCAGGGGGTATTACGGGGCCGCTGCCGAGGCGTATCAGCAGACGGCATCGCTCCTCAAGCAACCCTCGGTAACGTATCAGTTCAACGTGCAAGATCATCGTCTGATGCGAAGTCGCGGGCTGATTCACTTTTTGATCGGGCGCAACAGTCTGCTGGCGGGACACTATCGAACTGCGGCCGCATGTTTTGACGTCGCCCGTCGGCAGGGGTTTACCAATCCCGTGATTCTCGGCCAACTGGCATTAGCGATGGAATTTACCGGCCATCCGCATGCTGCTGCGTGGGATGCGGTGGATTACTGTGTGCGTGCACATGGTTCGCCGCCGACAACCGTCATTCTGGCGGATATTATTCTGGATCAGCAGGGTCCGGCGATGGTTCTCGCCGCCGCCAAGGCGCTCAAGGCGGGCTCCACGGCTGAAATCGATGCGTTGGCGTGCGTGGCCCACGCGGCGTGGGTTACGGGCCATCCACGCACCGCCCGGCGTACGCTGGCCCGACTCTGCATGTTGCAACCGGCGAAAATTTCAACAGCGCGGAAATTTATCGTACTGTCTGTCTGCACCGGTCGGCGGCTCGATGCAGTAAAATGGATCACCCGCGAACTCGCCGCGCACCGGCTGCCGCCGCATGCTCTTTCTGCCATCACGGCCGATTTCTTCGGCCTGCATCCTTCCGAGACGGACGTTCGCCGATTGCTGCAGATGGTGCTCAAGCGGCGGGCCATCAGCGTGAGTCTGCCTCCGCAGCAGCAGGTGGAGCAACTGCAGTGGCAGTATGGGCTGGTCGATAATCTGGCACTGCTCACCGGCCGCCGCCAATTTGCACTGACCGTTACGGGTGGGTTGCTTCAGCGGGCGCCGCAATTCTGGCCGACGATCAAAGGCCGGTGCCTCGCCCTGGCCCTGGGACACCGGTATTCAGAGGCGGATGAGCTTATCCGCCGGGCGGTGCGCGAACATCTCGGCGGGGCGGATGCCTATGTGGTCAAGGCGGAAGTTTATGCGTCAGCCGATCGCATGGCAGCCGCCATGAGCACGGCGATCAACGCCACCTATACCTATTCACATGACCGTCCACTGTGGCGTGAACTGGAACGCCTCACGCACGATCGCCAGTATCCGCCGGATGAGATCAACATTCTGCAGCATGAGGTGGAGCTGTTTCCACAGGACCGCAGGGTGGCCTTCCGGCTTGTGCAGGTGGAATATGAATTCGGTGATATCGCGGCGTTTCGCGTGGAGGCTCAGGGCTTTCTCTCGCGCTTCGGGCACGGAAAGCGGGCGCTGATTGCCGCCGCCATGGTCGATGCGGTTAACCACGATTGGCCTGCCGTGAAGGGACAAATCGCCGCCGTCCGGCGGTTGTATCCGACCAGCCGTCTGGCTGCGGTATGGCTGGCCCTGCTGTCGGATTCCATGGGGCATTCCGGCACAGGTATTAAAATATTACGCCGGTCGCTGCATGTCTGGCCCGCCGACCCCGATCTGCTTCAGGAGTACATTGACCTGTGCAACCACGCCGGTCAGGCCGGGGCGGCATTCACCTGTGCGCGGCGACTGGCGCGGCGTTTTCCCGATTCGCAGGCCATTGGCGAGGAGTATCTCGATGTGCTGATCCATAATCATTTATGGCTTCAGGCGCACCGGCTCGTTACCCGCTGGCTGGCTGAAAAACCCACCTCCCACCGTGCGCTCGAGGCGCTGTGGCGAGTTTATTTTCATTCACATCATTACGCCGCGGCTCTGGCGGTCGCCCGGAAATTGGTAAACCGTCCCATTCCGCGCTTCACCGATCTGTCCAACCTGGCCAATACGCTCTGGAAACTCGGCAATCGCTCGGCGGCCCTGAATGTCTATCGCCGCATCCTCGCGATCGAACCGCAGAATGCGTACGCCAATAACAATCTCGGTTTTGAAATGCTTCAGGCGAATCAGAATTTCAAGAAGGCCATGGCACACATCCAGTTGGCGGTACACAATTACCCCAATGTGGCGCAATATCTCGACAGCTACGGGTGGGCTCTCTATAAACTCGGCTTTGCCGCCCGCGCCATCCCCTATCTACAGCGGGCAGTGATTCTCGTCGGGATCCGCCATCCGACGGTCTACCGCCATCTTGGCGATGCGCTCGCGGGCATCGGCGACTGGCACGGGGCACTGCTGGTTTGGCAGGCGGCGATTAAGATGCTGGGCACCCGTAACCCACTGAGCGCCCGGCAGCAGACGCTTTTGGATCGGCTTAAGCAAAAAGTGGCCGCCGAAAAGATGCGGGAATCGCTCAATCATCTGAAACACAGTCAGGCGATGTAATCAGCCTGCGGGCCGGTCATACGCGACCTGTCAAAGCGGTTCCATCGCGTATAATTCCGCCATGGCCAAATCAAAAATGTATTTTGTCTGTCGCCAATGCGGGGCGATGCAGAGCAAGTGGATGGGAAAATGCCCGGAATGCGACGCATGGGATTCACTTGAAGAAACCTTTGCCGCCAATGATGTTCATCGCCCCAAGGTGCTTTCGGCGGTTGACCAGATGCAGGGGGTTGATGTCGACCTGCCGGCCCTGCCGGTGTCACAGATTCCCGATATGCAGGTGCCGCGCATGGCCACGGGGCTGGCGGAATTTGATCGTGTCATCGGTGGGGGGGTGGTGCCGGGGGCGGCGGTATTGTTGGGTGGGGATCCGGGCATCGGCAAGTCCACGCTGCTGCTGCAGGTCGGGCAGAAGCTGGCCGAGAGGGACATGAAAGTGCTTTATGTCTCCAGCGAAGAATCCGCTTCGCAGACGCGCTTGCGTGCCGACCGGCTCAGGGCATCGAGCGGGCAACTCTACATCTACGCCCAAACCAATGTCGATAAGATCGGTCAGCAGATTCAGAAATTGCGACCCAGCCTCTGCATCGTCGATTCGGTGCAGTTGATTTATCAGGATGCCAACAGCTCGGCACCCGGCAGCGTCTCGCAGCTTAAAGACTGCTGTACCAATCTGGTTTATCTGGCCAAGGCCAGCGGCACGGCGGTATGTCTTGTCGGCCACGTGACCAAGCGGGGCATGCTGGCGGGACCGAAATTGATTGAGCATATCGTCGATACCGTCCTTTATTTTGAAGGGGATTCCTACCACGATCATCGCATCGTTCGCTGTATTAAAAATCGATTCGGCAGCACGCTGGAAGTGGGCCTTTTCCGCATGACGGCGACGGGGCTGGAGGTGGTGGACGATGCCGCATCGCTGTTGATTCAGGCCGGCGCCGGCTCGCCGCCCGGCAGCGTACTTACCGCCTGCCTGCAGGGAAGCCGTGTGCTGCCGGTGGAGATTCAGGCCCTTACCGCCGATAGCGCACTGGGCGCGGCCCGTCGCAAGGCCGCCGGGTGCGATCCCAATCGCCTTGCGATGATGATCGCCGTATTGGAAAAACATGCCGACTTCCGACTGCTCGATAAAGATGTCTTCGTCAACGCAGTCGGCGGCCTGAAGGTAACGGACCCGGCCGTCGACGCCGCCATGGCCCTGGCCATTGCCGGTTCGCACATGCGGCGCGGTCTTCCGGCCGGTACGGTAGTAACCGGAGAGATCGGTTTGCTGGGTGAATTCCGCCCGGTGGCGTCTCTCGCCCAGCGGATTCACGAAGTCTGCCGCCTTGGCTATACACGGCTGATTACGGGTCCGGTGCACAGCGCTGCCGACCGTCAGGCGGTGGAAAGTGTAAAAGGGCGGCTTGCGGTGCGGATATGCAAAAATATCGATTCTGCCCTTGCCGAGCTCACTTGATAGGATAAGCTCGGACGGTGAACACTTATTAACCTTGTGGCTGGCGGTGAAAATAATCTTAACTGCTGGAGATGCGGCGGGACGCCGAGATATTGCTGCCAGCATGCCATCGCATTATGGGACGGTGACGGCTTGATTCCGCCAGTCCGCGACCGGCGGGTGCGCACCGGCGATGGCGCACAGATCAGTTTACGACATTTCCACAAATGCGATTTGGCCAAAACGGGGCCGACGCAAAGGTGTGGTTTGAAAATGGGACCGCTGCGGGCGCAGGTGAAATTGGCAACTCTGAACGCAAACTCCATTTTTGCCAAATATTTCACCTTGGACTACAATAAAAGGCTTGGATGAATTTTGGCTTTTGTATATCAGGATGAAGAGTTATGGCACGACCGAAACGTAATCACAAACTTCGCTGGGCAAGTAAATCGGCCAATAAAGGACGTAAACCAAGCCGCGGACGCATCAAAGGGTGGAGCGTCAAAAACTACGGCATCTATTGATCCTGATTACCCGCGGGATGGATAGCAGCCTATCCCTTGAAAATTCTGCCGATCGGCGGGGGTGGGAGGACGGGAATCTGAGAAACCCTCGATCTACGTCGGGCCGTGTAGAAGCATACATCCGTGCTGCGTCTCCCTTCTGCGCCCTTTCACTGCATGATCGCAGGGGGTGCTGTGCCGGTAATCTGCGACGCCATAAAATAACCCCGATTGCTGGCCAGCAACCGGGGTTTATTATTCCGCGATGTGAAACGCCAATGATCGATGGATTACTTAACCTTCATCCACATCGACATTTTATGACTCCAGTACATGATCTTGGTCGGGATAAACACGTGATCTTTGGCATCGGCGGTACCGGTCACCTTAATCATGTCGCCCACATAGGGAGCCAGCGGCTGGGGCGGTGTGGCCAGTGTCCACGCGGTCTTACCGACGAGAATTCCCGCCGGGATACCTGATTCCAGGCACGATTTGCCGCAGGTCATGCCATGCTTGCGGCTGGTCGCTCCTAAGGCGGTGTAGCACTTCATGTCGAGCAAAGTGCCCTTAACCGTAACGGTTTTCCCGATGACCGGTACGGCACTTGCCAACACGACGGCTCCTGCGAGTATTGTTTGCAACTTGTTCATTTGGAAGCTCCTAAAAATATCAACCTTCACAAAGACGCTTTGGCCCGAGCGGCATTACGCAGCCGCCGGACAGGCGTGGAATCGACCATCTTGGCCGGGGACGGCAGATTACAAGCCCATTATTCAGGCCATCGTCAAACCACATAACTATACGCATGCAGTTTGTGTCTGGATGAATCAATTGACCGCCGGTGGATGGTTTGCCGTTTGGGAGCTACGCCCAATAAAGACGGACTGTGCCGGGGTCACGCCGCTGAATCCGATTCGCCTCTCTCCAAGGCGCGAATCTTCTTTCGGAGGGCAATTTTTTGCACCGACGAAAATCGGTCGAGTATCACAATTCCCTCCAGATGGTCGAATTCATGCTGTGCAATCCGCGCCGGAAAATCAACGAGACGCTTTTCCACCATTTGACCCGTAATATCCATCCCACGAATAGTTATTTCTTTGGCCCGGGTTACATTGCCGCGGATATTCGGGATCGAAAGGCATCCTTCTTCACCCACCTCTTCTCCCGATGGGGCGGAAAGTGAGGGGTTGACCCAGACTGTGGCCTCGTCCGCCTTGCCCGATTCCGACATGACAAAAATGCGAAGTCCTAAACCGACCTGCGGCCCGGCCAAGCCGACTCCCTTGCTCTCCTCCATCACCTTTTTCATTTTTTCGGCTACGGCAACCAGCCATGGATTGATCGCCTGGACCGCCCGTGCGGGCTGCGAGAGAATTTCACTCGGCCATATGACCACTTCAAGTGCCTCGGGGCTCGGCCGCTCCGGCTCACGCGGCCGAACCGGTGATTCAGCCGCCCGAATGATTTTCTTCATTTTCCCGCCACGACGGATTTTGCTCGGCATGCGATCCTCTGAAAATAACACCAATAAATATGATATCCGTCCAAATGCGTGGCGACAAAGTGATCCGCAGGGACATCATTTTGGCAGCGGGGCCTTTCGCATGCGATGACGTTTGCGTCTGCGCCCGGCGGGCGTGGGCAAGCCGGCGAGCAATCGGCATTTTTGCGTTTTTTAACGGTTTTCGATACATTGCTTGGCTGGAATCTACGGAGATTTATGTCGATCATTATTCAGAAATTTGGGGGTACCTCGGTCGCCACGCCGGAGAAAATCCATGCCGCCGCCAAACGCATCATCGCCGCCAAGCTGGATGGGCATCAAGTCGTGGTGGTGGTTTCGGCGATGGGCCATACGACGGATGAACTTCTGGATTTGGCATACCGAGTGACGCCCAATCCACCGAAGCGGGAATTGGATCAATTGCTGGCCACGGGTGAGCAGGTGACCATCGCGCTGATTGCGATGGCCATCCATGCTCAGGGGCACGAGGCGATCAGCTTCACCGGCCCACAGATCGGCCTGATCACCGACGATGTGCACTCCAAAGCCCGAATTCGGGAAATCGACAAGCGGCGGATTCTCGCGGAACTCTCGGCGGGCAAGATTGTCATCGTGGCCGGCTTTCAGGGGATGACCTCGCAGGGGCACATCACGACGCTGGGGCGTGGTGGCAGCAACGCCACCATGGTAGCGCTCGGTGCGGTGCTTGAGGCCGAGGCGTGTGAAAACTTCACCGATGTGGATGGCGTATTTACCGCTGATCCACGGATCGTGCCCGATGCCCGCAAGATCGACATGATCAGCTATGACGAAATGATGGAACTCTCCAGTGTCGGCGCGGGCGTACTGCAAACGCGGGCGGTGGAGTTTGCCAAGAAATACAATGTACGCATCCATGTGCGGAACAGCTCGAGCGATGCGCCGGGCACCTGGATCGTAGCGGAGACCAAATCGATGGAAGATATTGTCGTATCGGGCTGTGCACTTAAAAAAGGGCTGACACGGGTTACGCTCAAGGGTATTCCTGATCGGCCGGGGGTGGTGGCTCGGATATTTACAGTTGTCGGACAGCGTCATATCGTCGTCGATGACATCATCCAGAATGTCATGGATGATCGGACGGCCAACATCAGCTTCACCGTTGAGCATGGCGATTTGGCCGATCTCAAACCCGCCGTTGACCAGGTACTCAATGAACTCGGCGGGCACGCCACCTACGAAAAAGACCTTGCGAAGGTTTCCGTTATCGGCGTGGGGATGAAGCAGGCGACGGGCGTTGCCAGTACCATGTTTACTGCGCTGGCGGAGAAAAATATCAATATTCAGAACATCTCCACCAGTGAAATACGCATCTCCTGCACGGTTGCGCAGACAGATGCGGCCGAGGCGCTGCGGGCCGTGCATGCGGCTTTTAATCTGGAGCATGCCCCCGTGACGGTTTAGAAATCGGTCGGTGATCTGTCGCGCTGGAAAATCAGGCGACGGAGTTCCGGGTTGGATGATGCCCCGCGACCCCTTTTTCGGGATCTGGATGGATGAGTACAAGTGCGGTCCTGCCACTGCCGGATTCCCGTCGATCGCCGTTCCGCCGGTCGGCGGAGCGTTTTTTCAAATCGCCCGGTGCCGTTCTGGCGTTGGTCGGCACTCTGATTTTTGTGGGCCTCTGTTTCGGCACCCTGCCATGGACGATCTCGCGCTACAACATTCAACATCTGAATCAGGTGTTCCAGTCGCCGAGCTGGCAGCATTGGATGGGCACGGACAAACTGGGCCGCGATCTGATGGTGCGGTTTCTCCTGGGCGGGGCGATATCGCTTTCCATCGGCCTGAGCTCGGCGGTGATTGCACTGACCATCGGGACGGTTGTGGGTGTGATTTCCGGTTACGCGGGCGGCCGGGTTGATGCCCTGTTGATGCGGATCGTCGATGTGCTTTACGGCCTGCCGTATCTGCTGCTGGTGATTCTGCTGCGGGTGGCCGTGGTGCATCGTGTATCGCATTGGCTTTCGCTGCTCGGTATTCCGCAGGCGGACGGCCTCTCCAATGTGTTGGTGCTGCTGGTAGGCATCGGGTCGGTAAGCTGGCTCAACATGGCACGCGTCATCCGCTCGCAGGTGATGGCGCTCAAGGCGCGTCCCTTTGTAGATGCCGCCCGGGCCCTCGGGCTGGGCCCTTGGCGGATCGGATTGCGTCATATCCTACCCAATATCATGGGAACCGTAGCGGTCTATGCCACCCTTACCGTACCGGCCGCCATCCTCGCTGAATCCACATTGAGTTTTCTGGGGCTGGGCGTGGAGCGGCCGCTCCCCACTTGGGGCACGCTGGCTTCCGCTGCCGTGGCGGAAATCAATCCCGTTGAATCACACTGGTGGATCATCTTCTGGCCGTGCTTCGGTCTGACGGCAAGCCTGATCTGCCTGAATTTTTTAGGAGAGGCTCTGCGCGATGCGTTCGCGAGGCATTCCAGCTAGAATGACGACGCTCCGTGCTGCGGCCGCCGGGAGATACCGACGACCTGCAGGCGGCGGGTGACCATGCTGATCGAGTTGATCTGGAGCTGTGATGGGTAACCGCTTTACGGTTAAAGATTTCATATTTCTCTGCATCTTCATCGTGATCGTCGTCATTCTCGGCTTCACTCTCGGCTGTTTCAATTATCTCACGCATCAGGTCGCCGGTTTGCGCAGTGACCTGCAGAACATCGAAGCCGAGCAGACCGCACAGCTCTATATCCTCAAGACCATCCAGCGCAATGGCGTCCGCACCGCCGGTCCGGTGGGAGCCCGCAATCAGGCCGCTTCCGGCGACATCCGGAAAACGCTTCCTGACGGCAGCCGATATGTGATGTTTCCCAATCCGCCACTGCCGCCGTATAACCCCTACACCCGCCCTAATTTTGCCTATGGCGACTGGCTGGTGGAAAGCCTTGAAACCGAGCCGAACCGCATCATGCCGTTCGTGCCGCAGTCAGAATCGGCCCAGACGATTCAAGCTTCAGTGCTCGAGAGCCTGCTGGTACGCAATCCGCTCACGCTCAGATATGACCCCTGGCTGGCGCGCAGTTATACCATGAGTAAAAACGGGCTCAAACTCACGTTTGTGCTCCGCCGCCGGGCGAAATTCAGCAACGGTCATCCTGTGACCGCGCAGGATGTTGTTTTCAGCTATGACACGTTGATGAATCCGGCGGTCAATTGTGCGCCTCTCCGATCTTATTATACAGATATTACATCATGCCGCGCCCTTTCCGCCCGGAAAGTGGCATTCACCTTCAAATACCCCTACTTCAAGGCGCTGGGGATCGCGGGGGGGCTGCAGATCATACCTAAATCGGTCTATGGCTTTCCGAAAATTTCCGAATTCAACAGCCACGGCAAACTGCTCGTGGGAAGCGGCCCGTATGTGCTCAAGCGCTGGTCCGCCGGACAGGATATTGTCCTGACGCGCAATCCCCGGTACTGGGGGCCACGGCCGATCTTCAATCGAATCGTCTACCGGTTCATCAGTAATCCGCAGGCTTCGCTCCAGAGCCTGCTTGCCGGGCAGATCGACGCAGATCCGCTTGAGCCGTCGCAGTGGCTGAAATATCGTAGGAGCAAATCCTTCCTCGCCAAATTTACCACCTACAAATATCTGAGTTCCTCGTCCGGCTACAGTTACATCTGCTGGAATCTGAAGAAACCGTGGTTCAAGGACCGCCGTACGCGCACGGCTCTGGCCATGCTCGTCAATCAACCGGCGATCATCAAAACCTTCTTGCACGGACTCGCGGTGCAGAACACCGGGCCCTTTAATCCGATAAGTCCGCAGAATAACGCGCACGTCAAACCGATTCCCTATGATCCGGCGCAGGCCGCGATCCTGCTGAAAAAAGCCGGCTGGAAGCGGGACTCGAACGGACTGCTCGAGCGCGGGGGTGTTAAATTCCGATTCGGGCTTACGATCCCGTCGCAGTTTCCTCTGGGTAAGCGGATCGCGGAATACATCAAACAGCAATTTGCCACGGCCGGCATTGATATGCAGATTAATCCGCTTGATTTTACTACCATGCTGCAGAAGATTAATCACCGCCATTTTGATGCCGTGATGCTCGCCTGGAGCGGTTCAATCGAAAATGATCCGTATCAGATATGGTATTCCGGTAGTTACAAGAATGAGGGGAGTAATGCCGGCGATTTTGATGATCCGCTGGCGGATAAATTGATTATCGAAGGACGTCGGACGCTGAATTACAAAAAGCGCATGCACATCTGGCATCAGCTTCAGGCGGTGATCTATCGCCAGCAGCCCTATCTCTTTCTCTTCACCTCCTACGATCTCATCGCGATCAATAAACGTATCCACAACACCAAGCCGTATCCGGTGACGGGCGTTGATGAGGCGGATTGGTATGTGCCCCTGGCACTGCAGAAGTATCGGTAATATGCGGGAGATCGCGTCCAAAGGCGCGGCAGGATCATGCTGAATTACATCATCCGACGCACGCTGCTGATGTTTCCCACCCTCATCGGGATGACCTTTATTATTTTTTCCGTCATCCGCATGGCCCCCGGGCTGACCACCGCCGGTGGAAGTTTTGCGCCGGGCATGCTCGGTGCTCATCAGGCCCAGCTTGCCGAGGAACATTTCATGGAGCGCCGGCTACATCTGGTCAAGCGCAACGGCAAACCCATTCCGCTGGTGATGCAGTATGTGGATTGGATCGACCGCATCCTCCACGGCGATCTGGGGACGTCCATCAAATTCTCCGAGCCGGTGACCAAATTGGTCATGCAGCGGCTGCCGGTTACGCTCGCCATCAACATCATCTCCCTGATTATTATTTATCTGGTCGCCGTGCCGGGTGGATTGCTGGCGGCAATTTATCGCGGGCGGATGGTGGACCGGGCGTTCGGCATCGGTTCGCTGGTCCTTTACTCGCTGCCGGTGATCTGGGTGGGGTCCATGGCGATTGGATTTCTGGCCAATCCGCAGTATCTCAACTGGTTCCCCTCGGCCGGCCTCCATGCCACCAATACCAGCCACATGAGCTATTTTCAGTATGTGTTTGATTATGCGTGGCATATTACCCTGCCCGTGATCTGCCTGAGCTACGGCGGTTTTGCCTATCTGGCCAAGCAGGTACGCGGATCGTATCTGGAAAATCTGTTCATGGATTTCACCCGCACCGCCAAAGCCAAGGGGCTGCCGCCGTCGGCGGTCATCCTCCGGCATGTGACGCAGAACAGCATGCTGCCGATGATTACCATCATCGGTATGACGGTGCCCGGCCTGCTCGGCGGATCGGTCATTGTGGAAAAAATATTTTCCATTCAGGGCATGGGGCGGTTGATGTATCAGGCAACCTATGCACGCGATCTGCCGGTGATTCAGTCCATGGCGCTGGTGACGGCCGCCATCACCCTCGTGTGCTATCTGCTCGTGGATATTGCCTATCATGCGGTCGATCCGCGGGTGACGTATGACTGAACTTGTCGGCAATCCGATATTCGAAACGCCCGCATCCACCCCGCCCCGCAGTTACTGGTCGATGGCGATTCGCAAAATGCTCCGGCCGTGGCTGGTAAAACTCAGCACGCTTTATATTGCCCTGGCGCTGGTGATCAGCGTACTGGTTCCATTTCTCGCCAGCAGCAAACCGTACTGCCTCATGGTCCGCACATCGCATGGCTGGGTAACGCGCCATCCGCTGCTGGCAGATCTAACAACGCGCGATTATCTCTCGTTTGTGGCTGCGGGCCTTGTCGTAGCACTCTGCGTCGCGTGGCGTCTCACACGGGGCATGGAGATGCTCTCTAGGCGCAGAATTCGGTGGATCATGGCGACGGTTCTGATCTCAGCAGCCGTCATCGGTTCTGTGGCAATCGGGTCTCTGCATCAAAATCGATTCGACGGCACCGACTACCGGGCGCTGGTAAAATCGGGTGCTGCACGGGATGCGATTTTTCCGCCCATCCCCTGGGGCTATGCCGAAATGGAGCCCCTTTCTCAAAACGCCATCAATCAGCTCCCCACCTGGAAGCATTGGCTGGGGACGGATCGGAATGGACGCGATGTGCTCTCACGCATGCTCTGGGCATCGCGTGTGGCGATGGGCATAGGGTTTGTCAGTCAGGCCATTGCACTGACGCTGGGCATCATCGTGGGGGCTATGATGGGGTATTTCGGCGGCATCTTTGATCTGCTGGGAATGCGGTTGGTGGAGATGGTCGAGGCCATTCCTACATTTTTCTTAATCCTCACCTTTATCGCCATCTTCGGCCGCAGCATCCTGATGATCATGATCATCCTCGGGGTGACGGGCTGGACCGGCTATGCGCGATTTCTCCGGGCCGAATTTCTCCGAATCCGACAACTGGATTATATTGTTGCCGCGCGGGCTGGTGGGTTGCCGCTCTGGCGGATCATGTTTCGACACATGCTGCCCAACGGTCTGACGCCGGTGCTGGTTTCGGCGAGTTTCGG
The DNA here is from genome assembly GCA_049965755.1 of Phycisphaerae bacterium. Classification (GTDB taxonomy): domain Bacteria; phylum Planctomycetota; class Phycisphaerae; order WQYP01; family WQYP01; genus JAJZGD01. Next base: position 12,942 of record JBMFVY010000045.1, on the reverse strand, counting down.
ATTGGCGGGAGCCGTTACCATTGAAAGCAGCCTCAGTTATCTGGGTGTCGGTGTGCGTCCGCCGACGCCGTCCTGGGGGGGAATGCTCAATGCCGCCGGAAATCCGGCGACGGTTTTTCACTGGTTTGAGGCGCTGCCGCCCGGATTGGCCCTTTTTCTGGCCGTCCTGGCGTTTAATATTGTCGGCGAGGCACTGCGTGATGCGATTGATCCGAAGAGTTTATCCTGAAAGGCGATGGTTCAATGCCCGATGAGCCTATACTGGCTGTGCAAGACCTGCGGGTTGCCTTTCAAAACGACTCCGGTATTCTGCCGGCGGTTGATGGTGTGAGTTTTTCAATATTTCCGCAGCAGACGCTGGCCATCGTCGGTGAGTCGGGCTGCGGAAAAAGTGTCACCGCCATGTCGATTCTCCGCCTGATCCCCAGCCCGCCGGGCAAAGTTCTCGGCGGGAAAGTGCTTTATAACGGCCAGGATCTGCTGCAGATGTCGGAAAAGGCCCTGCGAAAAATCCGCGGCGGCCGAATTGCCATGATCTTCCAGGAGCCGATGACGAGCCTCAACCCCGTGATGACCATCGGTGATCAGATTCTCGAGGCCATTTTTCTCCATCAGCGCCTTTCCCCGCGGGAGGCGGTTGATCTGGCGGTCGCCAGTCTTCAACAGGTCGGAATTGCCGATCCGCAGCGTCGCCTGCTGGCGTATCCGCATCAGATATCCGGCGGAATGAAACAGCGCGTGATGATCGCCATGGCGCTGGCCTGCAATCCGCAGTTGCTGATCGCCGATGAACCGACCACCGCACTGGACGTCACGATTCAGGCGCAGATTCTGGAATTACTGGCGGCGATTAAACGAAAAAACAACATGTCTGTTCTGCTCATCACCCACGATCTGGGGATTGTCGCGGAAAATGCGGATGTGGTGGCGATCATGTATGCCGGGCGGATCGTGGAATTTGCCGACGTTTATGAATTATTTCAAAATCCTCTCCACCCCTATACCCGCGGGCTCATCGCCTGTGTGCCCCGTCTCGGACATTCGCAAGAGCAGCTCACCACCATTCCGGGGGTCGTTCCCGGTCCGCTGAACTGGCCGACGGGCTGCCGGTTTGAACCGCGCTGCACCGAATGCAGCGACGCATCAAGGCAGAAGTGCATAACGCGGATGCCGGAACTGCGTCAGATTAATCCGCGCCATTGGGTGGCGACATTTTCAGCCGCCGGATATGCCGATGCCCCCGTGACACCGCCCGGCCTGCCCCTGCACCGCCATGAATTGACATCAGCCTTCTCCGGGGGGAAAAACACGTGACTGCCATCGCCGATTCGCCCAACAACACCGGTCGTCCGGCCGACGCCATTCTCAAGGTGGAGGATCTGCGCGTCTGGTTTCCCCACTCCGCCGGACTTTTCGGATCCCCCAGGGGATGGATCAAAGCCGTCGATGGGATTTCCTTCAGTGTGCGTCCGGGCGAGGCACTCGGGATTGTGGGTGAGTCGGGGTGCGGCAAGACGACGGCGGGGCGCGCCATCCTGCGTCTGCTTCCCCGAGGATCGGCCCATATCACCGGCCGGATACTTTTTGAGGGGCGGGATTTGTATGCGCTGGGTTCGCGCGAACTGCGGGCTCTGCGGCGGCACGCGCAGATTATTTTCCAGGACCCGGTCGGATCGCTTAATCCGCGGATGACCGTCGGCAGCATGATCGCCGAACCGATGCTGGTGCATCGGATATGTGGGCGCGACGAGGTGCAGGATCAGGTTGCCGCGCTGCTGCGGCGTGTCGGCTTCGAGCCCGCCGCCGCCCGACGTTATCCGCATGAATTTTCGGGCGGGCAGCGACAGCGCATCGGTATCGCCCGGGCGCTGGCGGTTAAACCGCGTCTGATCATCTGCGATGAGCCCGTGTCAGCGTTGGATGTCTCGATTCAGGCCCAGGTATTAAATCTGCTGGCGGATCTGCGGCGCGAACTGGGGCTTTCTTATGTGTTCATCGCTCATAATCTCGCGGTGGTGGAACATTTTTCAGATCGCGTCGCGGTGATGTATCTCGGCCGAATGGTTGAACTCGGCCCCGCGGGCAGCCTCGTTCGCAAACCTCGCCATCCCTACACCCGGGCGCTTCTTTCCGCCGTGCCGATGCCGGTTCCCGACCGCACCTATGAACGCACGGTGCTTCAGGGAGAAGTGCCCAGCCCGGTCAATCCGCCCGGCGGCTGCCCGTTTCATCCGCGGTGTCCGCTGGCCACGGAAAAATGTTCACGGGAAATGCCCCCCATCGAGATCAAAGGTGGGGATAGCGATCATGTGGCTGCCTGTTGGAATGTGCAATAAAGCATCGCGGGTGCCGGTTCTTTCACCGCCCTTCCGCGGAACCATGCCGATGCGGAGCCGCGCAGATAATCGGTTGGTCGGCGGATGAAATTGCAGCGTAATTTTTCGGCGGCGTGTATAATGCCCGAGTCAAAAAAGTGGATGGATTTCATAGGGTGACGGAAACATACGATGGCGATAAAGAAGATCACAGCACCGAGCTTTCTCGTCGACCGCCAGGCGCGGATTCGATCTGCGATGGGCGCGGAAAAACTTACGGCACTGCTTCTGACCAATTTCGCCGATGTCAGCTATACAACGGGATTTGAAGGGGATGATTCATGGGCACTCATCCTGCCTGATCGCATCTACCTGATCAGCGATTTCCGTTATGTGGAGCAGATCGGCATCGAGTGTCCGTGGGTGACGCTGCTTGTTCGTAAAAAATCGCTGGCCGATGAAGTGGGCCGGATTGCCGCTAAACACAGACTGGCTCAGATCGGCGTGCAGGGGGAGTTCCTGACGCTCAGGCAGAAGCGAACGATTGAAGTTGCGGTTAAACCGGCTAAGACCAAGCTTAAGCCCGTGTTTGATCTGATGTCTAAACTGCGGAACATTAAAGACGTACACGAACTGGGCATTACCGAGGAGGCCGTTCGAATTGCTCAGGACGGATTTCTTGCCGCGCGTTCGCAGTTGCAGGTCGGTATGACGGAAAATGAGCTTGCCGCTTTGCTCGGTTATGAAATGCGCCGCCGGGGTGCATCCAATACCGCATTCGACAGCATTATTTGTGCCGGGGCCAATGGATCGTTGCCGCACTATCGCCCGGCCGATGTCCGGTTAACCGATAATATGGCGGTGTTGTGCGACTGGGGCGCTATCTACCGCGCCTACCGGTCCGATCTGACGCGCATGATCTTCATTGGTAAAGTACCCGCGAAAATCAGCGAGATTTATAAAATCGTCCTTGAAGCTCAGCAGGCGGCCATCGAGGCCATCAAACCGGGAGCGGAAGCCCGGAAAATTGACAAAAAAGCGCGGGATATTATTACCCGTGCGGGGTATGGCAAAAACTTCGGCCATTCGCTGGGGCATGGCGTGGGACGGGACATTCATGAGCCGCTGAGCCTCTCGTCCAAATCGACGACCACTCTGGCTCCGGGTATGGTATTGACGATTGAGCCGGGCATATACCTGCCCGGCATCGGCGGGGTGCGGATTGAGGATGACGTGCTGGTAACGCATGACGGTTACCGCTTGCTCAGCAGTCTGCCTCGAGACATCGACAGTGCCCGATTGATGTAATTGCCGGGGCCTGTGGGTCGTCGGCGGAGGAGTTTCATGGCCAAGGAAATGTTCACCGATAACAAGCGCGTCCGCGATCTCATCAAACTCATGGCGGATAATGATCTGACCGAAATCGAACTGGTAGAGGATAAATCCACCATCCGCCTCAAGCGTGATCCGACCCCGGTAGCAGCGGTTCCGATGGCGGTATCGGCAGTTGCGTCGGCTCCGGTTCATGCGGTTGCACCTGCAGCGGCCCCCGCAGCGGCAGCACCGGTCTCCGCCAAGCCTCCGGTTGCCGGAGAGGCTATTAAATCGCCGATGGTGGGGACATTTTACGCCGCCGCCGGGCCCGACTCGCCTCCCTTCGTGAAGGTCGGTTCGCATGTCGATAAAGATACGGTGGTGTGCATTATCGAAGCGATGAAGGTATTTAATGAAATCAAGGCGGAAACGACCGGTACCATCGCCAAAGTGCTGGTACAGAATGGACAGGGGGTGGAATTCAACCAGCCGCTGTTCCTGCTCAAGGCGGATTGAACCGTCGGTCGCATGCCCGATAGCCCTGAGTATCGGCGGCTGCGCCGATCCGGCTCTCCGGCTGATGCTGAAAGGTGATGATGTTTTCCAGAATTCTTATAGCCAATCGCGGTGAGATAGCGCTGCGTATTATCCGCGCATGCAGGGAACTCGGCGTTGAATCGGTCGCGGTATTTTCTGAGGCGGATCGCGACGCCCACTACGTGCAATTGGCCGATGAAGCCATCTGCATCGGTGCGGCACCGGCGGCTGAAAGTTATCTCAATATCCCGCGTATTATTTCCGCCGCGGAAATCGCCGATGTACAGGCCATTCATCCCGGTTACGGCTTTCTCTCCGAAAATGCCCACTTCGCGGAAATCTGCCGCAGTTGCAAAATTGAATTCATCGGCCCCTCCGTGGAATCGATGAAGATGCTCGGCGCCAAACTCGCCTCCAAGGAACTGGCTAAAAAATGCAAGGTGCCCCTGACCCCGGGCAGCGACGGCCCCGTGACCACCGAAAAACAGGCCGTCGATGTGGCTCAGCGCATCGGTTATCCCGTCATCATCAAGGCTTCGGCCGGAGGCGGGGGGCGCGGCATGCGTGTGGCCCACAATGACATCAGTCTCAAAAGCTCGCTCAAGGCGGCGCAGTCGGAAGCCGAGGCCGCTTTCAAAGACTCCACCGTCTTTATTGAAAAATATCACGAAGAGCCCCGACACGTTGAAGTACAGATTCTCGGCGACAAGCATGGTCATGTCGTGCATCTTTTTGAACGTGATTGCACCGTCCAGCGAAGGCATCAGAAACTCATCGAGGAATCTCCCTGCCCGGTGATCGATGAAGATACCCGCCGGGAACTCTGTGAATCGGCCGTGCGCCTGGCGAAGGCCGCAGGCTATTATTCCGCCGCAACGGTGGAATTCATTGTCGATAAGCAGAACCACTTTTATTTCCTTGAGGTCAATACCCGCATTCAGGTTGAACATCCCGTGACGGAACTGGTCACCGGCCAGGATCTAATTCATTGGCAGCTTCGTATCGCCTCGGGAGAAAAACTCACCCTTTCGCAGGATGACATCAAGCTCAATGGTGCCGCGATTGAATGTCGCATCAATGCGGAGGATCCGGATCGGAATTTCGCGCCGTGTCCCGGTAATCTGGATGAATTCGTTCCCCCCGGCGGCCCGGGCGTTCGATTCGATTCGCACGCCTATCAGGGGTACCGCGTCGGCCCGAATTACGATTCCATGATCGGCAAATTGATAGTCCATCGGCCCACCCGTGCCGCTGCCATCAGCACCATGCGCCGGGCGCTGGATGAATTTCGCGCCGGTCCGATCAAGACCACGATTTCTCTCCATCGGCAGATCATGCGCGATAAGGACTTTATCAATGCCCGTGTGGATACCGGCTGGCTGGAACGCACCCGCAAACCGGCCAAATAATGCCGGATATCCGGACCGCAGTCTGCCCCCACGCTGTCTCGACGGAGTTTTGCCATGAGAATCAGCTTCGGCACGGATAACGGCAGGCCGCGATTATGGCGGTCAGTTGCCATCCTGGCCGCCGCGCTTTCGATTGCTGCGGTCGCGGCTCTGCGGGCCGATACTCACGCCGATCCGGTCGTCACAATTCGCGGCGTTATCAGATGCCCGGCGTCCGTCCATGTGACCGGCATTGAAGCCGTCGACCGCAATCGCGCCGATGTCCTGAAAGTAAGCCGCGGTATTGCAACGGGGTGGGTATTTCCGGGACGCTACCATGCGCAATCCGGGCGGTTTTCCATCCCGCGTGTCCCGACCGGCCATACGTATGATCTGATTCTGATGACCCGCCACGGCAGATGGGAAGGGGTGAACATGCGTTATGAGCGGCCGGTGATTCCGGGGCTGGCGGCCGAGCCCGGCGACATCCGGCAGATTGTTAATTTTATTGAAAAAATACCCCGATTCACGAATTATAATCGGCCGCTCTGGATCGCCGCCAGCCATAATTACGCTACCGTTGTCGTGGAGCAGATTCACACCGGGGCTTTTGTAACCGGCCGCCCCGGATCCATTATCTTCCGCGTTGCCGTCTGGTACTTTCAGCGCTATCACACCGCATGGAGCAAGGTAAGTAACATGGGGAAGGTGATGACGCGTTGGAGAGGCAATCCCCGAGACATACCCAATCCGTGGCAATACCTTCCGCAATTGGGAGGCATTCGCGTGCATACCGACGGTAAATACCGCAAAATTAATGTTACGCTTCCACGCCCCAGCCCCCATCACGGTCTGGATGGGCCCATACCGCATTGACAAGGACGGCAGGGCAGGGCGATTGCCAGCGGCACCCGCGCCCCGGCCAACTGTGTCTTATCATCGCAGATCAAATCGATCCAGATTCATCACCTTGGTCCAGGCGGCGGTAAAGTCGGCGACAAACTTTTCCCGTGCGTCGGTTGATGCGTAAACTTCCGCCAGTGCCCGCAACTCGGAATGCGATCCGAAGAGCATATCCACCCTGCTTGCCGTCCACCGAAGTCGTCCCGTCTTGCGGTCGCTTCCTTCAAATATGCTGTCCGTGCCGACCATGGGTGCCCATTTGGTGCTCATGTCCAGAAGATTAATAAAAAAGTCATTGCTCAGGACGCCGGGGTGCTCGGTCAGAACACCGTGCCGAGAACGGCCGAAATTGGCGTTAAGCATTCGCATCCCGCCAACCAAAACCGTCATTTCCGGCGGCGTGAGGGTTAGAAGCTGAGCCCGGTCAATGAGCAGAACCTCCGCAACGGAACTGCTGTGGCCGCGGGCATAATTGCGGAAACCGTCAGCCATCGGCTCCAGCACCGCAAATGAATCCACATCGGTCTGTTCCTGCGAGGCGTCGGTGCGGCCGGGATAAAACGGGATGGCGATGGTCACGCCGCCGAGTTTGGCCGCCTGCTCAACGGCGGCATTGCCCGCCAGCACAATCAGATCTGCCAGCGATACCTGCTTTCCGCCCTGTGCAGAGGCGTTAAATTCCTTCTGAATGGTTTCCAAAATGCCAAGCACGCGCTTAAGTTGAACCGGTTCATTCACTTCCCAGTTCTTCTGCGGGGCCAGTCGGATGCGGGCACCATTGGCTCCGCCGCGTTTGTCGCTGCCACGAAACGTCGCCGCCGACGACCACGCCGTATACACCAGTTCCGAAACGGAAAGGCCCGACTTGTTGATGCGTATCTTGAGCGCCGCGATATCGCTGGCATCGATGAGTTTGTGTTTGACAGCAGGAATGGGATCCTGCCAGATCAATTCCTCCTTCGGAACTTCGGGCCCCAGGTACCGCGATCGGGGCCCCATATCCCGGTGTGTGAGCTTGAACCACGCCCGGGCAAATGCGTCGGCGAATTTATCGGGATGTTCGTAATAATAGCGGGATATTTTTTCATACGCCGGGTCAAATCGCAGCGACAGATCGGTGGTCAGCATGGTGGGGGCGTGGCGTGTGTTCGGATCATGGGCGTCGGGCACTGTTCCCGCGCCGGCGCCATTTTTCGCCGTCCACTGATAGGCCCCCGCCGGGCTTTTGGTTAGTTCCCAATCGTAGCCGAAGAGCGTCTCAAAGAAGTTGTTGCTCCATTGTGTCGGCTTGTTGGTCCAGGTGACTTCCGGTCCGCCGCCGATGGTGTCACCGCCCCGGCCCGTGCCGAAGGAACTTCGCCATCCGAGCCCCATCTCCTCCAGCGGAGCCGCTTCCGGCTCGGGGCCCACATACGATAACGGCCCGGCACCGTGTGATTTGCCAAAGGTATGGCCGCCGGCAATCAGCGCGACCGTCTCTTCATCGTTCATCGCCATGCGGGCGAAGGTTTCGCGGATATCTTTGGCGGCGGCAACGGGATCCGGATTTCCATTGGGCCCTTCCGGATTCACATAGATCAATCCCATCTGCACCGCGGCGAGCGGATTTTCCAGATTACGATCACCTGAATATCGCTTGTCATCCAGCCATTTCCCCTCCGAACCCCAATATACCGATTCATCCGGTTCCCAAACGTCGGCCCGGCCGCCCGCAAAGCCAAAGGTTTTGAAACCCATCGACTCCAGCGCCACATTCCCCGCGAGAATCATTAAATCGGCCCAAGAGATTCTGCGCCCATATTTCTGCTTGATGGGCCACAACAGGCGGCGAGCCTTATCAAGATTCACATTGTCCGGCCAACTGTTCACCGGCGCGAAACGCTGCTGCCCGGCGCCGGCTCCGCCCCGTCCGTCACCGATCCGGTAAGTTCCCGCACTGTGCCACGCCATACGGATAAACAGCGGGCCATAATGCCCGAAATCCGCCGGCCACCAGTCCTGCGAATCCGTCATCAGCTTTTTCAAATCCTGCTTGAGCGCGGCATAATCGAGATGCTTGAATTCCGACGCATAATTAAATTCTCCGCCCATCGGATCAGACTTGGGCGAATTCTGCCGCAATATCCGCAGATCAATCCGGTTGGGCCACCAGTCGCGGACGGTTTTCGCGGCGGCGGTTGTCTGGTGGAATGGACATTTAGATTCGGTCATTGTTTCGGTCATGATGGTCAGCCTCTCTATTCAAGCGTCGGCCGGTGCAGGCCGAACATGATTATTGGAATGAGCTTAGAACAAGCCGCCGCACGGGTCAACCCGTGAGCGGTATTCCGCATTTACCGCGGAAGTGTGATTTCGATCCGGCGGCGATAACTTTCAAAAAGGGCCATGAACTGGCTGTTGAACACAAAATTAAATTCGGGAAATTCATGCCCCGCCATGTTTTTATCGATGTGCGAAAACATCATCTCCACCTCGCCTACGGGGATGTCGCCTGCCGATCCACCCGCGGCACTGTGCGTCCGGCTGGTGATCACCCCGGCGATCGAGGCGCCCACTTCATTGATCGATTCAATCCTCGCATCATAGATGAGCTGCTCTCCCGGCCGAACGATCCGCTCAAAACTCGCACGGCCGATTTTTGCCAATATCACCTTCTCGCTGAAATCCCGCATCGCCCCGACCAGAATTCCACCCGTCTGGGCCATCCCCTCCACCATCAAACTCGCCGGCATGAACGGAAAGTCCGGACAATAACTGTGCAGATGATCTTCCGCCATCGATACATTCTTCACGGCCACGGCCCGCTTGCCGGGCTCAAAAATTTCAAATCGGTCAATCCAAATCCAGCGCATAATTCTCCATGTCGCTCGCCCGCAAAGGATTATGAAAAAAGGGCTTCGGATCCGACATCCAAAGCCCTTTCATTTTATCACTCCGGATTCAACCGGCCATTAAATGTCCGGATGTCAGATCAAGCCGTCTTTGCCGGCCATATACTTCATCAAATCCACAACGCGGTTGCTGTAGCCCCATTCGTTGTCGTACCAACTGATGAGCTTGAAGAATCGGCTGTTGAGCTCAATGCCCGCCGTGGAATCATAGATGCTCGAGCGTTTGTCGCCGAGGAAATCGGTCGATACCACTTCTTCATCCGTGTAGCCGAGAATGCCCTTCATCGCCCCTTCACTGGCGGCTTTGATTGCGGCATTGATTTCCGTCATGGAAGTTTCCTTTTTGGTGCGAACCGTGAGGTCCACTACGGAAACGTCCGGGGTTGGAATGCGGAACGACATCCCCGTGATCTTCCCTTTAAGTTCCGGAATCACCAGCGTAGCCGCCTTCGCCGCACCCGTCGCAGCCGGAATCACGTTCTGGCCCGCGCCGCGGCCGCCGCGCCAATCTTTTCCGCCTTTGCTCGGTCCGTCCACCGTCGGTTGCGTGGCGGTGGTGGCGTGCACGGTCGTCATCAGAGCCTCTTCCACGCTGAAGTTGTCGTGAATCACCTTCACCAGCGGTACCAGGCAATTTGTGGTGCAACTGGCGTTGGATACGATTTTGTCCGTAGCCGGATTGAATTTAGACTCGTTGACGCCCATCACAAATGTCGGCGTTTCCTTGTCTTTCGCCGGCGCGGAGATGATCACGCGCTTGCAGCCTGCCGTCAGATGCTTGCCGGCGCCGGCGGCGTCGGTGAAAAAGCCCGTGGATTCAACCACATAGTCCACGTTGAGGTCTTTCCACGGCAGAGATGCCGGGTCTTTTTCCGCCAGCGTGCGGACATGATGACCGTTGACGATCAGGCCACTCGCATCGTGCGATACTTCGCCTTTGAAGTGCCCGTGGGTGGAATCATGTTTGAGCAGATATGCCAGATAATTCGCCGGAACCAGATCATTGATCGCAACAAATTCCACCTGCGGATCCGTCACGCCGGCCCGGAATACCAGCCGACCGATTCGACCGAAGCCATTAATTGCCACCCGAACTTTTTTTGCCATTGGTGCAAACTCCCGAAAAACTTAACTACCTGTACACCGGGTCGCTCCTGCGACCGAATTCAGAATCTTAGTGCTTTGGCGCGACGGTATCAACCGCCGTCGTTTTTCAACTGCTGGCTAACAGAACCTAAAAATTTGAAACCGGTTAGGATAGGTTCCGGGTGTTTTGGGTGGCGGTTGGCCCGTTTGCTCGCCCCGGTCCGGTGGGTGAATTCACTGTGGAAATATGGCCCCAGCCGCCGGCCTATGGTAAGATTCGGCCTCTTCGCGGGCCATGGGGCCAATTCTTTAGTGGGGCGGATGAGCTGCTGCTGAAGTTGACTTTCGATTCCGCCGGGACAGGGTGCTCTAATGATCAATTCACTGAGGTTGTCCAACTTTAAGATTTTCGACAGCATCGAGCTTAATGGCATTACCCCATTCACAATTGTCGGCGGCCTCAATGACACAGGGAAAACCAGCCTTCTTACAGCGATATTTATCTACACCTCCAGGCTGCAACCCGCGATGCCCAGCTTGGCCCAATCTCGGGGAGTATCAAGCACGGACTGGGCGGCGACTTATTTTCGCGGTTTTCAGATGCGCCCTGACATGGCCGTGGAGATAACCCTCAAGGTTGATGGGAGGGAATGCCTGCTCAAAATCGACTACGTGGACGCAATACAAGAGCAGGAAATTTTCGCTTCGTCCGCGCCGAGCGAGCCCGCAGATGGATCGGATGCTGTGCCGCCTGGCGCTGCCGCGTCCGGCAATGCCGAGGAAATCGCCTCCCAATTGGCCATGCCTACAGGAAAAAAGACGGTTAGCGCGCTTCGCATGCGGTGGTTTGAGGCCGCTGACTGCATTGCTGACATCTACGCGATCCTCCCACTCCCGCCCGCAAGCCCGGCAGCGCACCGTCTGATGATCAAGCATTCATTTCCGGGAACGCCGCTGGCATCCGCGTTAGTATTTCCTTTCATGCGGGGGAGCGTGCCGACGTTCGCCCAACTGCTCGGAAGGGTAGTCGAGGCAGGGGAGTTCGAATGCCTGTTGCAGGGCGTCCGGCGGGTTTTTCCGGGTATCCACAATCTCTCGACTGTCTACAGCCCCCCGGCGCCCCCGAGTATCCTCGTCGATATCGGGCTCCAGAAGCCCGTGCCCCTTTCCGAATTTGGTGATGGCTTCAGGGAGCTTCTGGGAGCTTGGCTACCAATGCCCCTGCTCAGAAACGGCGTGTTGCTTTGTGATGAACTTGGAGTCGGAATCCACGCGTCCAAGCTTCCCGCGTTTGTAAGCCAGATGGCTGCGATGGCGAAACGGTACAATTGCCAAATAATTGCGACGACTCATAGTTACGAGCTCTTGGTGGCTGCGCACGGAGCATTTGCCGAAGCCGATATGAAGCAAAGCGACTTTTCATACTTCCGGCTGGATAAGTCTGGCTCCGGGGCCCTTTCGGCCGTCAGGTTTGACCATGCAGCGCTCGGAGCAGCCATCGCCAAGAACTGGGAGGTTCGCTGATGCCCAGCAACCCGGGCGGGTGGTCCGCAAGTAGGCTGCCCCAAGGAATCGTTTCTAAGAGGTTGTTGCTCGTCGAGGGGAAAGACGAAGTCGGTTTTTTCGAGGCCTTGCTCGGGAAACTCCCCCACTCTGAAGTACAGGTGATCGATGTTGGCGGTAAGGATAAGTTCGACGGCCGATTCGAAGCTCTTGTGAAGCTGCCGGGGTTCGCGAATGTGGAGCGGATCGGCATCGTACGCGATGCGGAGGAATCCTACGCGGGCGCGATCCAAAGCGTGCAGGGCACTTTAGCGAGGCATCGGCTCCCCGTCCCCGCATCTGGGGGTGAGGTAATCGCCAATGGGTCGATGCGTGTAGGTTGCTGGGTCATGCCAAATAACTCGGACCCCGCGTCAATCGAGACGATCTGCTGGGGCATCATCGACTCGAAGGACCAGCGACGAAGGTGCACGCGCATTTTCACGTGGCTCCTCCGCCTGAGAATTCCATCGTCGGCCCAAGCCTCGCAGGATACAGGCTTGCCAGCCACGGGCCCTTACCTGCCCGCAAACCTGGACAAAGTGCGGATGCAGGCCTACATGGGGTCGCTTCACAAACCGATGCGTGAGCTCGGCACGGCGGCCCGCGCGGGGGTCTGGAACCTCGAGCACAGGCACTTGTCAACGATTCGCAACTTTTTGGCAGAGCTCTTCAGTTAACCTCGACCCGTCGTGCATTGCCACCGCGGCAGCATGATCGTTCACGTCAGCTCGGGCGTCTGCTATGCTCGGATGATCAGCGTTCGAATGTTGCCGACAAAGCCGGGCGGCCCGGGATTTTTCGGCCCGGGCAAAATATTCGTCCGCCTTCACCTGATCCTTATGCACATGGAGATAAATTCGTCCAAGCCATTTTGCCGCACGGATATGGGGTTACTCTTAAAAGTTGTGGACGGAGAAAAAGAGGCGGCGTAACCTAAAGGTGTGAATTTTCTGTCTTTTTTTA
>JBMFVY010000044.1:0-26384 GCA_049965755.1 Phycisphaerae bacterium | reverse complement strand
GCCGGATGCGGCAAATCCGCACGTCCGGTTCGGAGGGAGGGGAGACCGCATTAAAAGCGGTCTTCCCTACCCCTATTGCGGTAAGGTGGACGCGGGCATTATATGATGCTGCGGCTTCACCGTCGGCGCATGTGCCGTCGCGGGCGCCCCGGCGTGAAAGCCGACAATCATCACCACCGCGAATGCGTTAAACAAAGAGTGAATCGTAATATCAGCCCACAGTTTTCCCGTGCGCTCATAGGCATAGCCCAAAGCGATACCCAGCAGGAACAGTGCGGGAAGCCATGACCACGCATCCGCAGTCACGGACAGATGAACGGCCGCAAAGATCGCCGCCGCAATCAGAATCCCGGCCAGCCGCTCGCCTCCCCGGACATGTTCCGCATCGGTATCCCGACGTCGCACCACGGCAATGGTGCGGATAATCAGGGTCTGCAGCAGCCCGCGGAAAAACAATTCCTCCGCAATCGGAGCAATGATGCAGATCATCACCACCAGCGACAATATCTGTTCCGGGCTGTGCGTTTGCTCCAATTGTTTGAGAACCGGATGAAGCTTATTTTTTTCGTGCAGAAGCCATTTCTGTCCCAGCGCGGAGAGCGCCTCAACGATAATCAACCACGGCATGATGCCCAGGTACAGCAGCACCCCAAAGCCGACGGCTTTTAATTTCCCGCGTCCCGAGATTCCCAGACCGCGGCGGCCGTCCGCAAACCGTCCGCTCACCCCCAGAATGATGAATAGTGCGGCCATGACATCCATCAGACTGCTGAGAATATCAACTCGCTTGATCACAGAGTGCAGTAGAATGGGTGTCGCCAAAGCCACAAACAGGGTGGCGATAAGCTCAATCGCGGTAAGACGGTTCGGCCGTTGGGGGGCATTATCCAGCTTGTGCGGTGAAAATACCTTCAATTTGAGTAAGATGGTGGCGGATACCATGAGGATGGCCGCAGGAAACAGGATATCACTCAAATAAACCAACAGCGACTCCAGCAAAAAGGGAAGCAATCTGAATATATTGGAAAAAATCGTAAATACCAAGAAGCAGGAAATAGCCGCCGCCCGGACGGTCACGCCATTGACCGAACTTCAGGCCATGTATCGGGATTGCATGCCGGTGCGGAATTTCTTTTCAGCCGTGACGCAGGAACCGAAAGGCTTGGTGAATGTTATTGCCGAGGTGAAAAAAGCATCGCCATCGGCCGGTGTCATTCAGTCCGACTTCGACCCCGTCCGTCAGGCACAAATGTATCATGCCGCCGGTGCCGATGCGCTCAGCGTGCTCACCGATGAGCAGTATTTTCAGGGCTCGCTGAGCTACCTGGCTGCCGTTCGCAAGCAGGTCCCCCTACCGATTTTACGAAAAGATTTCATCATCGACGGCTATCAGGTATGGCAGTCGCGTGTCGCCGGCGCAGACGCCATCCTGCTCATTGCGGAGATTCTTACCGATTCGCAGATGATGGATTTGCTGATTCTCTCCGCCGAACTGCACCTGACCGCTCTCATCGAAGTGCACCAAATGGAAAGTCTGCTTCGAATGCGGTCGATCCTCGGCTTTCCGATGCGAAGTTACAGCCTTTTGGGGATTAACAACCGCGATTTAACCACCTTTCAGGTGGATTTGATCAACAGTATCCGGTTGGCGGAATTTGTGGAAGATAAGCAGGTACTCGTATCGGAAAGCGGAATCCGGGATAAAGCGGACGTTCAGCGCCTCGCCGCCGCAGGTATTCGGACCGTCCTGATCGGCGAAACGCTTATGCGCTCCGGCGACGTAAGCCAGACCATGGCCAATCTCAAAGGTATCATGCGGCAGGGATGACCGTAAATATCAGCCGTTTTACCATCGGGTCGCCGCACCCGGCGATACCATTAACCGCCTGTCCAAGGTGATTGTCGTCCTATTTCGATTTGCCTCTCCGCACCGATGAGCTATACTCCCATGTGTTATGAGCAGCGGCGACACATTCGATATTTACTCCGCTTGGATGCGTCGGTCGAATGGAGACATGCACGCATTTCTGGAGGCCTTGGCCGTCCGACTGGAACAGAGTCTGCCCGGAATGGTGCAGGTGCAGCGCAAACGCGACGGGCTTTTTGCCAAAACACAGCATGTGGCGAGTATCAGCCTGCAGCTTGACAATTTCCAATTTGTACTACAAAAAGAACCGGCTGGCATTAGGACCAGCCGTACCAAAGTTGTCCGCGGGGTTACGCTGAAATCGGACGATTTGTCTCTGGCAGATTGGCTTACCGCCGTCGATGCCGAGCTTAAAACGGCGGCCGCAGATGCCGAAAAATCGCACAGCGTGCTGCGCGAATTTCTCGTCGGCGAATAGGCGGCGGAACCGTTGCTGGAACTACGGTTGGATCGGCATTATTTCCCAGGTGAAAGCTACATGGCTTGGCGGTAACGTACTGACGGTAAATGTCGCGGAGGTATTTGGCTATGGGATTGCTCGGCAGAATTATCGGCGGCACGCCCGATCCTGATGCCGCCAAACACCTTGCCGATCAGCAGGCGCGAGACGCCGCTTGGCAAACCTCCCTTGATTCCGGTCGATTACCCGATTTCGTCATTAAACGTCTCACCGATACGCGGGCCCGCAAGCTTCCCTGGGTCTCCACCACCTCGATCGGCAGTCTCATGGCCATGCGGACGCATGGCATCCGGCCTGTTGGCATGGTTTCCGGTAATTGCTGGTTTAACTTCGGCTTCTCCTGGACCAAAGGCCATGCGGCCGGCTGGCATGCCGCTATCGAACGCATGGTAGACGAGGCCGTGATTCTTGGAGCCAACGCTGTCGTCGATGTGCGAATGAAAGTTTCGCGTCTGGCCGAATTGGGGGCGGAGCAGATGGACTTTGCCGTCTACGGAACAGCCGTTACCGTCGATTCACTTCCACCCTCCAAAAAGCCTTTGGTCGCAACCGTTTCGGCGCTGGAATTTGTCCGGCTGCTTGAAGCCGGCATCGTCCCCGTCGGGCTGGCCATCGGTGCACATTACGACTGGCTCTATCAACCCGCCTATATGCGCCAGAACGCGCTGAATTCACTCACCGCTGCCCCGTATATGAATCGGGAAATGACCACGATTTCCCAATTCGTCAACCGTGTCCGGCAGGCGGCTTATGGCCTGCTCGCCAGTGATGGCGCACGCTTGGGCACGGGGGTGCTCGCCCGCACGCAATTTTCAGAATTGCTCTATTTTGAGCCCGAGGAAAATTATCCAACCGGCCGCTGTATGTATCGCCATATCGCCATGGGTACGGCGGTTCAGCACGAACCGGGAATGCATCGACCTGTAAAAGTTAAAGCTGTTTTTAGCGTTCAGGATAAACCGATGCGCCGGTCACTTGAAATTACCGAGGAGGTCATCTGATATGTCACAGAATCCAGCACTCGACGGACTGCCCAAACATGCCATTGAACGCCTCAAGGGTTTGCGGGAAAGCGGCCAGAGCGAGGGAATTTTCACCTCCGATCTATCCGTCAATGAATTCCTGATGGTACGTGAAGCCGGTTTTGAACCCATCGGTCTATGCGTCGGCTCATGTATCTATCACATGGGCATCCAGTACGGGCAGTGGTCGCAAAATCAGGAACTCAATGTCCTCTCCCAGGCGATGTATCACGCCCGCGAACTGGCCATGACACGTATGACCGAAGAAGCCCAGGCTGTGGCCGCCGACGGCGTCGTGGGCGTCCGGCTGGAAGTGAAACGGCTCGAATGGGACCGCGAGATTCTCGAATTCATGGCCATTGGAACGGCTATCGCCCACAGCTCCGGCCATCCCGGTTTCAAGGGTCCGCAGGGAAGACCCTTCACCTCCGACCTCTCCGGGCAGGATTTTTGGATGCTGCTCAAGGCGGGCCATCGGCCGCTGGAGATGGTCATGGGATCGTGTGTGTATCATGTAGCTCATCAGGGATTCCTGAAATCCCTCGGCAACATCGGCCGCAACACCGAGATTACACAGTTTACTCAGGCCATGTATGACGCCCGCGAACTGGCGATGGAGCGTATGCAGAATGAAGCCCATGAGGCCGGCGCCGAGGGGATTGTGGGGGTGAATCTTCACGAGGGATCACACAATTGGCAGCCGCATGTCATTGAATTCTTCGCCGTCGGGACGGCCGTCAAGCCCATTGAAGACCAATCGGTTCTGCCGGAGCCTGCGTCGCCCCAGATCGTCATTCCGGTCAACGACTGAAAGTGAAGTTTTAATACATGATTAAAGGAGTATGAGATGTCCAGTTTCTTCAAACGTGCCTCGGATATTGTTGAAGCCAAGATCAACAATTTTCTCTCGCACGCCGAAAATCCCAACGATACGCTTGATCTGTCGTATGAACGCATGCTCTCGGGCCTGCAGGAGACGCGGCGTAATCTCGCCGATGTGGTGACCGAACAGAAGTCGCTTGAACATCAGATGGATGCCGCGCAACTTGAAATTCAACATAGCGACAGTGACGCACGAATGGCGGTGCAGGTGAATCGGGATGATCTTGCCAAGGCGGCTCTCCTGGCCAAACAGGCCGCCACCCAGAAACTTCAGATGCTTCAGCAGGCTCATGATCATATCGTGGAGCAGTCGCAGAAGCTCATCGCGTACCAGAAGCAGCTTGAATCGCGCATCGAGCAGTTCCGCGTGCAGAAAGAGGTTATGAAGAGCCAGTACAACGCATCCAAGGCGCAGGTCAAGGTATCCGAGAGTATTTCCGGCGTGGGCAAAAATTTCAACGATGTCGGCGATGCACTGCAGCGAGCCAAAGAAAAGGCCGATAAAATGCAATCGCGTGCCGATGCGATGCAAAGTCTCTCCGAATCCGGCGCCATTCCCGATCCTCTCGATTCTCGAACTCAGACCGAGCGGGATCTCGATCAGTTGCGTGCCACTGCTGGAGTGGATGATGAATTGGCCAAACTCAAAGCATCCATGGCGCCCAAAGCACTGGGTGATGGGGCGGACAAATCCACCGGCTCGTCAACCACCTGAGTACACCACGTACCGGGAGGCTTCCCGGTACGTGCGGCCGATCTCGCGGATGGTTGACGAATGGCCGGATCAACCTATATTAGCAGCATCAGGTGTGGGCGGATGGTTGTTTCAGGCCTCCCCGTAACCTTGATGCGCCACGTTACTCAGGCCTCATTTGGAGATCGGCTGGTTCATGCTGCGTTTTCAGGTATTTCGTGATGGCGAGCAGCCGGCAGATTTTGATTTATCAGCCGTCTATCTGGTTGGCGCCGACAGTGTTCCCGCCCGCGGTGAATTTGCCTACACCGAGGGGGAAATTCGCTGTCGTAAAAGAGCCGCCGGCCCATCCGCTTTGGTGGTGATGTGGGAAGTTAAGGGTTTCGGGCAGGTGATGCTGGAAACCGTTCGCCTTCCGGAACGCGCCAATCCATACATCCTTAATCTTGAACTGGCCCGCAGCCGCATGATGCGCCTCGTGCAGAAGCGTGAAGACTGGGGGCTTTTTGATATCTCCGATGCCCATCAGGTCAATGAAAAATTTATAGAAGCGCGGGATCTCCTCATTGAAGCACTCGAAAATCTCGATGATCCAGCCCGCGCCAGCCTGCTGGCCGACCGTTGCCTCGCACTGGCCATCCCGCTCTCCGAACAGACCGCCGCCGTTCACGCCGAACTGCTCCTTCATCGGCGCATCTCTACCAGAAGCTTTTCGGCGGGTGTCTTCGGCTGTCAGATCGACCTGAATGCGACCGATGAAAACTCTCGGCGTCGATTGATGAGCGCGGCCGATTTTGCGATGATTCCCACACCATGGAAAGTCATAGAACCTACGGAACAGATGGTGGGCTGGCGGGCTTTCGATGACTGGACAGACTTTCTCCGGCGGGCAAAAATTCCCGTTGCCGCCGGTCCCCTCGTCCATTTTTCCCAAACTTACATTCCGGATTGGCTCTATATCTGGGAACATGACTACGAAACCGTCCGCGGCCTGCTCTACGAACATGTTGAACGCGTGGTCACCCGCTATGCGGCCGGCGTGGGGCTGTGGAATGTCATCAGCGGACTTCACGTCAACAGCCATTTCAGCTTTACCTTTGATCAAATCATGGATCTGACGCGAATGGCCGTCAATCTGGTGAAAAAAATCAACCCCAACGCCAAAACCATGATTGAAATTGCCCAGCCGTGGGGCGAATATTACGCTAAAAATCAGCGCAGTATTCCACCGATGATCTATGCCGAGATGGCCACGCAAAGCAGCGTTCCATTTGATGTCTTCGGCCTGCAGCTTTCGTTTGGCGTTCCGCGTGACGGATGCTGGTTGCGGGATCTGTTTCAGATATCCATGCTCCTGGATCGTTTTGCCCCGCTGGGTAAACCGGTCATCGTCACCCGCCTCGCAGTACCCAGTGTTGCCGACGATGCAACCAAAAACGGTGGGGTTTGGAGGCGCCCTTGGAATGATCAGCTCCAGGCCAAATGGCTGGAAGCTGTCACCAACATCATCCTCTCCAAGCCCTTCGTTGAAGCCATCTGCTGGAATCAACTCTTGGACAGTGAAAACGGCAGTATTCCGGCCGCTGGCCTTTTCGGACCTGATCTTGCCGCCAAACCGGCGTTTCAGGTTTGGGGCGGCATGCGCCGCGCCGTCATCAATGTACGAATGGGGGCAACCAAACAGGCGGAAGGATCGCGCGTCGCGGGCCAGACGACGCCGGCCCCGGTTACTCCCGGTCCCGCGCCCGGTGCAAAATAAGTTTCATGGTTGCAGGTCGATGTCGATGACGGGCGCGCCAAAATGGCCAACAAAATCCGGAGGGAGTAGTGGATCAACCCGCCGACATATCTTCAATTCCTGAATCCGGCCGCCGCCGGCTGAAGAGGCTTTATCCCCAATGGCCCGCCATTCACGTATCTATGCTTTATTCCATTTTGTTGTTCCTCGGGATTCTGATGGTTTGGGAAATGGCGGGCCTAACGTCGCATATGTCGGGAAAGGGGGGTGTGCTTACGCAATCCGCCATCAATCCCAATACGGCCACCTGGGCTTCGCTGACTCGTCTCCCGGGAATTGGTCCGGCCCGTGCGACCAAAATAATTTCATACCGGCGGGCTTTTTTCCGAAATCACCCGGGAGGCGAACCATTTCCCAATCTCCAATCCATGCGAAAATTGAAGGGCTTTGGTCCCGTAACCCTGAGCAACCTCGCCCCATACCTGCGATTTAATCCCCGTGAGTAGTGGAACTCCCGTGCCTGGTGCACAGCCATTTTTGAGGCCGGGCCGATGGCGGTCTATGGCAGGGCAGGCGAAATTTGAGCAGCCGATCAGGCGAGCCCTTCCCGGTCAATATCTCAACCCCAACATGCTCGGTGTGGTTCCCGCATGCTCACCTGCCGATTATTGAACTTCCTCCTACTCTGGCGGGAGAGAGTAGCTGGCCATGTCCGGGAGGATCGCCAACGCTCTTCAGATAAGCTCGCGATTTCGAAATAATGCTATGGCCGCACTTAACGCGGCACCAATATACATGACCCCATAGATAACGGCCGTCCCGACATATTCCCATATCTGCCCCCAAGTCGGTGCGTCGGCAATGTAATGCCCGGGCATGCTGACCCGGCGATAAACCAGGCACTGATTAATGTCAAAATTACTCAGGTACGGCAATAAATAGCTGACGCCGTTTAATGCGGCCGCCAGCGCGCCGGTGGCATGAAGCGCTGGAATAAATCGCGTCAGGTTCGCCACAATGTACAAAATAATTATCCCCGTCATATTGACGGCGAGGGAATAACGGGTGGCAATCGCGGTGCTGATCGCCGCAAGCGTACACATTTCCAGAAATTCCAGCAGGAAAGCGGGAATCATCAGCAGTATCGCGCGATCATTATCCCAAAATAGCTGCTCGCGCCCCTGAATGCTCGCCACGAAAAGATCAATTCGCTGATCTGAAAAATATCGCAGCCATCCACACCCCGCCGCAAACATCATCAGAACGGCCGAGGCGACAAATACAATGCACACAATGCCCAGATATTTTCCGATGATGACCTGCCAGCGCGCCAGCGGTTTGCTCATCAGCGTGAGCATGGTACGGTTTTCAATCTCTTCATCGATAACTTTGGCGGTTACAAACACCGTGATGATCAGCACGAACATCGAAACAAATGAGATCGCGATATCGCGATACATCGTCGTGTCTTCGCCAAAGGTGTCGAATGGGATAAAAGTCGTCACCACAATAGCCGCCAGGCCGATGACAAACGCCACCAGCGTAAATGGCTGCAGAAGCCCCTCATAATAGGTGACCCGACAAAGAGCGCCGACCCGATGCAAGCTCAGCAGCGGTAGAACCGCAAATTCTACAAGTGCTAATATCATCATCGAACCCGTCAGCATGAAAAATATCACCATCCACATTCTGGTGGTGATTTCCTCACGGGCGACATAATTGGCATAATGCTCGGCAACTCCATGATTACCTTTTGATGCCGTTGCAGCAATGTTTGCCGTCTGATGCGCCGCAGCCGAGAAGTGGGCGTGTAGAAATATAAACACGATGGATAGCGCGGTACAAATCGCCAATGCTATCAGAAAGATTTTTTGGGCTTTACTCAAATTTCAGGTTTCCTTTTTACCGCGGAACACATCGCCATTCAGGCGCGTCGTCGCACGTGTCTATCGAACGATCTCAATTCGGCCGGTCGCTTCAATACGCGGTGCCGGTTCCTCGATAATGCTCACAATGTATCCGGCGTAACGTTGCTTCAGCAAATCAATCAATCTCCGGCAATTCTCTGCAGATCCTTGAACCAACAATTCCACTCGGCCGCTTGGCAGATTTCGAACCTGGCCCGAGAGTGGAAGGCCCCGGGCCAAATCCACGCTACTTTGACGAAATCCTACACCCTGCACCCGACCCGCGAAATAGACCCTTCGGCATTCTAACATAATCATTCTCGGACTTTTACCGAATTTTCCTTTAGTTTATCGGCCACTGGTAGCCGATGTAAACAGTAAGCTGCTTCAAGGCTGCCGGGAGCAGTCGGCGGCCATTTCGCCGACGGGAGAACTTGAATGTCGGTTTGGCGGATGAGTTGGGGCAACGGTGTGCGCCGAAATTGATTGCAGCTCCGGTGCGACTATAATCCCGGTGTTGGTTGAGGATTCCTGACGCCATGATTTATTTCGGCCCCCACAGGCGCTCGCGGTTGGAAACCTACGAGCAATTTCGTCGGCGATTACTGGATGAAACCAGCGCGTTTATCGAGTGGGGGCTCAAAAACCCTCATCGCGTGCCGCGCATCCCAACCCATCCGGTCGGTTTGGGGCAGTTTTCGCAGCGGATCAAAACGGTCTTCTGGAATTATGTCTTCGAACAGGAATTTGGACCGCCGGGTTTCTGATCGGCGTCATTGAGCAAAGGCGACATAAATATATGCATTTCACTGCCCGCATTGCACGTTTTGAACGCCGCCGCCCCATGATCCTCGTATTTTTGTGTCTGATTTTCGCGGCCCTCTTCGCGTGGGACGGCTTCGTAAATTGGCCCAGCCACGATGATCAGATGGTGCATCGAATGCAGCATTCCACCAGCGTTGATGCTCGCTACAAGAAGATGCTTGCGACCTGGCCCGGCTGGAATCACGCCACCATGGACGAACGCTCGCATTACGATCACATCGTTCATCTGCTCAATTTTCCCGGGTGGCACACCGTCACCGATATCGAAAATCAGCGCTGGATTGCCTTGGGTATCGTCGTCTTGGCCGCTTTTGGGGGATTATGGTGGTGGCGGGTCAGTCGACGGAAAATCGTCGCCGATGATTCCGGCGTAACCCTGAGCAATGGTCAGCGCATCGTGTGGAACCAGATCAAACGCATTGACAACCGCCATTGGATATCGCAGGGGATTGTGGATATCAATTATGAATCCTCCGCGGGCAACATCCGGACGGCCCGTTTTGATTCCATGATGTACGATGATCTCGGCCCGCTGCTTAATTCGGTAGCCGAGCATTCCCCTCAGGCGGAGATGATCAACCCGCCGGACTTTGAATCTCAGCCGATTTGATGGTCCGGGCCATCGTTATGATCGGATTTTGTCCGATAAACACCGATTTTGTCCCGGGTGCATTCTCAATCTCTCTTAATCCATTTGCAATGCGTTCGTTGTCTCGCAGCCGATATGAACCTGCAGTTGCAACTTTCGTAACTTTGTTATGATGCTACGTTCTGGCGGTTCAGGCATCCCCCGCCTGCTCAATGAACACCGTGGGACGCGATGGTAGGAGCGTATTAAATGAAATCTCCCGTAGAGTTACCTCGTCGTGATGTATTGAAATTCATGCTGCTCTCGTCAGCGGCGGGGCTGAGCGCGCCGGGCGTTACTCCATCCGCATCGGCGGCGGAACTCCCGACAGGGCGGCCATTTTCCCATCCGCACCGCGTCCGTTACGACGGGCAATCGCTGTTTGTGGAAAATAAACCCTTTTTCCTCTACAGCGGATGTTTTCATTATTATCGATGCCCCAAACCGATGTGGCGGGCCCGCTTTGAAAAAATCAAGGAGGCCGGCTTCAACACTGTGCAGACCTATGTACCGTGGAACATGTGCGAAAAGGAGCCGCCGTCATCCCTTTCCGATTTTTCTCACGTCGATTTAACCGATCTCGATGATTGGCTGCATATGGCAACGGAGGAATTCGGCCTTTACGTTACCATCCGTCCGGGCCCCTACATCTGTGCAGAATGGGATACGGGCTGCTTTCCCCAATGGCTCCTGACCCACAAACCGTCCGGATATCGCGGCGAATGGCTGCGCAGTGACAACCCCGTCTTCATGGCATGGAGCCGGCACTGGTATGATGCCGTCTGCCCGGTGATCGCCCGCCATCAGCTCACGCGCAAGCCGGTCGGCAGGCACGGCGTGTTTCTGTTTCAGGTGGAAAACGAATATGACTTTACTTCGTTCCCGCTGGAGGTGAAGCGCCGATATGTGGAATCGCTGGTTGATGGCGCCTTGCAGAATGGAATCAATGTTCCGCTTTTCATCAACTGGGGCAGTTGTGTTCTCCAGGCACGCAATTCGCTGTTGCGCCGGGTGTTTGACACCATGGATTTTTATCCGCGGGCCGATGTCAACAGTGTTCAGGGTTCGATTGACGCCATGCGCCGCAGTCAGCCTGATGCTCCGCTGATGACCGCTGAACTTCAGGGCGGATGGTTTACCTCGGTTAATAGTGTTCCGGACTTGCGCACCAATGAGGATCACTACGGCCGGGGGATTGGGCCGGAACAGATCAACAACCTTACCCTGTTCTGCATGCAGAACGGCGTTACCATGATTAACTATTACATGCTCTTCGGCGGGACTAATTTCGGTCCCCGACCGGCACTCGGCATCGCCACTTCCTATGACTACAGCGCTCCGATCCGTGAAAACGGAGGGATCGGCGCCAAATACCTGCGCGTTAAGGCGCTGGCCGCCATGCTGCGCGATCACGGGCCGGAAATCGCCCGCTCGCAGGCGATCAAGGTATCCGCGTCCGTCGAACATGCCGATGTAAGCGTTGCCGCCCGTGAAGCCCCCGGCGGCGGCCTGTATGTCTTTGTCCGAAAAATTCGCGACGGCCGCCCCCGCTCCGGCCGGGCGAAAATCACGGCCGGACGCCTGCAGGCGGTGGAATTCCGAT
Organism: Phycisphaerae bacterium; assembly: GCA_049965755.1. GTDB lineage: Bacteria > Planctomycetota > Phycisphaerae > WQYP01 > WQYP01 > JAJZGD01. Next base: position 14,698 of record JBMFVY010000044.1, on the reverse strand, counting down.
ATTCGCTGGAAAAATTCGGATCTAAAATTCTCTATTTTCCACCCGGGATATCCTCCGCCGCGCAAGCCAGATGGCTTCCCGAAAAACAACCCGCCATCCGACGCCCCGGTGGAGTTTTGCCCTCCGCGGTTGAGATCACACATTGCCGAACCGCCGTTGATCCCACCCCGACACAATGGCGGGCGGTAAAGCAGGGCCAATCGCTGGTGGATCTGGGGTACTATCTGAGCGGCTTTAATTATTATCGAGCGCGGCTGTCTCTTGAACCGCTGCCCGGGCATGTCTCCGGTGCTGCGCTCATGGCCCGCGTCGCGACCAATGATACCGCCTCAGCCATGCTGGACGGGCACGTGCTTTATAATTCCGGCACCGGAAATTGCGTCTTTACGCCCAAATCCCCGTTGGCTCCCGGCCGCCATGATGCCATGCTGGTTTACGAAAATCGGGGCCATCTCAATGGCGGCATGCCCATGGAGGAGCTTTACGGCATTTTCGAACTGGCATTTAAGCCCACCGAAGTTGCAGGCCGGATGCTGGAACACTGGCAGATGAAGCATATCCAACCGCCGCGAAAGCCTGCGTCCGTTCGATGGGCCCGCCGAGATGTCTCCACCGCCGGTTGGCAGCAGACTTTCTGCCGCGATGCCGAATCCGCCACACAGCTCTCGCCAAATTCCTGGGCGGTCTTCCGCCACCGGCTTACCTTGACGACCCGGGAGATCGAGTCGCACCTTACTGAATTGATGTTCACCCGGATCGATGATAAAGGTTGGATATTCGTCAATGGAAAATTAATTGGTACGGCGGATAGCTGGTCGCGACCCTGGACTTTCAACGCCGCCGGGGCGCTGAAACCCGGGGAAAACAGCATTGCCGTCCTGGTGCAGAATGTCGGCGGCCCCGGCGGTCTCGGCCTGGTGAAACTGGTGTCGGCCAATGCGCCGCGTCCCATCTCCCATCTCGACGGCCCCATGGAAATTGCCTCCGCACCCGTCGGCGTTGAACATCGGTGGAACACGCCGGATTTTGATGACAGCTCGTGGCATTCCCATTTACTGCCGCAGAGATACGATGCGTCGATACAGCCGCATCTGCTTTCGTGGCATCGCATGGAGTTTCATCTGCCGCCTGTACGCCCCGATGTCTGGCTGCCGTGGTGTCTTAAAATTCAGGCGGTTGGAACCGGCTTCATCTATCTCAATGGCCACAACTACGGGCGCTTCTGGCAGGATGGTGGACAGCGAGAATATTATCTCCCCGAATGCTGGCTCAAGCCTCACGAAAAGGGGAAAAACGTCATTGCTCTTTGCCTGCGGGCGGTGGACAAACCGGCGCAAATTCTCTCCGCCTCGATTGTGCCATACAGAATTTATGCCGAGCCCCGCCGATGTTGCATGGTGATGCCGGGAGCCTGAAGCGCGGCTTACGCTCAACTCAAAACAGCGATCCCTGATCGATCACCTCCGGCACCGGTTCCGAGTCCGTGGCCAGACTTGCCTCGTGCGCAAGGAGTGCCTTCTTGAGATCCGATCCCCAATGGTAGCCGCCGATCCGGCCGCTGGATTGAATCACCCGATGGCAGGGTATTAAGACGGCAATAGGATTGGCCCCGCAGGCCTGGGCAACCGCCCGCAAAGCCTTGGGCCTGCCGCACGCCTCCGCAAGCTGTTTGTAGGTAATCGTTTTTCCGTAAGGTATTTTGAGCAATTGAGTCCACACCTCCTCCTGAAACGGAGTGCCAATGGCGTGGAGTCTCAATCGCGATCGGTCGCTGCGGGTTTCAATGTGGCGGACGATTTGCTCAAAATCCCGCCGCTGCCTGGCCGATGCGGCGATGAGCAGGGGCGCACCCGCATATGCCGTCATGATGGCATGAACCGGCGCATCACTTCGGCTGAATCCGAGATACATCAATCGTCCCTCGAAATATCCCCCCGTGATCGGGCCGAACCGGGATTCCACGCACACCGTATAAACCATCGGACATTTGATTATCAAGGCCATGGAACTTCCTTAAAAAGCATATTTCCGCTGCAGCACCGATCATCTGCTAATCCAAAAATGTTCGCATATCAATGGCGTCAATTTCTGATTCGGTTAATTCCCGATCCATCCGCCGGGATGATGTCTTCGGGCTCTGCTGAACACCCGATGGGGATGTATCATCATCATCTGTCGGCATAAAACCGAACACCTTCATCCAGAATCGGGTTTCAACTGCCGACGGCGTGGGCATTTGTTTGGCGAGTGGTTCCTGTTTTCGGTTCTCCTGCCGTCGGTGAGTATAAACCTGCTGAAGAAATGTGCCGCAATGGAGCGTCCGCACGCCTAGCGTTTCCGCCCGCGACCGCAGTTGCCGATCATCCGTTACCACACAGATATCCCGCCGCCCCGTCGATGCCTTACACAACGCAATGATGGCATCATCGGCGGAACGGCCGCATCCCGCCCATTTCAAATCAAGGGCCTCGTAATCGCCAACCTGCGGCTCATGCGGTTTACGAACGCCGTCCATCACCAATGTGAGTTTCATTCCCCGGCATACACTGCAGAACTGATTCAGTGACAGGCCCGTTACTTTACCACGGCGACCGGCCGCTGCGTGCAGGAGGTTGTAGGCATCGATAATTAACATCCCGACACCGTTTTCGCGTGCTACCGTGTTTTATGCTCGGGGCCATCCTGATAGACAACGCGCCCCTGAAACACCGTCATTTTAATTCTTCCGCGCACCTTTCGGCCTGCAAATGGTGTATTGCGAGATTTGGATCTGAACCGCACCGGATCGATCGTCCATTCTTCATCTGGATCAAATACGGTCAGGTCCGCCCATCCTCCCGCCGCCAGCGTTCCGACATTCTCCTGGCGAATCACCCGCGCGGGATTCAGGGTCATCAGCGCAATCATTTTCGGCAGCGAAATATGCTTTGGCCGCACCAGAGCTTCGAGATAAAGCGGAAAGGCCGTCTCAAGTCCCACGATACCGAATGGTGCACGATCAAATTCCTGTTCTTTTTCCTCGCGGGCATGCGGCGCATGGTCGGTGGCGAGCACTTCAATTGTGCCGTCCGCCACCCCGGCGATGCAGGCGTCCACATCCGCCTGGGTACGCAGCGGTGGATTCATCTTGGTATGGGTGTCATATTCGGCGCAGGCCTCTTCGGTCAGCAGCAGATGATGCGGAGCCACTTCTGCCGTAACACGCTGATTATCAGCCCGCGCCTGCCGCACCAGTTCCACCGCACCGGCCGTGCTGATGTGCTGCACGTGATACCGCGCTCCAATCGCACGGTTCAGGATCAGATCGCGGGCGATCATCAATTCTTCCGCAGCCGCCGGCAGGCCCGAGAGGCCCAGCCGGTTGGCCGTCAAACCCGCATTCATCGGCCCGCCCGAAAGGGTGGGTTCCTCGCAGTGTTGACTGATGAGCCCGTCGAACATTTTGACATACTGAAAAGCCTTATTCATCACCGCCGCCGACCCGACGCCCACACCGTCGTCGCTGAAGCCGATTGCACCGGCTTCATGCATCAGATGCAGTTCCGCCAGCTCTTTGCCTTCTCTCCCTTTCGTGATGGCACCAAACGGCAGCACCCGGCACATATTCGCCCGACGGGCCTGATTGAGCACAAATTCAACCTGCGCCGGATCATCCAGTGCCGGATTGGTATTCGGCATGCAGCAGACTGTAGTGAAGCCACCGGCCGCTGCCGCCGCCGCCCCGGTGGCAATCGTCTCTTTATGCTCCTGGCCGGGTTCACGAAAGTGCACGTGAATATCAATAAATCCGGGTGATAGGTACCGACCCCGAAGATCAACTACCTTCGCCCGTGGTGCATGGCCTTTGAGACCGGTCCCGCATCGAGCGATTCGGCCGTCCACCGCCAGCAGTTCTTCCTCCCGCGGACGAGATCGGTCGGGGTGGATCAGCTTTCCATTGGTAAATAATGTCGGTCTGGTTTCCATAATGGTGGCAGTATAGCCGATGCAGCCGGACCTGACGCGGATGCCGTGGGCAGCCCTAAACGGCGGCAGGTTCGGCCGCAAACTGGCTTTCACATATTCGTCGATACCCGGCACAGGTTGCAAGCAATTCCGCGTGCGTTCCCAGCCCGATGATCCTGCCATGATCCAGGCAAACGATCATATCCGCCCCCACAATGGTGCTCAGGCGATGGGCAATGACGAAGGTCGTTCGACTGCGCATAAAATCCTTCAGCGCCATATTGATCTTCTGTTCACTGTCCGCGTCAATCTGGCTCATCGCTTCATCCAGCAGAAGAATGGCCGGATTACGCAGTATCGCTCGGGCAATAGCAATTCGCTGCCGCTGTCCGCCAGAAAGCCGAACGCCCGACTGTCCCACCAGCGTGTTGTATCCCTCCGGCAACTGCGAAATAAATTCATCTGCATAGCTCTGGCGGCTGGCCGCCAGCACGGCATCGCGATTGGCGTGCGGAGTGGCATAGGCGATGTTGTTATAAACCGTGTCGGCAAACAAAATGGTATCCTGAGTCACCAGGCCGATCTGCTTTCGCAGCGACCGGAGCGACACCCCTGCGATATCCGTTGAATCAACAAGTATTCGTCCGCCGGTGGGGATCAATAATCGCGGAATAAGCGATAGCAAAGTTGATTTGCCTGATCCGTTGGCGCCGACAATCGCCGCCGTCTGTCCCCGGCGCACCATAAAATCAATATCCTGCAGCACTGGTTCATGCGAACCCGCATACGTAAATCGCACACTCTCAAACCTGATATCTTTCGAAAGCGGTGGAAGTGCCGGCAGCGGCGTATCGGAGTTTTCCTCCACCGGTTCATCAATAATTTCAAATATTCGTGTGGCCGACGCATTCGATTGCTGCAATTTTGAATTCACGTCCGAAAGTTTCCGCAGCGGCTCGAAAATGGCCGCAAAACAGGCCAGTAGAAAGATGAACGAATCGCGATTGATGGAGTGGCTGAGCACGAGTTTTGCGGCGATCAGCACGGGAATGCATCCGAGCACGATGGTAAGCGTTTCAATCGTGGGGCGGGAAAGCGAGGTGTAGTGCGCCAATCGCGCCTGCTGGTCGTAAAGATATCGATTGACTTTACTGAAACGGCGTCGTTCATATCCCTGTCCATTGTGCGCCTTGACGATGCGCACGCCCAGTAATGTTTCGCTGATAATCCCCAACATGTCCGACCATTTTTCCAGCCCCTTCCGGCTGGCTCTCCGCATCCGTTTGGAGAATTTGCGGATAATCACGCCGATGATCGGCAGAATCACCATCGTGCCGACGCAAATCCGCCAGTCAATGAGTAATGCCACAATGCCCACCGCCAGCGCCTTCATCGGTTCCAGCATCGTCTTGCCCAGCAGCGTAGTCAGCCCCTCGGTAAGCGTATTGGTATCCTGAGTCAGGCGGCTGGTCAGATCCGTCGTGCCGTGCTTTGAAAAATATTGCATCGGCAACTGCAGTATCCGATTGTGCATCCGCCGCCGCAGATTAATCACCACTTTTGCCGCCAGCGTCATGCTGATGTATTGCTGCATGTACCGGAACGCACTGCCGACAAAACACAGAACGACAAACACCATCATCACCCAGAGCAGGCACCACCAGCGGCTCTGCGGCAAGGCGCTGATCGCATCGACAAACAGCCACATGTACCAGTGCGTGCCAGGCATGGTGATCGTCGGCTGTGCGATGATATTTCCGCTGCTCGATGCGATGGTAAAGTGAACTCGGGCGTTATCCGCCGTGTGGGCCAGAAGCCGCATCATCCCCTGCCAATGCCGGCTCACCGTGCGTGTCCCGGTACGGGCCGAGATGACCGCCACCCGCGTGATACGGTCGCCGGGGCTTAATTTCGCCAGCGCAGCGGGAGTGGCATGGCCGACGCGCGAGATGATAATCGCCAGCGTCTTGGCGTGAACCGATTGATCCAGATCCATCAATCCCATATGCAGGCGGCTCTCCGCCGCCGCCTGATCGGCCCAGCCATGCACCCCCTGCGTGGAGATAAATATCTTCATCACCGGCAGAAGCGTAGCAATGCCTGAAGCGTAGGAAAGCCCAACGCCCAGCGCACAGAGCAGCCCCAGCACAACCCGCCAGCGATATGGCCAGACACCCTCTAAAACTCTCAGCAGTGGTTTCATCAGTTCCTCTGATCGCGGCATTTCCGCCCCGCGATTCCAAACCATTTAACATACCACTAAACTACTCTCTTGACATGAGTATCAAATAGCGACGCGGGCTCTCGGAAGACGGCCGCGAGGCGAACAGGATTGGCTTTACGCGACGGGCGTGTTGTGACTTCTTCCCCTTACTGGGGCCTGCGATCAGCAGGTTCGGTGTACGCTAAGATTGCGCATTCCGATCGGCGCACTGAAGAGCTCAACGGGATATTTCGGCATCCGTTGTGAGAAACTCTACTTCTCCGAAAGTGCTGTTACACGGTTCGGAATGGCAATGAAACCGCCAAATCTGAGGTTTTCGATGCAACAATCGAGGCCCTGAGTGTATCGGATTCGATCCTCGCGGATCGGGCTGCGTCCTGCTCGCGGTGTAAACCAGAAGACTGCGTGTGCATTGCAGTTTCAGGCGGCGAGCGCAGTTTTTCTCAGTAGAGGATGCAGAACCGACAGCAACATCCAGACGGCGGTTTTTCCCGATTTCTGTCCGTATTGCCAACGGCGCTTTATCCGCATCAGCGATTAAAACCTCGCTGAGCGCGAAAGGAGGGCGACAACGGCTCGCAGCCGATATCGCCCTCAAGTTTTATTTCGCCGTCAAAAGTAAAAGGTTATTTTTTCTTATCTTTGTACGGCGAAATGTGACGCAGTTTTCCACGGCGTGGTTTGATCGTCACGCAGCCTTTGCCTTCATCGATATCGACGTAGTCGCCGGATTCGATACCGAGTTTACGGCGCATCCAGATAGGGATGGTAACTTGGCCATGCTGGTTGATTTTTGGCATTTGGGTGCTCCTTATAAAAGCCTACAACTCAAGCCATGTTCGAATTGTACAGAAACATTATGCAAAGGGCAAATGAAAATTAAATAAGGTACCCCCGTAAACCCGTGTTACGCAATTCTTACCACGGTACGGGAGGATTTATTCGCTATTTGATATTTCCGCACGCTGAAAAATATACTTCTGGTAATTGTACCCGGGGCGAAGATGATCAGTCATCCTCGTCTTCGTCCTCATGCTGGTGATTGTTCACATCCGCTGCACGTGAATTCTGACCGCGTTCAAGCTGCCGGGCATATTCGATGCAATACTTGGCCCACGGCTTGGCTTCAAGTCGTGCGCGGCCGATCGGCTTGCCGGTCGCCACACAGATACCGAAAGTGCCGTTATCAACGCGTTCAATGGCTTCGTGGATTTCACGCAGCGTCTGGCGTTCGCTCTCCAGGAGGCCCAGCGTAAATTCCTGTTCAAAATTGTCGCTTCCCACATCTGCCATGTGAATCGGACTCGATGAGTGACCGCCGTCAGAATTAAACGCGTGGCTTTCCATCGATCCCATATCGCCAAGCAATTCGCGGCGTTTTTCGAGCAGCAATCCACGGAAATATTCCAAGTCGGAGGCGGTAAGTTTGGGTTCTTCCGCGGGACTCGTCGGGGTCGCAGGCCCGGATTTCAGCGTCTTAGGCGGAGTCGCCGATTTATCCATTGCGTTCTGCTTTTTCCCCGCACCGGTCGCGGCGGCCGATTTCGTCTTGCGGCTTGAGGCGGGTGCTGACGCCGCGCGGCGAACCATCGCCACCGTTCGGGCCTTTACACCTGATTTCACCTTGTTCGTGCCAGTCGGTTTCCTCTTTTTGGCGGCCACCGACCGGGCGGATAACCGTTTCTTTGCCTTGGAAGGGACGATTCTGGATTTGCTTTTCTGCACGGAACCTGATCGCATGGCGCGTTTTGATGAGACTTTCTTTCTGGAGACACCCCCGCTTGCTTTTTTCGCGGACGCCGCAACCGATTTTTTATTGAGCTTTTTACGCTTCGAAGAGGTTTTTTGTGAGGCCATTGATACTCCAAACATATCGCTTCAGTTTTGTCGCTCTCAGTCCTCGTATGTAGGTTATTCGGGCTGAATTTACCCAAATTACCCGTAGAGTACCTAATAGGTCGGGGCTTTTCTTGCCCGTAGGTACAGAACATTTAGAATATCGACAAATTCACGATAAGTCAATTATTCGTGGGTATTATTTCCGGTGAAATAGACCGAGAGATTTTATTCGATAATGCGAATGTTTGGTCGAAAAAAGACCCGAACTTGCCTGCCAACCCGATATACCGCCCTGTTATTTTTGTCCACCTTTCGAGCTAAAAATCAAATCAGCAAGGATTTGTCGGGAATGGCGGTTTACACGTAAGGCGTTCTTGAGATAGGTAATCGGCACCGGCGGAATCTTGAATTCCAGAGCCGCCTTATCCAGTTGAATCTGCCACGAATAATCCGTATACATCAGCAATAAATACAGATGCTCAAATGTCGACCCGCTTGAATTGAGCAACGCATGCGCATCGGCGGAGCTTTCCAATTTGTCTGCAGTACGAAATAAACCCTGCCGATGGTGCTGTCGCAGTCGCAGATGATGTTCCCGTGCCCATTGTTGCAGCTCGCTGAGCAATTTATTCTGGCTCTGCGCCATGTAGTGATTAAATTTTGCCGCCGCCGGCGATAACCCCTTGAACCCCGCCAGCAGGCTCAGTTGGCATTTATTGTGGCTTGCTTGAGCCAGATTACCCAATACCTCGGCCAGTGCCGGATACACAGGTTGACTGGCCGCAGCTTGATTCACGCTACGAGCCACACCGGGTTGGATCGGTGCGTCGGAACATCCCGCCAAACCCAATAACCCCAGTGCACCGGCTACCATTACCGCTGCGGCTGTTGCCCGCCAAAAACCGATCCAGTGGCCGAATGTCACGGCGTATTGGGGCATACCAACTCCCTCTCAGGGCATGACCTTAACTGGTTTGCGAAACAGACGGTCAAGCGTGTATTCACCCGGCCCAAGTAGGCCCATGCTGATAACCACCAGCAGCAACGTCAGCGGATATTCGCAACCGGGATACGGCTTATTGGTTACGCCGAAGCCGTTCGGGGCCGTCATGAGCACCGCCACCAGCATGTTAAACGCCAGCGGAATGGAAATGAGGCGCAGGCCGGTGCCGACCAGGAATATCAAGCCGCCAAAAAACTCCGCACACCCCGATAGGATGGCACTTTCCATAGGCATCGGGACATGTTTGGCCGCCAGAAATTTAGCAAACTGGTGATAATCGGGACCGCCGAATGCCCCGAAAAGTTTCTGCGATCCGTGGTAAAGAAACACCATCGCGATTGCGATGCGAATAATCAGCAGGGCCAAACTCTGGAATGCGGAATAGTTTATCGTCCGGGCCATGGATAACTCCTTATTTCACATCGAAAATAGTAACCCGTCTCATGCCGGTGACAAGCCGGCGGCCAGAAGTGCCGCCTTAACTACCGCGCGATTCGATTCTGCAATCTCGCACAGTGGCAGGCGTAATTCGCCGCTGTCGCGACCCATCATCTGCATGGCCGCCTTGATCGGAATCGGATTAGTTTCAATAAATAACGCCCGGCACAGGGCGAAAAGTTTATGGTGGATCGTGCGTGCCCCCGAAAAATCCCCGGCCGCAGCGAGTTTAACCATCGATACCACCATCTCCGGCACGATATTCGATGCAACGCTCACAACCCCTTTGGCCCCGACCGCCATCATCGGCAGAGTCAGCGAATCATCGCCGGAAAGAACGGTCAGCCCGGCACCCACCGCTTCGCTTGTTAAATCCAGATTACCGGCGGCATCTTTGACTGCCACGATATTTTTACATTCGCTTACAAGCCGTTTCATGGTGCTTACCGTCATGGTTACGTTGGTTCGGCCCGGGATGTTGTAAAGCACAATCGGGATATCCACCTGCCGGGCGATGGCTGTAAAGTGGCGTACCAGCCCTTCCTGTGTCGGTTTGTTGTAATACGGATTCACCAGAAGTGCCGCATCGGCCCCGGACGCCTTGGCATGTGCTGTGAGTTCAATGGCCTCCGTCGTGCTGTTGGACCCCGTACCGGCGATGACTTTCACGCCCGTACCGCGGGCCAGTTTAACAGCCGCTTCAATCACCCGCCGATGCTCCTCGTGCGAGAGCGTGGGCGATTCACCCGTAGTTCCGACGGGCACAATGCCCGTAACGCCCGCATCCACCTGCGCCTTGATCTGCCGTGCAAAGGCGGCTTCATCCACCCGGTCATTCTTGAATGGGGTTATCAGGGCGGTGAAAGTTCCCGAAAACATATGGCCAACTCCTCGATGTTTACGACTCAATTAACTCGCGCATCCGCCGCACCGCCTCGCGCAAGCCGATAAATACGCTGCGACTGATAATAGAATGCCCGATGTGCAGTTCCGCCATGTGCGGCAGGGCGGCTGCCGGTCTCACATTTTCATAATTCAGGCCATGCCCGGCATTAAGCTGCATCCCCTGATTGACCACTTCCTCCGCCGCCTGCCGCAGCCGATCCAGTTCGATCGGGCGTCGGTGCCAGTCCGCCAGCGAATAGGGGCCGGTATGGAGCTCACAGACATGAAATCCCGCCTCCGCCGCAGCGCGAACCTGTTCGACATCCGCATCAATAAATGCGCTGGCGATAATGCCTTTTTTCTCCAGCGGTGCGATGAACTGACGCAGCGAACGGCACTGTGCCTTGACGTTGAGCCCACCTTCGGTCGTAATCTCGCTTCGTTTTTCCGGCACCAGCGTAACCATCTGCGGCATGACTTCCATGGCAACGCGTCGTATCTCCATCACCGCCGCCATTTCCAAATTCAGCGGTACCTGCACTGCAGGCCGCAATCGGCGCACATCATCATCGTTAATGTGCCGTCGATCTTCGCGCAGATGGACCGTAATCAGGCCCGCTCCGCCGAGTTGAGCCTCAACGGCCGCCCACACCGGATCCGGCTCCACCCCTCGACGCGCCTGCCGGATGGTCGCTACGTGATCAATATTGACACCCAATAAAGGCACAAATCATCCTTAATGATAAAAATTCAGGCTATTACGACCGAGTTCGCGTCATACCGTGGCGGCACCCTGCCTGAGCCGTTTCACCACCGCGGCATCGCGTGCGGACAATTCCGGAAATTCCGGATCACTGCCGACATCCGGCCGCCGTTTCCACGAGCGGGCGCAGCTTGGATAAATCCCGCGCGTATCCACCATTCGAATCTGCCACTGCGTGCCGGTTTCAATTCGATGGAATCCGGCGCCGAGTGCATCTTCAATCTCCGGCCCATATAACCGCGCCAGGTTCTGAGACGCTTCGTCAGGTGGAGCCACAATCACCGATTCAGAATCCAGCGGGTTGCCAAGGCCGATCGTCCGCTTGAGTTCGTCAAGCTGCTTGTTGCCGCTTTCGATCAGTTCCATCCACTGCGGCCACGGCTCCAGCGCGGCGTTCTCCGCATGGACATGCGTTGAAAAAACTGTGCAGTGAACCGACGCCGGCGCCTTATCCATCCCGCGCAGTTGACGTACCGACTGCCACACCTCGTCCGCCGTGAAGACCAGAATAGGGGCCGAAAGCTCTACCAGCGCCCGCAGCATCAGAAAACAGATGTGCTGGGATGCCCGCCTTCGTGGCGAATCGGGCAATTCACAATAAAGACGGTCCTTGATCGCCTTGGCGTACAGGGCGGAGATATCCACATTGCAAAATTCATAGATATTCCGGAACACGCGGTGAAAATCATACTTTTCATATGCGGCATGCGTGTCTCGCTCCATATGATCAAGCCGACCGAGCATCCACATATCAACGCTCTGCGGCGCGGGCGGCACGGCGTGACGCTCCGGATCAAAATCGTAGAGATTGCCCAGCAGATAGCGGAAGGTATTGCGTATCTTTCGATACGCGTCGCCGATGCGTGCCAGCAGTTCCTTCGAACACGGCATGTCATTTTGGTAATCGACACTCGCCACCCAGAGTCGCAGCACATCAGCGCCATGTTCCTTGAGCGCATCGGAAACCTTGATGTCGTTTCCCGCACTCTTGGACATCTTTCGCCCCTGACCGTCCACGATAAATCCATGCGTCAGTACGGCCTTGAACGGGGGCGTATCCCGATATCCCGCCGCCTCCAGCAGCGTTGATTGAAACCACCCGCGGTGCTGATCCGATCCCTCGAGATACAGATCCGCGCCGTACCCCAGATGCGGATGCGTCCCCTCCAGCACCGCCCGATGCGATGCGCCGGATTCAAACCACACATCCAGAATGTCGCTCCCCTTGCGCAGCGATGCAGTGAGAAATTCATGGCCGGGCTTGGTTCCCGCACCCGGCGTCAGGGCCTCATCGCACCAGCGATCAGTGCCAAGAATCTTCTCCGGTGAATCGATATACCAACTGTCCGCCCCATGGCGACCGATATACTCCGCGACGCGGGCCGTAGATCGGGCGGTTAACAGAATGTTGCCGTCCGGATCGGTAAACGCGGGGATCGGAACTCCCCACGACCGCTGTCGCGAAATGCACCAATCGGGCCGCGTGGCCAGCATGCCGCTGATACGCGATTTTCCCCATGCCGGTATCCACTGCACCTCATCAATAAATTTCTCAGCCTGGCGCACCAGCGGGCTTTCATGCGATGCACGCACAAACCACTGCTCGGTGGCACGGAAGATGATCGCCCGGCGGCATCGCCAGCAATGCGGATAACTGTGTTCAATGATATTTTCCGCAATCAATACCCGGCGGTTCTTGAGATGTTCAAGAATCTTCGCCCCGGCATCCCAGATCAATTCCCCTCGAAGAAACTCGGCGACGCTTTGATCGTAGCGCCCATCCGGCAATACCGGCGAATAAATTTCCAGGTCGTACTGCTTGCCGGTGGCATAATCCTCAGCGCCGTGGCCTGGGGCCGTATGGACCAGGCCCGTGCCATCTTCCAGAGTTACATAATCGGCGCACACCAGCGGGCACATTCGTGCGGCATCCAGCGGATGCTGATATTGGATAGCGCAATCAGCAAGTTCCTCCCCCGAGATCGGCTCACCTACAAGGCGGTATTCCGCCCGCAGAGACCCCTGAGAAGCCGCGTGAATCGTCGCTTCTACCCGCTCCTGTGCCACGATGAGCGATGGAAATTCTCCGCGGGAATCAGCCAAGCATACATACCTATTCTTGGGCCCAGCCGCCACCGCCCGATTCGCCGGGAGAGTCCACGGCGTGGTCGTCCAGATGAGATAACCGGCAGTTGGGGGGCGCGGACCGAATTGCCCCGGCCAAGTTCCCGTCGATAAATCCATCGTAAAGGCGACAAATACACTGGTGGATTTGTGGGGGCCATATTCCAGTTCCGCCTCCGCCAGCGCCGTCTGATCATACGTGCACCAGTGCACCGGCCGCCGCTGCCGGAAAACCAGCTCGCGCTGCAGCAGATCTGCCAGAACCTCCAGCACTCCTTTTTCATAGGCGGGACTGAGCGTCAGATACGGGTGTTCAAAGTCCCCCAGTACACCCAGCCGTTGAAACGACTTGGACTGCTGGCCGACAAATTTCATGGCGTAATCGCGGCAAAGCTTCCGCACCTCGGATGGCGGCATGGCTTTGAGCTTCGGCCCCAGTTCCTTCTGCACGGCACTTTCAATCGGCAAGCCATGACAGTCCCAGCCCGGCACATACTCGCAGTCAAACCCCGCCATGGTGCGGTATTTCACGATGATGTCCTTGAGCACCTTATTGATGAGGTGCCCCATGTGGATGTCGCCGTTGGCGTATGGCGGGCCATCGTGCAACACCCATTTTCCACGTGGATGTTCGCATGAACGAATCTTTTGATACAGATTTCCGTCCTGCCATTGCGTCAGCATGGCTGGTTCGCGCTGCGTCAGATTGGCCTTCATGGGAAAATCTGTCTGCGGCAGATTCAGCGTCGATTTGTAATCTTTTGCAGGTGTATCAGGCGGTGCTGTCGATTGGGATTCCATAGTACCTCAGGTCGCTCCGGTCGGATGCGAGCCGTGCATCCACCTCAAATAAAGCCCCGCATTATAGCATTTGATGACAAAAGCGTCTAAAACCCCCCGCATAAAATAAAAACAGCCTTGGCAATTTTTCCGGGCGGAGTGGGTGGTGTTATATCCCGCACCGCCAGGGCGGCCTTTCACGCGCTCATCGACGCAAGCTTTGGTGAAGCGCCCAAGTTCGCCTCCTTCACCCCGGAGATGCCGGCGTGAAACTGGCCATGATCAAGGAGCGACGCGCCCTTGATAAATTTCGGCGGCATGGTATGTTCAATCAGATGCTGACCTCGTTGTTTCACAATGCCATAATCTCGTTGCAGCTTGGACTCGAGGACTTTTCGACTGGCAAAGATGAGCGCCTCCTCTCAGCCGCCCGTAATCTCCACGCGGGCATATTGCTTCTCTACAAGGAGAAACTTCTGCGCCTTTCTCCGTCGAGCAGCGATGGAGTCCTGTTAAAGGCCACAACCGGATTCAAAAAGGCCGCGGACGGTGACCTCGTTTGCGTCGGTCGCGGGAAGAAAACCGCGGACGTTGCGACAATCGAGCTTCGGTTCGAGGAGCTAGTGTACTGTCCCTAACGCTGCTTTACAGTTGGCGACCTTTGCCAGGATGGTATCGGCGTCTTTGGTCCAGGTAA
>JBMFVY010000043.1:0-26873 GCA_049965755.1 Phycisphaerae bacterium | reverse complement strand
CCATAGAGGCGGTCGGGCCCGGCACTGATGAGGACAAAATTTCCCTGCACCGGGTTGCCGGTGTAATTGAAGTAGGAGATGCCGCCGCTGCCTGTCGATGCTGTGGAAGGCATCAGCGAGCTATTGACCACATCGGCCGCCATGGCCCAATAGGCCCCGCTTGTTGCGTTGGGGAGGGTGTCGGTTGAACTCCACGTAACACCGCTGGGGACGGTGGCCCCCGGATTAAACGACGCGTACTGCTGCGAAACGCTCGTCAGATTGCTGCATTCGATGTTGTACGGCGCGGCGCCGCCCGGCTCAATGTACGGCAGGTTGCAGTTCAGATAATACGCGACATTGGTGTTGGTGTTGGCGTTGGAGCCCACCGGCTGGCCGCCCGAACCCGGCATTCCGGGATTGCGGCGGTAATACAAGATCGGCAGGCCGCTGGAAAATTTGTCAAACAGCGTCGGCAGGGACGTGGGCGTTGCGCTTCCTTGGGTGACGGGCTCTGTCAGCAGCGTCCCGTTCGGCGGCGAGAAGAATGAGGCCTTTTGCGCCCCGGCGTTGGCGTAATCAATCGGGCCGGAACCGAGGGTGAGGGTGACGTAGACAGACGTCCCTGTAGCGTTATCCGTGATCGTGTCCGTCGGCGTATACGTTGAGTTGTACTGTGACGTCGAGGTGTACAGCGTCCCCATCAGGCCGATGAGCATATTCTGTGTGCCGGTGATGAAATTGCCGTTCTGATCCTTGACATCCTGGTCGGAGATATCCGCCTCGGAGAACGGCCCCGGATAACCATTGAATGTTTCATAATATCCGTCGATGGCGGCGGAAAGGGACGTCATCTCCTCGCGGGTGGCGGTGGCATACCCCTGGGCTTCAATCGCTGAAAGGGCGGGGAGCAGGATCGCGATCAGGATGGCGATGATGGAAATCACTACCAGCAGTTCAATCAGGGTGAACCCGCGGCGACGGGCGGCCCGCCGCATCAGCAAGCCTGTGCGAATCAAGTTGTGATCTCCTGTCGCCATAAAATATCCTCAATTCCGGGCCCGCCCCGCGGGCAAAACATCGGCGGCACCGGCCGCCGCATCAGCCGCCGCCGCTCATCGTCGAGAGCAGTTTGATGTACGGGTAGAAGACGGCGATGACGATAAAGCCGACGATAGTACCGAGCACAACAATCATGATCGGCTCGAGAATGCTCACCATCGACGCCACCATGACGTCGACTTCTTCATCATAATTGTCAGCAATCTTCATGAGCATTTTGTCCATATCGCCGGTTTCTTCACCCACATCGATCATGTTGACCACAATGGAATCGCAGACACGGGCGTTGCGCAGGGGGTTGGCAAATCCTTCACCCTCGCGGATGGCGTCATGCACCTTTTGCAGGGCCTTTTCGTAGACCATGTTGCCGCAGGTGTCGCGAGTGATGTTGATCGCCTCCAAAATCGGCACACCGGCGGAAAGGAGGGTGCCGAGGGTTCGGGTAAAGCGGGCGATGGTACTTTTCTTGATGATTTGGCCCATAACAGGGATTTTGAGCTTGACGACATCCAGCACATAACGGCCGGGCTTGGTCTTGCCGACGAGTTTGAGGAAGAAATAAATACCAAAGGGGGTACCGAGCACCCACGCCCAGCCATATTCGTGGGCCATCCAATAGGACACATTGATAAGAATCTGGGTGATTTCCGGAAGGCCGGTCTTGAACTGGGCGAAAAGCTTTTTGAATTTTGGAATCACGATGATCATGATGCCGGTGACCATCAAGCAGGCGAAGCTGATGACCACGGCGGGGTAGATCATGGCCCCCTTGAGGCGGCGTTTGAGCTTTTGCGATTTTTCCATGAATTCGGCAAGGCGCTGCAGGATCACATCGAGCACGCCGCCGGTTTCGCCCGCCTGCACCATGTTGACATAAAGCTTGTCAAACACGCGGGGATGGCGGGAGAAAGATTCGGAAAGCGTGGTGCCCCCTTCCACATCCGCCGCCACATCATCCAGCGCGTCACGCATCAGGCCGGGCTTCTGCTGTTGATGAAGAATTTTGACGGACCGGAGGATCGGGAGGCCGGCATCCTGTAGGGTGGAAAGTTGGCGGGTAAACTGCACCAGAATCTTCTGCGAAACCTTGCCGACACTGAAGGAAAGGTCATTGAGCCCCTTCTTTTTCTTTTTCCTGCGGGCCGCTGCGGGGGTTGCGGGAGCGGCCGGGGCGGCGGTGGCCGTCGGATCACTCGAAGAGCTTTTCGCTGTTTTTTTTGCGGCTTTTTCCCGTATTTTGGTAACGAAATACCCCTGGGAGCGGACTTTGCTGATCGCCTCATCTGACGTACCGGCGTCAATTTCCGCCTTTACCTGCTGACCTGAACCATTGAGCGCTTCATACTGAAACGTGGGCATGATGTTGTTCTCCGCCGCTGCGATTGCAGACTGCCCGCCGGCCGCATCGGCACACGGGCGATGGCTGCATCTGTCCGTTGATTAGATACCGGTGGACATGGGAAAAGTGAAAAAATGCCGGGCTGGCCTGCTGGAACAAGCGGAGCCCGATAACACCGGCTGGCGGCTGCCGACAGGGTATGGAATCGCGCTGCACACGATGGTGATCCCTCTTATTCACCGCAGAGATTTTGTCACAGAATCTGCCCGCTTCATCGTACCGTCTTCATGTTCTCGGCGCCTTTGTGCGAGAGATAGCCGTGAGCTCTACTGATCCACGGCTCCATGTTCACCTGATCTGCCTGTGTCGCAATTATTTGGCAGCGATCACATGAACCGTATCCCCGCGCAGGCTCGGGCGACGAAATATAAACCGTGCTTTTGCAGGCAGCTTGCTTTGCACATGGTGCACATCAAATTCAATACGGATCCGCCGCTCCGGCACCGTGATGCTGAATTGGCGACAGATCAACTGGTCAACGGGTGTGCCTACCGCTTCGAGGGCGTCCGGAGCGATGAGCGGATACCGCTTCAGATGGCAGATCGCCTCCGCCCGCGAGCCGGGGCCGAAAAGCGTCACCTGATCGATGCGACCGGTATAGCGGCTCAGGGTAATTTGCCGGCGCACGGTGAGCCTCCCATCTTCGTATCCGAGCACAAGCAGCCGGGTATGGTCCGCACCGGGGACAACGGTCCGGATGGTGAGCCCATTGGTGGGGAGCGTGGCGAAGCCGAGCAGGGCGGGCAACTCTGCGGGGTTGAGCGGCAGGACGCCGGGCGGGGTTTGGCCGCGGGAATCCAGGGCCCCGATGTAAGCGATATTTTTTTGATGGTTAATGAGCCAATATCCGTGGCGGTTAACGCCGAGTTCCATCGCATTCTGGCCCAGATACGTCGTGAGCAGAAGCGCCTCGACCCTGCGCCGCGACGAGCCGGAATTTTCCGTCCCGGATCCAAGCCGCTTGAGGAGCAGAACGCCGTGGAGTGAAAGGGATTGCGGCTGGTTATGGTGGTTGAAATAGTGAATGGTCAATTCGCCGGTCAACCGGAGGGTGTGAATGCGGCGGGCGACGGTATTGACCTCGCTGATCTGCTGCTGGAGTGGGATCACCGGCAGGCGTTTGAGCGGTACGCGGGTCTGCTGGGCACAGCCGCCCAGCAATATGGCGGGCAGCAGCATCAGGCAGATGAAAGCCGATGGCCTGCGAGGGTGCACCCTGCGGGAACGCTTCATGCTGATTTATCCTTTCATTCCCTTTGAATTCGCCGGCCGCGCTGCGGGGAGGATATACCGGTCAACCGCCCGCGCAAAGCCGTCGTCGGTATTGGCCGCCGTGGTAAAAGTTGCTGCGCTTCGCACCGATTCGCTCCCATTGCCCATGGCAATACTCAAACCCGCGAGCTTGAACATGGGAATATCATTGGGGCCGTCGCCGATCACCGCGGTCGCCGCCGGCGCTACGCCCGCGATGGCAAGCAGTTCGGCAAGCCCCCGGCCCTTGTCCGCCCTCCGGGCCGTTACATCCAGATAATGTGGTTGCGAGCGGCTCGCTGAAACCCGATTGCCCAATTTAGCGATGACGGCCGCTTCACACCGCTCCACCAGCGGATGATCATCGCTGACGCCCAATACTTTTGTAATGCCCAGCGGCAGCGCCCCGCCGGGACGGAAAAGTTCGGGTTCATGCCCGACCACCGAGACCTCATGGCGTACCCGGGGGGACTGCCGGTCCGTCACCAGCCAATCCGTCACCGTGTAAAGCCAGAGTTCCAGCCCGTACTCAATGATGATCTCCGCCGCCCCGGCTGCGGCATCCGCCTCAAGCGTGGTCGCCTGCAGGATGCTCATGTTCGGCCAGAAAATCAGGGCCCCGTTGAGTGCGGCCAACGGCCGGGTCAGCGCGAGGGATTCAATGAGAAACTTCATGCCATGCGGCGGCCGCCCGCTGATGACGGTAAAACCAATGCCTTGCGAGCGGACGGCGTTGACAGCTTCCAGAGTACGGCGGGAGATCGACTTATCCTGCTGAAGCAGCGTTCCGTCAACATCAGAAACAAACATGTCGATCGCCATGGCGGGCAGCTCCTGCAAAGACCCCTTGTGCGGGTATGACCCTTCATTCCGCAGGTGGAGATGTTACCACGGCACCCCCGAGGGGTAACTCCACCCGGAAATTCGTTCCTCGCCCAGGTTCACTCCGAACGCTGATATGTCCGCCGTGCTCTTCGATGATGCGGCGTGTCATGGCCAGCCCCAGGCCGGTGCCCCCTTTTTTGGTGGTATAGAATGCCTCGAAAAGATGCGGCAGGTGCGATGGCGGTATACCGACGCCGGTATCGGCAACATCCAGAATTAATGTAGAATCATGAACCGAGGTACGGATGATCAATTCGCCCCCGTCGGGCATGGCCTGCACCGCATTGAGCATCATGTTCAGCAGCGCCTGTTTGAAGAGATTGGCATCGAGATTTGCCGTCAGATCCTGATCCAGCAGGCTTGCATATACCCGAACCTGATGGGCGGCGGCCTGCGGGGCAAAAAAATCAATCATGTCCCGAATGATGTAATTAACCTGCACGGGGCGACGATCCAGTTCGATGCGGCCGGCGAATTTAAGGAACGAATCCAGCGTCTGATGGAGCCGATCCACCTCGCGACGGAGCGTCTGAATGCGAAGCCGACTCTGCTCCAGTCCGGGTGCGTCCGCCAGATCTTCCTGCAGCAGTTGCAGATTCAGTTTGATGGTTGAGAGTGGATTTTTAAGCTCATGTGCCAGACCGCCGGCCAGTTCGCCGAGCTTGGCCAACTGGTGCAGCCGAAACACGCGCTCCGATTCGCGTCGATCTCCGTCTCTGACGGTGGATGGATCGGGTTCCGACGGTGAAGGGAGGTTGGATTGGCTCGTCATCGTGATACCACCGGCACCACCTCATGGTCATTGGGGAGCAGCGGCATCCGGGGCAAGTACCGCCGATGCATCGCCTCGCCGGGTCGGCCCCTGCCGATACACCCGCGCCGCGCACAGCCCTTTGGGTCCCTGCATCAGTTCATAGCGAACGATCTCTCCCTCGCGCAGACGACGAAACCCTCTGCCGTCGATCACCGTGTAATGCACGAAAATTTCATTACCCGCGTCATCGACGATAAACCCGAAACCCTTGCGGTGATTAAACCACTTTACACGCCCTATCGGCATCGCCGTCCTCCGGATAAACCCCACCATCCGAACTACCGCAAACCAGGCGGAAAAAGTTGATCGCCGAGATTCCGGCTGTTGCGAATCGACCGCAACATCATCGGGCGTCGTTTATGGGCGGCCCGATATCGGAATTCGATTATGCCGTCGGCACCGGTGCCTGACCCAGATGCTGAGCCTCATCACGAACCGCCTGTTTGCGGGACAATTTAATACGCCCCTGATCGTCAATGGCAATCACCTTCACTCGAAGTTCCTGCCCGATCTTGACTTCATCATGAGCGTTCTTGACAAATTTATCCGCCAATTCGCTTACGTGGCACAGCCCGTCAACGCCGGGAATCACTTCCACAAAGGCACCAAAATCCTTGATGGAACTCACCCGGCCGGTGTAGACCTTGCCCACCTTGACTTCTTCGGTAAGCCGTTCCACTTCTTCACGGGCCCGCTCTGCCGCGTCCATGCCGACTGCGGAGATGAAAACCGTTCCATCATCATCAATATCAATCTTGGCGCCGGTGGTTTCAACAATGCGCTTGATGGTTTTTCCGCCCGGCCCGATCACCTTGCCGATCTTGTCCGGATTGATGTGAATCGTCAGGAGCCGCGGTGCATGGGGAGAAATCTGCGGACGCGGCGCGGCGATGGCGGCGTGCATCTTTTCCAGAATGCTGAGCCGGGCAATGCGGGCCTGCTCGAAGGTTTTGACGATCAGCTCATGCCGCAGACCCCGGATTTTCAAATCCAGTTGAATGCCGGTGATTCCCTGCGTGGTGCCGGAGACCTTGAAATCCATATCGCCGTAGTGATCTTCCTCACCCAGAATGTCGGTGATTAAAACTTCCTGCGTCCCCTCGGTCACCAGACCGATGCTGATACCCGCGACGGGGCGCACCAGCGGCACACCCGCATCCAGCAGCGCCAACGTTCCGCCGCAGACCGACGCCATCGACGAACTGCCGTTGGATTCCAGAATGTCTGAAACCAGTCGGACAACGTACGGGAATTGGTCGGGTGGGGGGAGAACCGGTTCAAGCGACCGCTCCGCGAGAGCGCCGTGGCCGATCTCGCGGCGTCCGGGACCCATGATGCGTTTCACTTCGCCGGTTGAAAACGGAGGGAAGTTGTAGTGAAGCATGAACTTTTTGGAATATTCGGCGCCAAGCCCGTCCACGATCTGTTCATCGTCCCCGGTACCGAGCGTGGTGGTGACCAGCGCCTGCGTTTCACCGCGGGAGAATATTGCCGAGCCATGCGTCCGCGGCAGCACGCCGACTTCGCATTGAATCGGTCGGATCGTGGTATTATCGCGACCATCAGGACGCTTGCCGTCCAAAATGAGCCGGCGTATCACTTTTTCTTCCAACATGGATATCGCCATCGCAACGTGGAAGGGATCATAAATGGCGGTCGGGGCTGAATTGCCCTCCGCTTTGGTAAATGTCTTGCTGATTTCTTCGGTGACGGCATCTACGGCGGCGGCACGATCTTGTTTGCCCGGGATCTGCTTCGCCGCACGGAGCTTATCGGTATAGGCCGCCACTGCCTGCACCAGTGCCTCGGGGGGAAGATTGGTATGGCAGACCTTCGGTTTACCGGCCTGGGCCATCAATTCCCGCTGAATGGCGACGATGCGTTTGATATGTTCGTGCCCGAGCGCAATGGCCTCAAGCACAGCCGCCTCGGGCAATTCACGTGCACCGACTTCAATCATATTCACCGCTTCATCGGTGCCGGCCACAAGAAGGTCGAGATCGGACTGATCCATGTCAGCCGCTGTCGGCATGACGACGAACTGACCGTTCACGCGCCCAATTCGCACGGCTGCGAGGGGGCCTTCAAATGGGACGGGGCTGATCGCAAGAGCGGCGGATGAGCCGATGATGGAGAGGATATCCGGATCGTTCTGCCCGTCGGCAGAAAGCACCATCACCTGCACGAGCACTTCGTCAAAATATCCCGCGGGGAACAGCGGGCGGATGGGGCGATCAATCATGCGGGCGGTTAATGTTTCTTTAGTGGATGGGCGTCCCTCTCGCTTGATAAAGCCGCCGGGGAATTTGCCGGCCGCGGAGCTTTTTTCCCGGTAATCAACGGTAAGCGGAAAAAAATCGGTGCCCGGGCGGGGATCGGTGGTGCATACCGTTGCCAGAATAATCGTCTCGCCAAACCGCACCACGACAGCCCCTGCCGCCTGCTTGGCCAGATGTCCCGTTTCAATTGTCAGTAACCGCCCTGCAATCTCCGTCTCAACTTTTACTACCGTCATGAATTCACCTTACGTATTCAATCCGCTGCAACACAACATCACTCTAAATCAATCCAACCGACTTGCAGCATAAAGACTTTCGGCCAAATTACTTACACAACATTTCGCGGGGCCGTTTGCCCCATTAACCCCATAAACACAGCAACCTTCCGTTGAGGAAGGGTGCTGCGTGAAAACCCGATTACTTACGCAATCCCAGCCGGGTAATAATGCTCTGATAGCGCTGCGGATCGGTGCGGGTGAGATACTTAAGCAAACTCGACCGTTTGCCCACCATCTTGAGCAATCCGCGGCGCGATGAATAATCTTTTTTGTGCGATTGCAGGTGGGTGGTAAGCTCGTTAATTCTCTCGGTGAGCAGGGCAATCTGCACTTCGGCTGATCCCGTGTCCCCCTCATGAATTCGCGTACTAGAGATAATTTCCGACTTCTTCGACTGGTTTAACATGAAAATGCCTTTAACACCGTTACAACGGCGGGATACTCCCAGCACGCGCCGAGATGTTCCTCGCAGGACAATCTTGCAGGGTGGATTATATCCCCGGTGCCGGAACTGGCAAGATGAAAAGCCAACGGCCGATAACGATGGCAATCGACGGCGGGTCGAACGAATGGCCGACGTGCGCGGCTGAAAGCACCTATCTTTCCACATTTGCAAGGGCCCGGCTTCGATAGTCATCCACCGGGGAGACCCCATTCTACGCCCAACGTGGCCTACGCTCAACGTGGCTTTGAAACTCCGCGTCGCCGGGGCGGGAACCGCATTGGAGTGAGGCTTTGCGCCTCGCGAGGGAGGCATCTGCCGCCGGCATTACCACCTAACGGCCGGGGGCCGTTCGACTGAACGGTGTACTCGCGGCCCTAAGGTTGCGGCGTCCACTGCTTTCGCAGTTTCCGTATTTTGTCCCGCAGATCGGCTGGAACGTAGTATCGCACCGTCGGGGTCGCGGGGCGTTCAGTCATCGGACGCAGCCTTCCAAGGATAGTTGAAATCTCAACGGGCCGTTCGACATCTGCCGCACGAACTCTGATGGCGTTACGGGCGCTCTGCTCATCGTTTTGCTTTTCAGGAAAATAGGGTTGGTTGTATTTGGCCTTGACCTCGTCTTTCAGGCAATAAGCCTCAGTGCAATCGTAGCCCCCATTAGTAATCGCTTCATGTAATGCCGATTCCCATCGCGTGTGCGATCCTGCAAAACCATTATCCGGCTGTGGAGCGTCGATTGCGATAAATCGGTTTCGTTCCAAGAAACGCCGCGCCAGATCAGCCAGCGGGTTGTCGGCATGCTCGGTCCAGCGCTGAACCTGCTCCAGCACGGTGTATTCCTCGATTTTCAGATATTGTCGCACGGTCGCGGCATCCCCGGCGTGCCAGAACTCGGCCAACGCCGGTACCAGGCCGACGTTGGTGTTCTCGTCATGAAGCGCCTTGGCACGCCGCCACATGGCCTCGATCATCTTCTCAAAGCCGCGGGTCGTTTTGTGCAGATAAACGTTCTGGTACATGTAATAACGTGCAAAGATGTACTCCTCGATGGCCAGCCTGGATTCCTCCGACCACACCAAATCTTCATCGTATATTTCAAATGAATTCAGAATGCGATAATAATCGAAATGGCCGTAGCCCGCCCCGCTGAAAAGACTGTCGCGTCGCAGGTAGTCCATGCGATCCATATCCAACTGGCTTGATAAAAGCGCCTTCGGCCACGCAGGGCCCCCCGTGAATTGCTTGTCAATCAAATCCGCAACGCTTCGGAACAGGTGTCTGTCCACTTTCGTGAGAACCTTATGGACCTGGGTTTCCGGGTCGTTTACGATCCTCACAGACCAGACTTCATGGTCAATCCCGAGGCATGGCTCGAACAAATGGGAGAACGGGCCGTGCCCGACATCATGCAGCATCGCGGCGGCAAGAAGCGGCGCGCGGGCGCGGTCGATATCTTCCTTACCCTGTATCTTTTTCAGATGCTCAAGAGCCTGCTGCATCAGGTGCACCACGCCCATCGTGTGCGACAGTCGGTTGTGGTCCGCTCCCGGATACGTCAGCGAGCTGACACCCAATTGGTGAATACGCCGCATGCGTTGCACTTCAGGCGTGTCCAGAAGGTCCAGCAGCCAGGCGTCATGCTTCCGGTCAATGCTGATGTAGTTGTAAAGCGGATCACGAAATATTTTTGCGGGCTTTGCAGCCATGTGAGCTATTTCTCTCCCGGCGCGGTCAGTCAGCGAACTGCTTGGCAAGCTCCACCGCCCCCTGAAGCGCTGGGTTCGAGCTGTCGATTTTCTTGAATTCCGCCGTTTTTCTCCAAGCGTCATTCCAATCTGCCCCGTGCCGACGGAAGTAAATCGCGGTTGCAGCGTATTCCAGCTCCCTTAAGTCCGTCTCGATCAATTTCACCGCCCGGTCACGAAACGCCTCCATTTCCTCAGCCATTCGCTTCCCGGTTTCCTCGCCTTCAAATTTCTCCAACGAGCTCTTAACTGTCTCGCTCAGGCGGTAAGAATAAACCGACCCGGACAACTGGGTCGGCTCCTCTTTTTCCACCAGCAACTCGGCGGAAACCATCTGATCGGTCAGCGCTGCAACATCCTGCGAATAGGGCCCGTAGTGGTGCAAAATGAAATCAGCATCGAGGGCCGCACATCCCGCGGACTGCAAAAGAAAAATGATTTTCTGCATGCGTTTTCGAGACCGCAGTTCGCCGTCGGGCGCCCAATTGATAATCTTCGCCAGATGATAGGGTTGCATCGCCGCTCCGCCAGATGAGTCAGATTTTTCCCGTCGCAACACGAGAAGGTTCACTTACTAAACATATCCTGCGGAGCGATCCCCTGCAAATTGCCAGAACTCCCTGGGTATCGGCTATCGGCTGGGCTACTCCGCGAGATCTACGCCCAAGGTGGGGCTGATGGGCGACTCTTTTATACAGGTGTCTCCGCACAGGACGGCCACTTTCCTGCAGCTATCTGCTTCCCACTTCAATGCACCAGCGCATCTGCCGCTTTTTTCAGCGTTTCATGGGCATGCGATGCAGTATTCAGGCATCAAGAACCGACTCGTGCACTTATATTGCCCCATCAAATCGGCCAAAGGTCCAATAATCGGGCACTCATCTACCTGAAAAGCAAAATCTCCGGGCAGAACCCGCCACCGGTCACCGTTTGGCATGGGGCTTGCACTAGAAGCTTATGTCGCGGTGGTGTGCGACAAAGGCAGCCTGCCGACGCGGGAGTTGAATCGCAGCGGCCTTGCCCAAAGTGAGGGAGATAGAGACACGAACTCGTTTCCTCCTCCGCCAGGCCGTGTGGAATTACCCTCCTCCACACGGCTCTTTTTTTTTGCCGTTTTTTCACAGCACGCTGATTTGACTGAGAATCTTCTCCGCGATCTGCTGCGGCGCTTCATCCGCATGAACCATCAGATGAGCGGCGCGGGTGTAAAGCTCCCGGCGACGTGCGAGCAGTTCAACGACTTCCTTCAACCCGCCGAACGCGGTCAGATTCGGTCTTGATGCGCCGGTAGCGGTATCGGCGTTGATGCGCTGCCAGAGGACTTCTGCCGGCGCATCAAGCCAGATCACCACCCCGCATCCGCGCAGATGCTGCACATTTTCATCTGAAAGTACCACCCCCCCACCAGTGCTGATAACGGCATCCGAAACGCCGACCGCCTCTTTCACCGCCGCGGCCTCAAAACGGCGGAACAGCGGTTCACCAACGCGATCAAAGATTTCCTTAATGTTCATGCCCGCCGACCGGGTGATGATCTCATCGGTATCGAGGAATGTTTTGCGCAATCGCCCGGCGAGAATTTTTCCCACCGTACTCTTCCCACTGCCGCGGAAGCCGATCAGCACGATCGATCCGGTGGATGAAAGCTCCGCTTCGCCGGGGGCCATACGGTGATTCATTTATTTCTCCATCTGCCTGAAAACATCTGCGTCAGGGCGCTGAATCCGGCGGACCGATCCGTCGGGGGCCGTCTGCCGCCGCGGCATACCGTGTGCACAGGAGTGGAATGAAACCCGCCCATCACGCTACCGGAAGTTTGGGGGCATCAATCTTTCCAACGGCAACACGAGTCATCGGCCAGACACACCGTATGGTCGTGCCGACATTCACCTGGCTTTCCAATTCCACGGTGCCGCCCATTCCCGCCACCGCGTGCTTGACAATGGCCAGCCCCAGCCCGGTACCGCGGTCGGCTCCGCCGCGGCTGCGGTTGACGGTGTAGAAGCGTTCAAAGACGCGCTGGCGATCTTCGGGCGGGATGCCGCAACCCGTATCTTTTACATCCAGGATCAGAAATTCCTCCCGTTCCGCCGCCGCACCGCCCGCCGGCCGCGGCAGGGTTCCCCGGTTACCGCCGGCACGCATCTGGCGGTAGGACCGCACCGTTACCGAGCCCTGGCTGGTGAATTTAATGCTGTTATCCACTAAATTTTTAAGCGTCAGCAGGATGAGTCGTTCATCTCCCCGCATGATCGCCGCATCCGGTGCGATATCAAAACGCAGTTCAATACCCTTCTGCGCCGCCATGGCGCCGAAAATCTGTGTCAGTACATTCTGCAGTTCGGTGAGTTTGATCAGATCGGTGCGGACCAGGGCGTTGGGGTCTTCCGTGCGCGACAGATCCAGCAGGTCCTGCACCAGCAACTGCAGGCGCGACACATGTCCGCCGATGATGTCCATGCACCGCTTCACCGTCGCCTGATCATCAATACCGGCATCAAGCACGGTTTCAACCGCGGCGCGGATGCTGGCCAGCGGGGTGCGCAATTCATGGCTGGCGTTGGCGGAAAAGTCGGCCTTCATCTGGGTGCTGGCGATCCATTCGGTCTGATCGCGGAAGGTGAGGACCACCGGGGTTTTTGCATCGCCGGGCATCACGCACGAGGCGATCACCTCGACGCTGCGCTGCCGCCCGTCCACAGTTAATTTCACATGCCGGGTGCACCCCAGGCCGCTTTCGCGGGTTGCCATGATGAGTTCCCGCACACCCGTCTCAACCAGAAAATCCGTCAGATCAACATGCTGCGCCCGCTCGGTGGGCGAAACATCGGGCTGTCCGCCTTCCAACAGATGGCCGCGCCGGATTTCTCCCATCCAGATGATCAAACGGGAATTGCAGCGGATAATCTGATTGTCCGTATCGAGAATGGCAACGGGCTGATCGATATGCTCGATGGTGGCATCCAGAAGCCGGGCCCGAAACTCGGTCGCTTCGCGGTCTTTGTTGCGCTGTCGAATCAAGCCGGCGAAAAGCTCGTAGATTTCCCGCAGGTCGGCGTCTCCCCATCGCCGCAGCACCACTGCGTCCTGCCCATTCCCCGCCGCCTCTGCCTGGGCAAATTTCTGCAGGGCCCGCAAATCGCGGCGCCGCTTCCGTTCATCGACCACCAAACTGGCGGCCAGCAGGGCCAGACCGGCCAATAACACCCCCACCACCATCATCAGCGTCGTTGAATTCCACATAAACGGTGCGATAACCCCCGCAATCATTGACAATCCTTTGCCCGCCACCCCTTCCACCATTATCATAATACGCTTTGGAAGTTGGTTGCAGGAACGTATCCATCATGGCGAAGCGGATTTGGTTAGACGGCAGACTGGTCGATTCACAGCAGGCATCCATCAACGTGTTTGATCACGGGGTGCTTTATGGCGACGGTGTCTTTGAGGGGTTGCGCCAATATGCCGGTCGCGTCTTCAAGCTGGATGAACATCTGCGGAGGCTTTTCGATTCCGCCAAGTCCATCCGCCTGCCGATTCCCTATTCCCGCGAGCAACTCGCCAAGGCGATCAGTGAGACCACCGCCGCCAATGAGCTTACCGACAGCTACATCCGACTCGTGATTACCCGCGGAATGGGCGCCTTGGGGATATCACCGCTCAACTGCGCCAAGCCGACCGTCGTGATCATCGCTGATACGATCAAAATGTATTCGGAAGAAACCTACCGCAGCGGCATGGCCATCATTACCGCCAGCACCATCCGTACCAGCCCCGCGGCTCTGTCGCCGAAGATCAAAAGCCTCAATTACCTCAACAACATCATGGCCAAATGGGAGGCCATCGACGCCGGCGTTTCCGAGGCGGTCATGCTGAATCAGCACGGGTATGTGTGCGAATGTACGGCGGACAATATTTTCATCGTCCGCGATGGCGTGGTCTTCACGCCGCCGGAAGAGAGCGGCATTCTGTTGGGCATTACGCGCGGCACGGTGATTGAACTGGCCGCCCGAAATGAAATTCAGGTTCGGCAGGTGAATCTCACACGCCACGATCTCTACACGGCCGATGAATGCTTCCTCACCGGCACCGGCGCAGAAATCGTGCCGGTGACCAGCATTGATCGTCGCGCCGTCGGCGATGGTTATGTCGGGCCCGTCACCCGCCTGCTGACCGACGCATTCCATCAGGAAGTGCGTACGCCGACGGTAAGTCCGATTGCCGCCGGCGTCTGACCGGCAAACCTTACCCCAGTATCGGGCGCAAAAAGGCGAAGCTTTTTTCAGCCGCCTCCCGCGGTCGAGCGGTGTGGGTGTAAAGTTCAACCGTGACAAAACGATCATATTTTGTACGCCGCATCGCCCGGGCAATGACCTGGAAATCAACCGTCCCGGTGCCGGGGATCAGGTGATAATGTTTGCGGCCCGGCAGGTCTTCCACGTGACAGTTCCAAATCCTGCCGCGCAGCATCTGCATCACCTGCGATGGCTTTTCGCCCAGCACCATGCTGTGCCCCAGATCGAGATTCGCACCGAGGCGGTTGCTGCCGAGTTCTGCAATCAGCGACCGCAGTTCGTGTGCCCATTCCACCAGCAGCAGAGGTTCACATTCGATCCCGACATCAATGCCCAGCCGCTCCGCTTGCGTCAGAATCGGTTTGAGCGATTCACCAAGCTGACGCAGGGCCTTGTCCGGCGGCATCTCCGGCAGGGCTTTGCCACTGGTGATGCTGATGTTTCTCGCCCCGATCTGTCGGGCAAATTCCAGCGTATGGAGAATCATCCGCACCCGGTCTCGGCGCAATGCCGCCTGCGGAGATACCAGCGACGGTTCAAAGAATGGTTCCGGCGGGGGATTTTTCCAATATCCAAAAGTGCAATTGGCGTTCACATTCGATACGCTCAATCCCGCTTTTTCCAGTTCGCGACTGATCGCAATGACTTCACGCCCCGGAGGCTTGGGATACCAGTGTGGTTTGTCGGCCAAAATCTCGATCCCGTCGTAGCCGATCGCCCCGATAGCACGGATTGTCTCCAGGAGAGAAAAGCGGGTGAAGCCGTTGCTTGCGTAGGCGAGTTTCAGGCGGTTGTTCATAGGGTGAAATATATCCGCTGCATGGCCGGTTGGCATACCGACCGCCCGACACTTTGTCAGTTCTTAACTTGCCGCTAGAATTTTGCCAAACGATGGAAAGGATGTTTCATGGATCGGCTATTTGAGTTACCCCTGACCCGTTGGGATGAGGCCTTGGATTCTTCCCGCCAAGAGCTTGCGACCGACGCAATGGAATCGGGCAAGGTGGTGTTTCTGCCGCAGCTTGCGTTCCAATTTCATGATGAGGAGAAGAAATTTCTTACCCCTTCGTGGAGTAACGGGGCGGCAAAAAATATCAGTTACGATTCAAATACCGGCAAAATTCAGGGTATGGAAGGTGAATCGGCAGATAAGGCCGCACTGGCCGCCATGCTGCAGCGTTATGCCGATTCCACCACGTCGCTGTTGCAGAATCTCTTTCCGCGTTACAAACCGGCTCTGATACGGGGCCGCACCAGTTACCGCCCGGTGGAGATCAAGGGGCGGCCCGCCAAAGTCACGAAAGATGACACCCGCCTTCATCCCGACCAGTTCCCCGCCCGCCCGGTGCAGGGGAATCGTATCATCCGGGTTTTCTGCAACGTGAATCCGCACGGCAAGGGACGGGATTGGCGCATCGGCGAACCATTTGCGGGGTTTGCCCAGAAATTTTTTCCCCGGCTCAAACCGCCGTTTCCGGGATCATTGGCATTGCAGTATCTTTTCCGCGTCACCCGCACCAAGCGCACGATGTACGACCATTACATGCTGCAACTTCACGATCAGGGGAAGATGGACGACCATTACCAGAAAACGGCTCCGCAGAGTGCCTTCAGTTTCCCGGCTCAGTGCACGTGGCTTTGCTTCACCGATGAGGTGCTCCACGCCGTGGATGCCGGGCAGTATTTGCTGGAGCAGACCTATCGCCTGCCGGTGGGGGCGATGCGTGACCCGGAAAAATCGCCGCTACGCGTATTGGAACGCATGGCGGGCCGGGCCCTGGTGTAACTCAAGTAAGCCGGGTTGATATGTCCCGGGCTTCATCGGTTTGCCTCGGCGGGCGTCCTCTTCGATAGCCATATCATTCACTTACGCAACAATCCTGTAGTTCCATCGTGTCCGCCTTGTCGCTCACGGCAGGGATGTTTGACACTCTACATACGGTCAACTATAGATAATCATCGATAGAACTCGCTGAAGCGATGCAGGCCCAGAATAAAAGGAGCACTCATCATGATGCCGACACGCGAATTGGGTACATCCGGCTTGAAGATAACACCGATGATCTTCGGCGCCTGGGCCGTCGGAGGATGGATGTGGGGAGGTGCCGATGATCACCAATCCATCGATGCGATTCGGGCGTCGATCGATGCGGGCGTTACCACCATCGATACTGCTGCTATCTACGGCATGGGCCACAGCGAAACGCTCGTGGGCAGGGCCATCGTCGGCTACCCGCGCGATAAAGTGATCATCGCCACCAAATGTGGCATGCGGTGGGACGACCCGGAGGGTGCGGGCGTTGACCCATGGAATCAGAAGACACCTGACGGCCGGGATGTCGTGATTCGAAAAAATTCCCGTCCCGCAAGCATTGCATGGGAAGTTGAGCAGAGCCTCAAGCGACTCAATACCGACTACATCGATCTTTACCAGATTCACTGGCCCGATACCTCGACTCCATTTGAAGACTCGATGGCCGCCATGGAGAAACTCCGGAAGGCAGGTAAAATACGGGCCATCGGGGTAAGCAACTACACCGTCGATCAGATGAAGCAGGCGATGAAAGCCGGACTGCTCTCAAGCCTGCAGCCGCCTTACAGTGTCGTGCGCCGGGGGATCGAGCAGGAAATTCTCCCGTTCTGCCAGAAAAACCAGATCGGCGTCATCGTTTATTCACCACTCGAGCGTGGATTGCTTACCGGCAAGGTTACTCCGGATCGCAAGTTCCCGCCGGGGGATCATCGCAACGAACACAAGCTCTTCACGGTTGAAAACCGGCGTAAAATTCTCGCCGCACTCGAATCGATCCGGCCGATTGCCGATCGGTACAAGGCCAATTTTGCCCAGGTGATCATCAATTACACGATGCAGGTTCCGGGGATTACCGCGGCCCTTGTCGGTGCGCGGAACGTCAAACA
Organism: Phycisphaerae bacterium; assembly: GCA_049965755.1. Classification (GTDB taxonomy): domain Bacteria; phylum Planctomycetota; class Phycisphaerae; order WQYP01; family WQYP01; genus JAJZGD01. Next base: position 9,522 of record JBMFVY010000043.1, on the reverse strand, counting down.
GGCCCGGTCTAACGCCGACGCGATGACATTCACCCTCACGCCTGACGAATTGCAGGCCATCCGCCGAGCGTTTGATCCGCTGGTGGTTTGACAACCCGTGCGGCAGAACCGGCTCCGCCGACGGCATCCCCTTGCAGTGAAAAATGGCGATCCTGTCATACGCCCGCCCGACCCGCGCGTAAGAATTGCATCGCCGCAGATCCCGGACGCTGGGCTGGGCTTGCCTAACCGGCGGCGTGCTGTTATCACATCATCCGGCGGAGGCGATATCCGGCCGCGAGGGTCGGCGTTTCCGGTCGTCTGGTATCAATGAAGGAGTTCCCAGTGCGGCATCAAAGTGTTCTACGGTCGGTTCGCTTCCTAGCGGTGCTTCCCACCGCTCTGGCAGTGGCGGTACTCTTGGGCGGCTGCGCCAAGTCCCCATCCAACATGGCGGCGCCGAGTCTTTACAGCCAGCTTGGTGGACAGCAGGGAATTACCACCGTCGTACATGCATTCCTGATCAACGTCAGTAAGGACCCACGTATCAACGGCCGCTTTGCCCATGCCAATATCGCAGAATTGCAGACGGCACTCGTGAACCAGATCGGTCAACTCTCCGGCGGACCGCAGGTATATACCGGGCCCGATATGTATCAGGCGCACAAAGGCATGCACATTACCGATGCCCAGTGGAATGCCTTCATGGAAGATTTTTCCGATACGCTGAAAGAAGAACATGTCACACCGGTGGCGCAGCAGGAACTCATTGACCTGCTCGCTCCGATGAAATCCGACATCGTCGGTCATTGATCGCAGATTCTGCGACGTACCGTCCGTCATCCGCTCCGGTCGGTTTCCGACTGGCCGCCATCTTCGGTACACGCGGCCGGGAAGAGGGCTGGTCCGCAGCGGCACGCGTAAAGCGGGCAGGGCCGAAGACCGGCCGTCTTGTGCGCACTGGCTGGAAGTTCATCATCGCATAAAATAGCACGCCATGCGATTATTGACCGCTGGATTTCGGCCTCTCCTCAACCCCATGATCGGGGGAATCTATTTCGGGCCGCCCGGCTGGCATTTGCCCGAGATTCCGCCCGTTACGATGGACCAGAGCCGCGACCCGGCACCGCCCCCCGCCGATCGCAGACAACTCTGCGACTATCTGGCGGCCGCCGATCTCGGGCAGACGCATCCGCCGTTTCCATCACTGGCGGATCTGACGGCGTCGGTGAGCGGGCGGAAGATTAAAAAAATCATTATCAGCGCCCTTTCCATCATTCCCGAATCTCGTATCGGTGCGATCTGTGCGAAAATAAACCCGGCCGAAATCATGGCCGGCATTGATCTGATCACCGGAATATTTTCGTCCCCGACGACGGTGCTGGCGTATGAGCGCAGCGATCATCGCGAGATGCGCCCACTGCTGAAGCTGGCGCGAACGCGCTGTCGGCTTTTGCCGCTGGTGTCCCGATATCCCGCCGCTCATCCTGCGATTCTTGCCCGCATCGTCGCCGGGTGTCGCAATGCGGATTTACTTGAGGATGGGATACTTCCGGTTGATCTGCTCACATGCCTGCTGCTGGGCCGATCGCTGCTCCACGGCACGCGCTGTTCACATCGCCCGGTGCAGGTATTCCTTTCCGGCGTTACTCCACGCGTTGTCTGGGCAAAAATCGGTTCGCCGATTCAGGATGTTTTTTCACAGGCGGGGATTGACCCCGGGGCCATGCAGTGTATCGCCAATGGTTTGCTGACGGGGCGGGAAATTGATCCGGCAACGGCAAAAATGGATGGTACGCTCGAAACGCTGGCGCTGCGGCTCCGTCCCGAGCCGGAAGCGTCGGTGGATTGCATCCGCTGCGGCTGGTGCGTGCAGACCTGTCCGGTGGCCATCAATCCCGCCGCCCTTTACGCCGCCCAGTGTCTGCATGATGGCGTTGCCCAAGCGGACCCGCGCGAGGCCATGGCCTGCATCGATTGCGGTTTGTGCACCTACATATGCCCCTCGCGGCTTCCCCTGGCCGCCTGCATTGAAGATATGCGCAATCGCATAGAATTTAATCTTGTTTCAGTCGCGGGGGACTCGTCGGTATGACTGCTTCTGATGCTGCAGTTGTTGTCGCGTCGCCCGGTCCGCGACGTCGCCCGCCATTTCTGCTCTGGCCTGTCGCCCGCCGTGAATTTTATCAGGCGATCATGATTGCCCTGATACTCCCGCTCGCGTGGGGCGTGAGCATTTTCGGAATCCACGCCCTGCTGATCATTGTGATGGCTGTGGCAGCGGCGGCTACGACGCAGGGTGCTCTGGGGCGTTTCACCAGCCGCGGAAAATTGATGACCTTTAACCATACCATCACCTCGGCAATGCTATTATCCGCTTTGGCGCCGGAAACCTGCCCACTTTGGCTTGCCGGAATCGCAGGTATAGCGGTGGCACTGCTGATCTGGCTGGCCGGGCTGCCGGGACGACAACGCGTCCATGTCGGCCTTCTGGCGGCCATATTCTTGAGTCTGGCGGTGGGCCGGATATCTCAGGGGCCGATTCTGGTTCGCGATGCGCTGGTGGTGGGAAATCTCCAGCGCACGACCCCGCTTCACCATTATCGCTGGCCCCGGCGAGCCGCAGTGCGCGGTAACGATGCGGTTACCGTTCCCGCTCCCGATCATGTGCTGGCCAAAACGCTACGCGTCATCAGCGATCGGCCGCAGGGCACCATAGCCCGTTCCGAGATGGACATCGCCTTCGGCACCCTTTTACCGCCGCCGGCCGAACTTTTTCTGGGGGCCATGCCAGGCCGAATCGGGGTGGTAGGGGTTTTGGGGATTATTCTGGCGGGCCTGATTCTGGCGTACCGCAACATTTTGAATCCTGCCGCTTGGGGGATGTTCATCCTATTCGTGATGGTGGGCCTGATTCTTGCGCCGCTTTCAGCGCATTCCATGCACCATCAATTCTGGCAAAGTCTCGGCGGTATCTGGTATCTGCCACCGGAGCGGGCGATCGATCTCCTGTTTGTTGAAATATGCAGCGGAGATTTCCTGTTTGCCTCGGTCTTTCTGCTTGCCCTGCCCGGCACACTTCCTCTTTCACCCCGGTCGCGATGGGTCTTTCTCCTGGCTGCAGGATTGCTTGCCGCGCTGTTTTCGCGAATTGCGCTCCCGCTGCCGCCGGCGTCCACCGCCATTTTGATGCTTCAGCCGCTGGCCCCTTGGTTTGATTCCATTCTGCCACGCCGGAGCTGGATTAAATTTTAATTACCGCCCGAAGTCTCATGATCGGTGGGGGGCTTTTCAAACGGTTTGGGTGCGGGATACGCCAGTTTTTTTTCCGTACCCGAAAGCAGCCGGGAGATATTGCTCCGATGCTTGATGATAATGAGCAGTGAAAATAGCGCCGCCGCCGCCGGCAACGGCCAGAAGACTCTCCACTCCTGCCGCGGCAGCCACAACCACGACTGCGGAGCCAGACGCCCGGCAAATATAACGGCCAGAGGAAACACCAATGCGGCAATAATCGAACTGAGCGAAATGATGCGCGAGAGAAAGAAGACCAGCAGAAACACCGCCACCGCTGCGAGCCCCGCGAAAGTAAAGATCGGCCAGATGCCCAGCACCGCACCGAATGTTGTCGCCACCCCCTTGCCTCCCTTGAATTTAAGATAGATCGGATAAAGGTGCCCTGCGATGGTGGAAGCCGCAATGATCAGCGGCGGCCAGTTCCCCGCTCCATAATGACGACCGATGATGGCCGCGAGCAGGACCGGCACAAACCCCTTGAGAAAATCAAGACCGAAGGTGAGCCAGAAATACCGTATCCCCAGCAATCGACCCACATTGGTCGCACCGATGTTGCCGCTGCCGTGGGCGCGGATATCAATACCTTTAGCGCGCCCCACCAGGAGCCCGAAGGGGATGGACCCCAGCAGATATGCCGCCGCCACGCCCAGTATCAGCCCAACGTAGGAGATGTTCACTTTTTCGTCCTGCAGAAAACAAACATGCCACAAAAATTTAATGCCGCCGTTCCGCTGCACGGTGAGATCGCGACTTTACCGTGCCGCAGTAAATCTGCTCCAATCGATCCATGTACCCCTCCGGCCTCAGGGGCGCCAAATGCGACTCCGCCGCCTGCACCAGATTCATTCGCTGCTCCCATGTCGGCTGGATCGAATCCAGCGCCGAGGTCATATCCTGCACGCATCGGGGCGAATCAACAATCACCCCCATACCCAGTTCCTTAACCAGATTCGCAGCCCCCAGAAACCGGGTGCTGATGACTTTTAGTCCGTGGGCCATCGCTTCCAGCGCCACGAGTCCGAAACTGTCATAGAACGTGGGGAATAATAATGCATCCGCCCCCGCATAGACACGCGACATTTCCCGCGTCGGCCCGATGAATTTCACCCTCGGACTGATCCGCAGTTCCTCGGCAAGCTCCAGATACCGTCGCACTTTGCCCATTCCCACCACCACCAGATGCCACTCGTCACTTGCCGCTACTGCGCGAATCGCCCACGATAATCCTTTGCGTCGGAAATCATGTCCGGCAAAAAGCGCAACTCTCGCCGAATCCGGCAGGTGATACATTCCGCGAAACCATTGTCGGTCGCGCAGCATCTCGTCACCTGACGGCACGCGATACATCAGCGGGTTCTCCATCCTTACGAGCCGATCCGCCGGCATATGATAAAACTTTATGAAGTCGCGCATCACCAGATCGCTGATACAGATAATCTTTTCCGCTCCGCCGCGGTTTATCGGCTCACAGGCCGCTTTTTCCAGCGCCAGCAGGGCCCTCTGTTTGCCCGAAATTCCCAATGTCAGACGCTTGAAACCCGCCGCCGCCGAATGATCCCGCGAGCTTATCGCCTGATCCTGCATCCGCATGTAGACGCCCGGTTGCGGGTGATAAACATCTCCCGGAAAGGCGACGGAAATGGAATGAACCAGATCTGGCCGATGTTTTCGGCACCATTGCGCTACCCGCCGTCCGAACTGCCGAAAGCCGAAACCGGTACTGAGCTTCGCAGCGCGAAGCGCATGAATCGTCACGCCCGGAACCGATTCCGTACGGATTCCTCCTGCCGTTGCCGATTTGACCGCATCGTGTGAAGCGCCACGGTGCGCCGCCTGATACCGGTCGCGGTGGCGGCGGCTGTCGTGGCAGACCACATGCACCTCGTGGCCGCGGGCAACCAGTTGCCCGGCCAGCCATACTGCGAAATGCTCGGCTCCGCCTCGAGCGGCATCGAAATGTTCAATGACCAGTGCAATCTTCATACTCTGCGTGCCTCAATCGCCCGTTTGATAGCCTCCTGCACCATCTCCACGGTAATCCCACGCATGCAGCGATGGTCAATCGGGCAAACTTTCAGCTGACACGGACCGCATTCAACGGGAATACTTACAATCTGCTCACATGGGTCATAGGTCTGGGCCCAGCGCGGATCGGTCGGTCCGAAAAGCGTCACCAGCGGGCGCTGGAAAGCCGCACCAAAGTGGCGAGGTCCCGTGTCATTGCATACCACCAGGCCCGCCTCCGCCGCCAAGGCCTTGACCGTCCCCAGCGATGTCGGCTTTTCCAGAGTCGCCAGATTGATGATGCGCCCGGGCACCTCGGTTTTTGCCTGCCGGGTGATTTCCTCCAGTGCCGCGAGTTCACTCGGCGCTCCGGCCAGCAGCACCCACCAGCTGCGTCCGGCGCCGCCTCCCGCGAGCCAGTGGGCCAATTCTGCAAATCTTTCAACAGGCCAGCATTTGGACGCCCCGAAATTCGCCCCCGGAAAGATCATGGCGTACGGGCCGTCAATATGCCGGGCGCGAATCAATTCTTCGGCCGCCGCCCGTTCGTCGGCGCTGCAGAATAACTCCATCAGCCGATTCGGCATGTCTGCTGGAGGCCGCGTGCCGCCCACTGCCGAAATCGTCGGTCGGTCTCTCTTAAACTGCAAGGGCAGAATATCCAGCAATTTCAAATAATATTCAATGGTTGAAACTGGCTGATAATTATGCCACCGCCGCAGCGTGCGGCTCATTCGACCGGGTGCCGCCGACGGTATCGGGCTAGTCGCCGCCGACGGGCCGGCTTGAGCTACTCGCCGCCGGTATTTCGCCCGTTGTAACTGCAGCGAGATTTCATCATCCTTCCGCAATGCTGCCTGAATATGGTGCGTGAGAAGCAGACGGCGACCGTCGCGCTCATACCCCACCCTCACCGGGACTCCCGCCCGCCACGCAATCAGGGCTGAACGCCAGTTGTTCGGAAGAATAATCGCCGCATCAAAATGCTCCTTCGCCAGCATCCGCGCCGTGGCCCCGACGTCAATTTTGGACCCGTGATATTGGTAGTGCACCATCCGATGTACATATGGCATCCCGGTCACCACCGGCTCCACCAGCGGCCGGGTCAGTGCGGTAATCTGCGGCCTTCCGGGCAGATTCGCCAGTGAACGCAGCAGAGGAGTGGCCATCACCCCGTCGCCGAGCCAATTCGGCATGATCACCAGCAGTCGTATGGCGTCCGAAGACGAAACATCATTCACCGCTACATTGTGCGTCAGCGGGCGATATTTTTCCAATTCCGTAAGAGATGGCACCGGCCGGGAAAGATTGCAGCCGTGCCGAGGAGGCGACCATGTCCGTGAATCACACAACCGACACGCATGTGACCGGATGGCCTGTTTGCCATACAATTTGGTAGAAAATTTGTCGGAGGTTACGTCAAATGTCAGCCAATTCAGATATGGGCAATCAGTTACGCCTTAAATTCGATGCAAATGGATTAATTACCGCCATCGCGGTCGATGCCGATAATGGTGAAGTTCTCATGGCGGCCTTCATGAATGAAGCGGCTTTGCAGAAAACGATGCAGACCGGAAAGGCCACCTATTGGAGTCGATCCAGGCAGAAATTCTGGGTAAAAGGGGAGGAGAGCGGCCACGTGCAGCAGGTGCAGCAGATCCTCATCGATTGCGATCAGGATGCGGTCCTGCTCAAAGTTAAACAACATGGAGCAGCATGCCATAATGGGTTCCGCAGCTGCTTTTTCCGGATGATTGAACCCGATGGAACACTCAGGCAGGTGCAGGAACAGATCGTCAACCCGGCGGCGGTCTATGCGCCCAAATAATTTCCGGTGGAAATGGCGCCTTGCCTCCGGCGCAGCGCCCTGCCTAATATCCATCGTGCGGAGGCCTTTCTAAATGGACGAAAGATATTCGCATGGCTGCACCGGCTTTTTTAACGGGATATCATGACTTCAATAACGGCGGAACAGATGACCAAACGACAACCGGCAATGGCGGATGTGCAGTCTGCCGCGGACCAGCGAAACGTGGCGATTGACAAAGTGGGTGTCAAAAGCGTGCGCTATCCCATCACCCTGCGCCAACCCAACGGCGAAGACCAGAATACGGTCGCCTTGATCAATCTTTATGTTTCACTGCCGAAGCATAAAAAAGGGACGCACATGTCGCGCTTCCTGGAAATATTGAATCAGTACCATCGAAGCATCACCCCGGCGCAGATTATCCCGATCCTGCATGATATGAAGAAGCGTCTGCTGGCTGACGATGCCCACATTGAAATGCAGTTTCCCTATTTCATTGAAAAATCGGCGCCTGTCACCGGTGCCCGGGGTCTTATGGATTACGTCTGTACCTTTGAGGGCACGAGTAATGGAACCGATGATTTCATTCTCGGCGTGAAGGCCCCCGCAACATCGCTCTGCCCGTGCAGCAAAGAAATTTCTCGTTATGGAGCGCATAACCAGCGGTGTGAAATCACCGCCCGGGTGCGATTCGACGGCGAATTATGGATTGAAGAATTGGTCGGCATGATGGAAGCGGCCGCCAGCGCACCGGTTTATGCGGTGCTTAAACGCCCGGACGAAAAATTCGTCACCGAGCAGGCTTTTGATAATCCGAAATTCGTTGAGGATATCATCCGCGATCTGGCTTTGCGTATGGAAGCGGAGCCTCGGATTACGTGGTACGAAATTCAAAGCGAAAATTTTGAATCGATCCACAATCACAATGCCTACGCTCTGATTTCACGGGCGAAAACCGCCCGGTGAGGATCGCAGAGGCCAGCCAACTGTGCCGCCGGGACAGAGAATCAGGAGAGCTCAAGAAAGCACCGACACATTGAATGTGCCGGCAGACTTGCGCTGATTCGGACAATGAACGATCACCGGATGCGATCATGACAAATATCCGGGCGAATGTCGGCCAGTGGGTATCCCCCGCCGATGTTCATTTCGCTGAAGACATTATTAACCGCAGGCATTAAGAGCGGACCGTTGACCGTTCACCGACCCGCCGGGTAGCATCCGCCTGTGCACTGCCCGTTGTTCTGGAGACTCAATCATGTTGAATCGAAAAGCTGTCCCGATGTCGCAACCTGCTTTGGCAGGCATGATTCTCCTTGCGGCGGGTGCGATTGTCATGCAGCCGATAACTGCATCGGCCTCGCAATTCAACCATTTCGTGGTTTTCGGCGACAGCCTGACAGATGTCGGTAATCTGGCCAACGCCGACGGCGGACTATTGCCCGGAAAGTTGTCCAATTACACAACCGGAATGTTTACCGACGGCCCAACAACCAGTCCATCGACGACCATCATCGGCAACTATGCCTATCAGCTCAATAACGCATTGGGCTTTTCAACACTCACCGCCAGCGCCCTTGGCGGAACTGATTATTCATACGGGGGCGCGGTGACCGGCGGATCGCAGACCATCGATGGTGTTACTATTCCGGGCATGCAGGCGCAGGTGGATTCATTCATCAATTCCAATCCCACCAGTCCGGCCAATAATCTGTATCTGCTCTGGGGCGGCGCTAATGACATTTTGGATGCTGCCGAAGCGTCCGGCGCCACCGCAACCAGCATTGATGATGCGGCCACGACGGCTGCAACCAATGTCTACGACGAAATATCGACGCTGTATCAAAATGGTGCCCGCGATTTTATCTGGTTGAATCTGCCGAATCTGGAGCTGACGCCCGAGGGTGCCGGGCTTTCGACGGCGGCCGATCTGCCAACCGCCGTGAGTGATTTCAATTCGTCATTCAATTATGACGTGAGCACAATTGAGGCGGGCACTTTTCCCGGTATGAAGCTTGATGCTGTGGATGTCAACACCCGTTTCAACCAACTCGTCGCCGATCCGGCCGCCTATGGATTTACCAATGTGACATCCTCCGCGCAAGGGCAGACGGGCGTGAACCCAAATGATTATCTTTTCTGGGATGGACTGCACCCGACCACGGCGGCGGATCAATTTCTGGTTTCGCAGACGCTTTCGGGCATCCAAACCACTTTCAGCATACCGACGCCGGAACCGGCCGGGCTGTGGCTTCTGGCGGCGGGCCTCGGAGCCGGTGCGCTGATGCGAAGAAAATGCAGAAATTAATAGCGGCACATGGAATGTGCCGGCTTACGCGCACCGATCCGGGCAAATGTATAGGGGTAGGGAAGACCGCTTTTAATGCGGTCTCCCCTCCCTCCGAACCGGACGTGCGGATTTGCCGCATCCGGCT
>JBMFVY010000042.1:26891-27137 GCA_049965755.1 Phycisphaerae bacterium | reverse complement strand
CGATGAGCTTGCCTTAAGTCCGGTTGAGGTGTGGCTTGAGTTGGTTGGCTCGCAGGCATCAAGTCGGCAATAAACCAGCCCCCTTCGTCTATGGCCCACCGCGTCCATTAAGGCGAAAAGCGCCATGCCTGTCGGGAGCGTCAAGAAAAAAATTGTCACGCCCCATTCTACGGGTGGCGGAAGTGCCGGTTGCGGGTTAGCGGCGATAGTGGTAACTTTGTGTGTCGCGGGCGTTTAGCTCAGTTG
>JBMFVY010000042.1:0-26881 GCA_049965755.1 Phycisphaerae bacterium | reverse complement strand
CGTAAGGTCGGGGGTTCGAGCCCCTCAACGCCCAGTATCCCATCCTGAATGCCACGAGATGTAATCGCAAAGATGCTTGGAACGGGTCGGTTCCGTAAATTCACGGGGAAACTCGTGCCCATGTTGCGGTACTGTACGGCGGCGGCGTTGCGGCGGGGAGGAAAACAAAAAGGCCTGCCCGAAGAAGGGGCAGGCCTTTGGAGATCAATTCAATCTGTCGGGTCGGCTTATTTAATAAAAAGCATCTCACGATAAGTAGGCAGCGGCCAGATGTCATCGTCGACCAGCGTCTCCAGCTTATCGCCGGCAGCGCGAACCGATTCCATCAGCGGAATCAGTACGTCGTGCGCATACTTGGCATGAGCCATGGTATCGCCGTGAACATGATGGTGAGTTGCCTTATCCAACTCGCCAGTGTGTTTCTGCAGGTCGTTGATAAGCGAAGCCACCTCAGCGAGAAGTTTTTCCTGTTCCGCAAGCGAGGTGACCGGCGCACCGGCGGATTTCGCGGCGTGGATCGCGGTGGCGATTTCATGCTGGTATTTGAGTGCGGCGGGGACGATCATGGTCCGCGCCATCACCACCATCATCAGCGCTTCAATCGAGATCGTCTTCTTGTAATTTTCAAGGAAAATCTCGTAACGGCTGTGAACTTCCTTATCGTTGAGCACCTTATATTTGCTGAAGAGTTCGACACTCTCCTTGGTGACCAGCGACGGCATGGCGTCTACGGTGGTTTTCAGATTCGGCAGGCCGCGCTTCGCCGCTTCCTTGTGCCATTCTTCGCTGTAGCCATCACCATTGAAAATCACACGTTTGTGATTTTTGTAGATGGAAGCGACCAGATCGTTGACCGCCTTGTTGAATGGCTTGCCGGCTTTGAGGTCGGCCTCCAGCGTGGAGGCGATGTAGTCGAGCGACTCGGCCACAATGGTGTTAAGCACGGTATTGGGGCCGGCGATGGACTGGCCGGAGGATACGGCGCGGAATTCAAACTTGTTTCCGGTGAATGCGAACGGCGAGGTGCGGTTGCGGTCGCCGGCATCGCGCGGAAGTTTCGGCAGCGTGGTGACGCCAATCTCCATGTGACCGCCGGTTTTGGTGGTTTTCGCACCGCCGGATTCAATTTGATCCATGATGTCCTGGAGCTGATCTCCGAGGTAGATGGAGATGATGGCCGGCGGGGCTTCGTTGGCACCGAGGCGATGATCATTTCCGGCCGAGGCGATGGCCACGCGCAACAGTGAGGCATACTTATCGACGGCGCGAATGACGGCCGCACAGAATACGAGGAACTGCGCATTTTCATGCGGGGTATCGCCGGGATTGAGAAGATTTTCGCCGGTGTCGGTCGACATGGACCAGTTGTTGTGCTTACCGGAGCCATTGACCCGGGCGAAGGGCTTTTCATGAAGCAGGCAGGCTAGGCCGTACTTTTCGGCCACGCGACGCAGCATCTCCATGGTCAACATCTGATGATCATGGGCGAGGTTGGAATTTTCAAAAATGGGGGCGATTTCATACTGTGCCGGTGCCACTTCATTGTGGCGGGTTTTAACAGGTACACCCAGCTTGTAGAGTTCCTGTTCGGTTTCATGCATGCAGGCCAGTACGCGCTCGGGGATGGTACCGAAATACTGGTCTTCCATTTCCTGGCCCTTGGGAGGCTTGGCACCGAAAAGGGTGCGACCGCAGTTGATCAGGTCGGGGCGGGCGTAATAAAAATTGCGGTCAATGAGGAAATATTCCTGCTCGGGGCCGACGGTGGTGAAAACTTTGGAGACTTCGCTGTTGCCGAACAATTTCAGCACGCGAACAGCCTGATGGGAGAGGGCTTCCATGGAGCGAAGCAGTGGTGTTTTTTTGTCGAGTGCCTCGCCCGTCCAGGACACAAACGCGGTGGGAATTACCAGCGTGGTTCCGTTGGGGTTTTCGAGGATGAAAGCCGGCGAAGTGGGATCCCATGCGGTGTAGCCACGGGCTTCGAATGTGGCGCGTAAACCGCCAGACGGGAATGATGATGCGTCGGGTTCCCCTTTGACAAGTTCCTTCCCGCTGAATTCAAGAATGGCGCCCGAGCCATCTTCAAGAGGTGAAACAAAGCTGTCATGCTTTTCTGCGGTGAGGCCGGTCATGGGGTAGAAAAGGTGTGCGTAATGGGTAGCACCTTTTTCAATCGCCCAGTCGCGCATGGCCGACGCAACGGAGTCGGCAATGGCCGGATCGATGGCGAGGCCCTTCTTGATGGTTTGCTGCAATTTCTTGAATACCGTTTTAGGGAGCCGCTGCCGCTGAACTTCCTCATTGAAGACATTGCTGGCATAGATCGAACTTACCGGCGTTTCCTTGAAATTCACTCTTGGTGGAACGGTTCGGAAATTGGTCAGCGCTGAAATGGCAGCGCGTCGAGCGGTACTTGCACCCATAACGAGATCACTCCTTAAAATGATGTCACCTGAAACATGACGTTCCGCCGCTACACATTCCGCCGGTATGCGGTACGCGGTGCCAATGACCCCGTAACTGCAAAACCCAGCCTGCAACGTCACATCGAGCGGCATACATCGACGCGACTGTTATTTTTCACTCTGCGGGTTATATACCAGCCGCCGCCAAACGGCTTTTGCTCCGAATCAATCTCAAGTATCCACACCCAAAATCCAATCACCCGTATCCTGGCGCCCCCGGTTTCTACCCGGGAGGTAAATCGTCCTATGCTTTCCTAAGCAACTCCCGTGCCTGAACTTCCATCACAACCCAATTCGGCTGCCCGCAAAACGGGCTTAGACCCGAAAAATATCGCCGTGACCCTTGAGAACAAATCACCACCGTTGCAAATCGCCGACGGCAAAACGGCCTGAAATCAAGGCACATCCGCTAAGCAGTCGACCATACTCCGTGTCGCTACCGTGTCCACGAGACTGTAGCCGCCACATGGACCTATACACACCTCAATATTGTACCCACAACCAAGCCATTGCCTAGTTTGATCGCATATTGGAACTCGACGCCTAAATGTTGGGCAACTCGATTGCATGCCAGCGCATCTACCAGACAGGATTTGAAAGCCATGTGCCGAGCCTGTGAATGGATCAAGTCCATGCACCTCATCGGAGAGCATGCGCCTCCGAGACTTGCGAGCCATCCCGTGACTGATGGGTGAGATTACTTACTTCGTCAGACATCACCATCAAAGCTCAAAGGCCCTTGTTATGGAACGCCCAACCCTGACACTCTTTCGGAGAAATTGCGAAGGCTCAAGTCGTCCTTAATAACATTCCATCTGTTTGACTCACTGCGATCGCTGGAACTGGCGCAGTACGATTTCCCCTCGGCCGACAGCACAGGCTTGCCGCCGACGCCCTTACGCCAATATAGCAAAAAAACTGCAAACTGCGAGGGGCGCAGTTTGCAGCGGCGGTAAGGACGCGGATGCGAAAAGGGGGAATATCAGCTCAGCTTTTGCCGTCGGCGATGAAGCAGGAGCAGACTCGCAGCACCGACTGCGAAAAGACCGAGCGAAGCGGGCTCGGGCGTGGCGATGGTTCCGGAAAGATCAACCAGATCCTGGGGAGGATTGCTGCCCGCAGTTTTCTGAATGAGCGCATCTTGGGCTGTGAAGGTGACTGAATCGCCATTGGGGATCACCAGATAGGCCCAAGGCTGAACGGCCTTTTGATTCTGAAGATAAAAACCGGTGGCACCGACCATCGAATTGGTCAGACCGAGTGAATAACCGCCGTCACTGTTGGGAGTTGGGGTAATGGTGCCGGAGATGGAGCCGAACGCATCGGGACCCGCGGCGACATTAGCCGCCTGATCGTCCAGGAAATGCGATCCCAGAGCACTGTAATAATTTCCGGCAGTGGGGTTATCGGTTGTACCGGCGTCATTGAGAATTGGCGTTGTCACCGTCTGGCCGAGATGCGTGCTGACGGTGCTTTCAACCACCAGCGGACCAGAAAATCCGCTGCTCGGGTCGTTTTGCACACCGCCGAAATCAATGACACCGTTTACCCAGCCGTTAGCCCCGTTGTTGGCGGTGAGGGTCAGCTCGAAAGCGGTATAACCCGGAAGGGTATGGCCGTTACCATCGTTCGGCGTTCCCTGATTATCGATGGTCAGCGTGACGCCGCCGCCGCTGGTGTTCGCAGCGGTCGTATAGACGATATTCGTGATGGTATCGGCATGAGCCATGCCGACCGCAGCGCCAATGGCCGCAGCTGTAAAGATGAAAAGAGTGGACTTACGCATGGAAGATTCTCCTAAAATGTTTATAAACTTACATGAACCAGCCAAACGGCCACCGCCTACGTCGGCGGCAGGTCGAAAGGCCTTTTTAACGCGGTTACACTCCGCGAATTTTTTGATTTCTGCGACGCAGCAGCAGCGGGACGACCGCCGTAGCCAGAAGGCCCAGGGCACCGGGTTCGGGTGTGGCTGCAGTGGTGATGGCGGCTGATGACGCCGTCGCAGTGCTCGAGTTCAAGTTATGCAGCACGATGTTGAGATCCGTGATGGACACTGAGCCGCTGTCCGTGAAATCGCCGACTGACCATGTATCGGCGTAACCTGAATAGGTTTGGTTGAGGTTATGAAGAACGACGTTCAGGTCGGATATGTTCACCGTACCGGTCCCCAAGGCGTCGCCCGGCAAACGCTGCATGACCGCAAATTGACCGGCCGGGTCATTGGTGGAGGAGCCAGAGTAATTCAGCACGGCCCAAACGGTATGGTTCGTCGTGTCGATACCGTAGGTACCGATGGTGGAATCATATGTGGGGTCGTAGGCTTCATTATTTTCGCCAGCAGAATTGGCCGTGCTGGTGTCATTCAGGTAGGCGGCCTCATACTGCCCGTTGGCCATTTTCCAAGCGAGCACGGGGCTGAGTGTTCCGTTGGTTACGGAGGATGGGTTGTAGCTCATCTGCAGCACATAGCGGTCGGAATTGGTACCGCTGACAGTGGCAACATCACTGATGATGCTGCTGTTTCCCGCTGGGGCATTGGAAAATTCCACGCCCAGCGTAGTATTTGCCGACGCGGTGCCGCCAATGAACTGCACCATCGTGGAGCGACTGCCCGCATCCGTCGCAGACCGCTGAATACTGAAGCTCGCGTAACGCTGGCCCGCAATCACTTCACCGGTATTGGGTGTGCCGGCCACGCCGGTAAATCCGCTGACAGTGGCCGTGACGGAATAAGCATGAGTGCCCAGATCGTTTGTGGAAGCCCCTTGAATCGGATTGCCGCTGGCATCGGTAGGTGCATTTTCCGCGGTGATTCCGCCGATGGTGGCCTCGTAGTGACCATTGAGCAGATTACTGAGATTGCCATAATTGAACTCGGCGGCGTTGATCGGCGAGCCTTCATTCATGGCGACGGCCGCATTGGGGGCGGAAACATCGGCCACGAAGGTGCTATCGAGATTCCAATTGCTGCTGTAAGCAGTTTGCGATGTGACCAGCGTCGGTGACGATCGTGTGATGATGGCGTTATCACGCAGACCGATGCTCGTTGAGCCGACCGCATAATTCGCCGTGGGTGCGGCATCGGCGAGTTGAGCCGTCGAGACCGTACCGGTAACCATATTCGCCTGGGCATCGGTGAGCTGAGCTGACTGATAGATGTTGGCATCAACATAAATGCTGCCGGTGGGATTCTGCGTGGCGCCCACCGCATTATCCAACTGCGTGAGATTGAAGTTCGCATTGCCGATGTAATAATTGCTTCCACCGGTTCCTGCGGTTTCATAGCTGCCGCCGAACGATTCAGTTCCCGGGACGTAATAGGTCACCTGCCGTGTCTCAACCTGTGTTCCATTAAATGTGGTATTGCTCCCGTTGGGGTCTGCGGCCATGGTGAGATAGCTGAGATCGTCGGTAGGCGCGGCATTGAGATTTCCCTGGCCGTTGGTGGGGGCGGCGATGGTGGTCGAGCCGTTGAGTTCGACGGTTGTGAAATATTGGCTGCCATCCACGCTCGGATCAGAACTGGAATAGGCGGAATTGGTGGTGGTGAGTTGGACGGTTTTGGTAATCGCGTTTGTCTGCCCGTTGGGAAGGATAAGAATATTACCGAAGTTGACTCCGTTACTGCCGCCCACATTGCTGATGGTGCGGTTTTTCACCACATCCTGTGCTTCCACTAAAACGTTAATCGGATTTCGGCCGGCATTGGACTGATTGGTGATCGTCACCAGCCCGGTCGTTGGACCGGTGACACTGTTGGCTGGACCGAGCGTGGCGCCGGTGGTATTAAGGCCGACACTGATCTGGGTGGAGGTGTTGGCGGCCAGCGGCTCGGTACCGACGGCACCAGTTGCGTCCACCGGCTGTGCGGCCAAGCCTGTGTTGGCGGAGAGTGTGGTGACGGCATCAGCCGATTGGCCGATCACGGTGTAGTAAGCCGAATCCTTGCCGCTGGCGGAGGTGTTCTGGAGTGTGATATTTTCTGACACATTGGCCCCCTGCACGACACGTGAGAACACAGGTGCCAAGAGATAGCCAGTGGTCGGATCGGTCGTGAGACCGGGAGTTGAAAGCACCGCATCGGAAGGTGGCAAATTGACCGTTGAGCCGGTGATAGAAAGAGACGGCGCCGTCAAGGGCGGGGTGGCATTGACGACGGCACTGTTGGGGCCGACGTAATCGGCGGATACCGAGGCATTGCCGGGTGACACCACCAGTCGCAAATTTCCGAAACTGTTAACCTGATCGGTAACGTATTGCGAAAGTGAAGAGGAAATATTGGGGAAGTTGTAGGTGAATTGTTCTCCGGGACCGCTTTGGCCGTTCACAACCAATTGGCCGGGCGTGTAATTTTCCGAACCGAGAAAATAGAGCGAATTAGCGGATTCGGTTCCCAAGGTGGTCCCGATACCGCCGTACGCCCCGGTGCTACTGTAGGAGGCGGGTGTGCCACCCGATCCAGCCGATTCAATCGGGGTATTAACCGTGGAGAGATAAAACTTAACCGGGCCGGCGGCGGCGAAGTATTCATCCAGATCGCTGAGATTCAGCGTCAGCGAGCTGACGCTTCCCAAAGCCGTTCCCGGCGAAAGGCCCAAGCCTTGGGTACTGAACTCCATTGTACTGTAATCGGCATAGTAACCGCTGGACGCCCCCTGGGCGGTGACGCGATTTTGATCCGTGTTGATGGCGGTCTGCTCGACATTGGCCACGTTGACATTGGATGTCGTGAATGTCGCGGCATGAAGAGCTGACACATTGACGAGTTGACCGATACCCGCTGCAATCAACACGGCCGCAACGCTACGCGCCAGCGCATGACGTGACATTTGAGATGATGGGACAATCCTTTTCTTTTTGGACATGATTTGGTATACCTCCATAAATAATCTATTGGGCCGGAGCACCAGAACTGCGACCGCTTCGCACCGGGGTCGCTTCAGCGCTATGCCTCTATTCTCTTCTCTATTGCTCTAATCTCTTTCGCCGCAAAGAGTCTAGTGCTTCGATGTTAAAAAAACGCTAACGAGGGCGCAACTTTGGGTTTGGCTTTCATTAATCTTCTGCGCACGATAGAAAAAGATTCCGTTGTATAAATATATCTCTATTATTTTCATTTTAGAGCTTAACATTTTTTATCAAAATTTAGCGCAAGCGTGCTCACATTCTTAATGGAACGAAACTAGACTTCAAGCGGAAGAAATTATTACGAGGCTTCGGCGGCCGTAACAGCCGTGGTATTTCGGATGATCAGACAGGAGATGACAGCCATGCAAACAGCATTCTGGAAGGACAGACGACTGCAGATAGGGATCATCGGCCTGGCAGGGATTTTCGGCCTTTGGCAGGTCGTCACCGCCCTTTCGCCGTCCGCTGCCCAACGGGCAAGTGATGACCGGATATTTATTGATTCGGCAACGGGAAAAACGTTCCGTGCTCCGGTACACGTAGGGGAAACATTTCCGATCATGTCCCCGTACACCGGACGGAAGACCGGCTATCCCGTTGCGTGGTCGTGGTGGAGCCGCAGCGGCCGACCACTGACCAAGCCACAACCGGTATTAATGAATTCGTGGGTTGGAAAATCCGGGCCGACGTTTGCCCCTCTGTCAGGTCGACTGGTTTATCCGATGGAGACCAAACCCTACCCCGGAGAAAAGCCGCCACCAACAAAGCGGCAATATGAACAGGAAGTCATCGCGGACGGGCTGGGTAATCCGCTGCAGAACTGAGGCGGTGACCACGCCAGACGGAAAAATGACTCTGTGGAGCGGCGACCAAGCAAAGTCGGGGTATTAATCCGGGGGTTGGGGACCCGCGGAGCATCAAAGAATGGCATCAGCAACGGAGTGTAAAGATGGACTCAATTACCATGGAAAACGAACGATTCAGCGGGTACGGTGCGGGATTCGCATTTAGCGATAAAGTGAAACGGCACAGCGGCTTCACCTTGATTGAATTGCTGGTGGTGATTTCGATCATCGCCCTGCTTATATCGATCCTGTTGCCGGCGCTGGCGACGGCGAAGAGGGAGGCTCAGACGGTGGCCTGTGCGGCGAATCTGCATTCCATTGGCCAGGCGATGATGGAGTATGCCACCACCTGGCAGGGAGCTATTGCAGGCAGCCCCTTGACCAGCGGGATAGGCATGTGGAAAGATGTTATGCAGAGCAGCACGCTGGCGACGGGGAATGTAGATGGCGTAACTCTGCCCATCAGCAATGCGTACTGCCCCAATATCTGCCAGAATTATGATTGGGTGACCCCGCTGGCCAACGAGATGGGTCTGCATTACAAGCCCAACAATCTCAACGATCCGCAGGGGGCGCTGCTCGCCGACCGTATCGGGCGGATCAAATATGATGTCACGCTGCCGGCATTTACCTGCCCGGCAAACCGCTTCATCGCCACGCCCGCCACGCCGGGCTTACCGGTCCTGCCCATGCCGTCTTATTGTGCCGCGGGACTGTTCCTCACGGCCTCCCCATCGGTCTGTTCGAATTATGATGCTACGTTCGATCCCGATTACGCGGATGTTCCTGCTTCCTATACCCCGAACATCAACAAGGTGGGCCAGCCGTCAGATAAAATCTTTTGTGCTGACGGAGCCAAAGCCAGCACTACGCTCTACGAGCCCCGTTTGGATGATACGGTTGCGACGAATCTGGTCTCCTCACCGGGTCGCGGCGATGGCGGTACCACCGATTTCCCGGATTTTGCCGATGAGGGGGCGTTTTCCTACTACAGCTACGCATGGAACCGTGATAATGCTCCGGGGAATCACAGCAACAAGGATGGAATCACCACGACCGGTTTCGACAACCGGGCCTACGCCTTTCGGCACGGAATTGGCTCCGGTGTGTATCAGTTTAATGCCCTGTTCTTTGACGGACATGTGCAGACTATGGGCGACCTGCAGGGAGCCAATCCCGGCTATTGGTCGCCGCCGGGAACAGTCATTCCACGAAGTGAGTGTACACAGGATGTGTTAAACACCTATTTCGGCTCTCGGAGTGAATACATTTCGCCGTAATTCCGCCCGAGGTAGAGCGGTCTTGCAAAAAGATGCCGAGGCGTACCAGCCGGGGCAAGCCGTATTATTGCGTTGATACATTCGCAATTGCATGTTCATCTGAATTAACTGGTGTTCGGACGGGTAGCACTCCCCCGAATCCCAATGAATAGAGTGGCCGAGGCAAATACCTTTCGATGCAGCCGGTGGGACATAATCCGCGGCGGATGAATATAAATCAGCAAGCCGGCGCAGATCTTAGCTTGTTGTTGTGAATTCAAGTTGTAGCCTGTTCGGGGGATCGCCCGCCGTTGTCCGCTTTCAGCGCAGCAATTTCGTCCTGCAGAAATGCCCGGCGCTGAGGATCATGGATATGGTCAAGAATGGATTCAAACAATTCCAAGGCCCGCTGCGGGTTACCGAGGTAGCGGGCATATATCAGAGCGAGTATCTGTTTAATTTCATCGTTTCGTGCGCCACTGCCGCTTGAACTGAGCACAGATTCATATGCCTCCGCCGCAAGTTTGAAATCCTTTTCCACCATGAGTTGGTTGGCCACATCGAGTTGGGCATCACCGGACAATCGCGCCGCGGGAAACCTGGCCGTCAACTCGCGGTATGCGGCGGCAGCGGCCGGCATGTTATGTTCGCGGCGATACTGCTGGACCCTGGTCAATAATTGTGTCATGGCGGGATCGGCCACCGTAACCGCCCCGCCGATCTTCGTGACACCGGGCGGCGGCGGAACAGGCTTATTGAAAGGGTTGTATCCGCGGGAGACCATCTGACGGTAGGCGGCGCGGCGCCGCGCACGATTAAGCAGAGAAAGCAGATCGTAATGATCGCGGGGCACCAATCGGAGAAAGAGGATCAGCATGCCGACGATAAATCCGGAGAGGTAACCGGTGAGATGCGCCCAGTGTGCTACATCGTCGCTGCGAGTAAAGGCTCCGTAGACATCGAAAAGAAAAATCTGCGCCAGCACAAACCAGAAGCTGGCAACATCAAATACCACGACAAAAAACCAGACGCGAATATTGACCAACGGACAAAGCGCCAGGAAAAGCCCCGCCACTGCCGCAATTGATCCAGACGCACCGAGTGTCGGGTTGCCGTGCACCGATGACAAAACCTGCCCACAGCCCGCGAGAATTCCACCCGCAAGAAAAAAAAACAGATAGGCCAGATGACCGAGACGATCATTGATCTGATTGCCGAAAACCCAGAGAAAAATCATGTTGCCGAGAATATGCATAAAATTGGCATGCAGAAAGATGTAGGTGATGAATTGCACCAGTTGCAGATGCCGGGGATTGAGCATGAATCTCGCCCATCCGTGGGCCAAACCGTAGGGATGAGCCGGTGAGGTTGCCCGGTGGCTGATGAGATAGATTACCACGCACGTGGTAATGAGAAAGTAGTTCATCAGCGGAGTGCGCCGCTGCGGCGCGTCGGTTCCAAGTGGTATCATCCATGCCTCAATTAAGGACGCCAAACGGCTTTATTATTCGGGCGAAAAGCACAACGGTCAAACCGCACGGCAATTGGATGGTGTGTTATACTCAAATCAGAGTTGAAGATCGCAGGGCGCATGTAACTACCATTGGAGAATACCGCATGGCCGGAATCAAGGTACTGGTTTGGAATGAGGGACGACAGAAAAACTCGGACGCCGCCATCGAACGCATTTATCCACGAGGAATTCACGGCGCCATTGTCGATGCGCTGAGCCGGGATGTGGCGATTAGAGTCGAATCCGCCACCCTTGAAGACCCGGAACATGGGCTGCCTCCATCGCGGCTCGATCAGACCGATGTGTTGATCTGGTGGGGACATCAAGCGCACGATATGGTTCGCGACGAGGTTGTGGATCGCGTTTATAAGCGTGTGCTCGGTGGCATGGGGCTGATTGTTCTTCATTCGGGCCACTTTTCGAAGATATTCAAACGCCTGATGGGGACCAGTTGCGACCTGAAATGGCGGGAAGCCCATGATCGCGAGGTGTTGTGGGTCACGACACCGGGGCACCCGATCGTGCATGGAATTACCGATCATTTCGTGCTGGAGCAGGAGGAGATGTATGGCGAACACTTTGACATCCCGGAACCAGACGAGACGGTACTTATCAGCTGGTTCAGCGGCGGCGAAGTTTTTCGCAGTGGTGTTACCTATCGCCGCGGAATGGGACGGATATTTTACTTCCGCCCCGGCCATGAAACCTTTCCGACCTATCATCATGCCGATGTTCAGAAGATTATCACTAACGCGGTGCACTGGGCCGCACCGGTTAACAAAAGTCCATCTAAATATGGCCATTGCCCCGAAGTAATTCCCTGATCGATGTTACGGCGAGGTATTGCCGTCGTGCGCCGGGGGATTTGACGGTGCGGTGGGGGTTGCGGCTACTGCCGAGGTTTTTTTCGAGTCGATTTCTTTTTCGGTGACAGCCGGCTTGACGCGACTGGAAGCATCTTTTCCAACGGCAGTGTACGCCTTGATTTTGGCCATTTCGGTCTCTGGAACGCGGCGTTTGATCACCCAGGCCAGAAAAATCAGACCGATCAGCAGCATCGGCACCGAATAGATAACGCCCAGGCTGACGAGATGACCGAAGATCATGCGTGGCTGATCACCATCGCGGAACTGCTCGCCGATGATCCGCATGATGGGATATCCGACCGCAAATGCGGCGGATGCGATGCCCGGCTTTTTCCATTTCCGCCCAATAGTATAACAGATGATGAAAAGAAGGAGGCCTTCGGTGGTGGCTTCCACCAATTGGGACGGGATGCGTGGCAGGAGAACTTGACGCAGCAGATTGATAACATAGGGATGATTTTCACGCGAGAGATTCACAATCTCCATACGCGGATTAACCTGCAGGGCATGAAGAATTGACGGTCGGTTGGAAAAATGGGCGGCGACTTTGTCAATCAGATTGTGCACTTGGGCGGGCGATATCGTGCGCTCCAGCTTTGTTTGCGGTGGATATATGAGCTCGGTAGGAAATTGAACCGCCCACGAATTGTGCCAGACATGGCCGTAAAGTTCACCGTTGATAAAATTGGCTATTCTGCCGAAAAAAAGGCCTATGGGGGCGACCATGGCGCTGCAGTCCATCAAATTGAAAAATGAATAGCCGTTGCGACGGGCAAATATCCAGGTGGCGACAAAGACTCCGACGATACCGCCGTGCGCCGCCATTCCTCCGTATTGCACTTTTAAGAGGCCCCAATAGGGAAAGGGCGGCGAAAAGTTGGTGAACATATGCGGGCGATAAAGGATGGCCTCGCCAAGACGGCCTCCGATGAGAACACCAAAAATGGCTACAAAAATGACGTAATCAGGAAGGCGGCTTCTGGGCATGGCCATGCGGCCGGTTTTAATGAACCGCGACATGAGGAAATAAGCAATCACAAACCCGGTCAGATAAGCAGTTCCGTACCAGCGTATGCCCCATGCAGAGTGACCGAAGCGGATGATGTAAGGATTGAGGGTTTCAATGAAATACGCGATCAGCAAAAAGCTTTACCTCCGAGAGTTACCAACGCCCACACTTTACCGTAAAAACAAAGTTCCTTACACTGCATCGCCTGCCGGGCATTGATGCTTACGGCTGGATGTGTTGTGGAGTTTTCAACGAAGTGAATAAATTTACAAAAACGCAGCGGCTTGAGGCGCTCCCCCCCTACCTGTTTATCGAAATTGACAAGAAAAAGCGTGCCTTGATGCAGGCAGGCAAAGATGTCATCAATCTTGGCGTCGGTGACCCGGATCTGCCCACGCATAAATTCATCATCGACGAGATGGCCAAGGCTATCTACGACCCGAAAAATCACCGCTATCCTTTTGACGAGGGCGTTCCTGCTTACCGCAAAGCCGCCGCTGAATTTATGAAGCGGCGTTTTAGCGTAACGGCGGATGCCGATACACAAATTCTCACAACCATCGGATCGAAGGATGGAATAAGTCATATTCCCTTGGCGGTGGTCAATCCGGGCGATGTGGTGCTGGTGCCGAAGCCCGGCTATCCCGTGTATAACAGCGGCGCGATATTTGCGGGAGGGCGGGTCTTCATCATGCCGCTGGAGGGTAAAAATCACTTCCTCCCGGATCTGGATGCGATACCCGAGGATATCCGTCGCCAGGCGAAGCTGTTGTGGCTGAACTACCCAAACAACCCGACCGCCGCGTCAGCCCCGCTGGGCTTTTATCAACACGCGGTGGATATGGCCCGCCGATACGGGTGGATCATTGCGAGCGATTTGGCATACGGCGAAGTTTATTTTGAAGAGCCGCCGCCGAGCATTCTGCAGATTCCCGGCGCCATGGATGTGGCCGTGGAATTTCATTCACTATCCAAAAGCTTCAATATGACGGGATGGCGTCTCGGCTGGGCGGTGGGTAACGCCGCCGTAATTGCGGCGCTGGCACAGGTGAAAGGGAATATGGACAGCGGCCAGTTCAATGCCATTCAAGTTGCCGGCACAGCCGCCCTGACGCACTACGATCATCCGGACGTGAAAAAGCAGATGGACATTTATCGCCGCCGGCGCGATGTGCTCTGCGATGGGCTGACAAAAATGGGTTGGAATTTGGCAAAGCCGACGGCCGGATTCTTCTGCTGGGCCCAGACGCCCGGTGGCCGAAAGTCGATGGAGGTTTGCGGCCGTTTGCTGGAAGAGGCGCATGTGGTAACCGTTCCGGGGGGCGGATTCGGCCCTGCCGGAGAAGGTTACCTTCGGATGGCCCTTACCGTAGGTGAGGCCCGTCTCGCCGAAGCCGTTGAACGCATCGGCAGGTTAACGCTGTGACGCACGGGCAAAATCGGCTGAAAAAAGTTGGGGATGGCGAAGTTAAATGAGTCGGCAGGCGGGTAAAACCTATTTTTTTGTTGTGCTGCTGATCGGTCTGATCATCACGCTGTCTGCGGCATGGCAGGCACGAATGCGCATCATCCACAAGGAACAGACTCACAGCACCAAACAGGTTAATGATTTTGACCGGTGGATGACGATGGTGCCGGAGTTTCTGCACCAGCATATCGCCTACACCAGTGACTCATTTCCGACGCCCCCTGTGACATTGGTTATTTTTGCCCCGTTCACCTGGCTCTCGCCCGCCAACGCGCAGTTTGCATGGGTCTGCTGCAAACTGATTTTCTGCTGCATCATCTTTTTTGCCCTTTTCAAGGCCGTTAAAAAAGCCGGTGTTGAACTTGATATGGTAGCCCTGACTCTGATCCTGCTGGTCTGGCTGCCGCCGGTAATGGGCGACATGCAGGAGGGGCAGACGAATCTTCTCATGCTCACGCCACTGGCAACGGGTCTAGCCCTGGGGATGATTGATAAGAGTTGGGCACGATGGGTCGGCGGGATATTGGTCGGTATGGCCGTGTGCATCAAGGTTACGCCGATTATTTTCCTGATCTATTTTGCATGGAAGCGGCAGTGGAAGATTGTCGGTGGAATCGGCGTCGGCCTGATTCTGGGGCTGTTTGTCATTCCCACGCTCTTTTTCGGCTGGAGCCAGAATTGGGCGTGGTTCAAGGAATGGTTTAACATCATGATCGTTCCCTACGTAACCCACGGACGTGTGGAATACTACGTGGGCCAGTCGGTACCCAGTTTTCTGTCGCGCCTCCTGCGGCACGTACCGGCCTTCTACTCGCATCCGCACGGAATTGCCAAACCGCATTATGTCAACATTTTCAATCTGCATCGGAATGTCAGCGACGACCTGATCCGGGTGATTCTGGTCATCATCGGGCTCATCGGCCTCTGGTGGGCCCGATCAAAACTTAAGCCGCTGGGTCAGAAGCGATATCTGCTGGAAATCGGGGCGGTGGCGGCCTACATGCTCTGGGCGTCGCCGCGAACGTGGGTTCCGCACTATGTGTCGCTCGCCATGACGCTATTTGCCATGGGCATGATTCTCTGCGACAAACTCCAACCACTGAAAAATCGCCAGATCGCGTTTTTTGTCCTCGTTGCCGGCGCGGTTTTGATGTTCTTGACTACTGATATCGGCAAAATTTTCGGCCATAATGGTCACCGATGGATGCTGACGATTGGAGTGTCATTATGGGCGACGGTGCTGATGGCTCTGACCATTCTCAACGCCAGCCGGGCTGCACCGGGGCGGCCGATCAACCGATCCACGGCTCAGACGGATCCGCCAATCGGAAACTGATGCCGCAGGAAGTCTTCGTAGCGCTGGGATCTAATCTTGGCGACCCACCCCGGCAGATCGCGGAAGCCATCAGAGCGCTGGGGCAACTCCCCGGCACCCGCTTGATTGCTCACGCGCAGCCGAGGTGGTATGCACCGGTGGGCGGGCCTCCGGGACAGGGGGATTTTCTTAATACAGCCGCCCAACTGCAAACAGACCTTGAACCAGCAGGGCTGCTTGATCAACTGCTCGCCATCGAGCTGCACCAGGGGCGGGTGCGCAGCGCCCATGAGCGCAACGGCCCGCGCACCATGGATATCGATCTGCTCTTCTATGGCCCATGCATGATTCATACACCGCATCTGTGCGTGCCGCATCCGCGTCTTGCCGAGCGTCTCTTTGTTCTTGAGCCGCTCTCTGAAATCGCACCGGAGTTCATTCATCCGGCGGCAGGTCTGTCGGTGGCGGTCTTATTAAATCGACTGCGAAGCGGTGATCCATGGAAATTCACACAGGAGGAACCCATCCGATGCAGATCTTTCACCAGATAGCGGAATATCGCCTGTGGCGTTCCGCCATACGCACCCCATTGGTCTTTGTCCCCACTATGGGGGCACTCCATGAGGGGCACGCGAGCCTTATCACCCACGCCCGCCGAATTGCCGGTCCCGATGGAGCCGTTGTGGCATCCATCTTTGTCAATCCGATGCAGTTTGGTGCAGGAGAGGATTTTTCACGCTATCCGCGAACTGTAAAGGAAGATGAATCCCTCCTCGCCGCAAGATCGACTGACGCTCTTTTCCTGCCGGACGCCGCCGTCATGTACCCGTCGGGTGCGGAAACTATGAAAGTTACGCCCGGTCCGCCGGCCCGGATGCTGGAGGGAGCCGACCGACCGGGGCATTTTGAGGGCGTATGCACGGTTGTTGCCAAATTATTGAATATCATCACCCCGACGCACATGATTCTCGGGCAGAAAGACTTTCAACAGCATGTTATCGTTGCGCAAATGATCCATGATCTTGATTTTGCGGTGAACTTGATTGTCGCTCCCACCGTGCGCGAACCGGATGGACTCGCGATGAGCAGCCGAAATCGTTACCTCACGCCGGAGCAGCGGCTTCTGGCGCCGATTATTTACCGCACGCTCTGCTGGGCGGTGCAGGCGGCGCGCAGCGGCGATCGGGATGCCGATGAGCTTTCGGCGGAGATTCGCCGCCGGATTGATGCGGGCGGATTGGAAACGCGCTACGCCGCCATCTGCAACTCCAAAACGCTTATGCCGACACGGGGTAGAGTTTCAATGGAAGACGTTATCCTTACGGCCGCGAAACTCGGCACGACGCGATTGATCGACAATATGCGAATTGCCGAAGAACCATCCATTGTGTAAAGCACTAACTCCGGGCGGTGTGATCGGCCGGTGTTTGGGCGTCAGGATGTGCATCCGTATTTTTGCCGCCGGTCGGGATTCGGCGGATGACGCACACAAGGGCAGCGAGGGTGAGAGCGGCGGCGACCATTTCAAAAAGCTGGCCAATTTCCGGCAGTTTGCGATGATCCGCCGACATCGCGGTCGGTCCCGATGGAACGATGGTCTGCACGAGCCAAAATCGCGGCCCGGGAGAATCGCCGGAACTTATGCCGGCGCAGTTGGCGATGAAAATAACAAATGACGCAAATCGAGACCAGTTCGTGCACGCGGTTGTAAGGTCTGATGTGATGCGCCAGTCATTTCGGCTCCCGTGGTGCCACAGCAATATCCATGGGTGACCGTTGACGGCTACCAGCGTCTGCCACCCGGCTGGCGGCGCCATAAACACCATTCGCCTGACCTCTACCCCGCGGAAGGTTACATTGGAAAGAACGGAAGCGTCGGGTGCCAGAATGACCGGCGAGGCGGATGGAATCGGCGATGGGCGTCCGGGCCCAGATAATATTAATTGGTTCATAGCCATGTGCGGCAGGCGATGATATCCGACAAAAAGAGCGGAGTTGGGCAGCCTCCGGCTCATATGCACCCATGTGATGGATTTAAGGACCCGAAGCAATACGTGTGGCACATCGGGGGAGCAATCAACACGGAGGGTCCGCCGGAAAACATTCGGGGTGATGTGCGTTTGCCAGATTATTTTGCCGGGAATCGACAAGGTAACATCATTGGGGTGAAAATCAGGGGGAAGTGAAATGATGACACCTTTCCTAAGTCGGTTTCGGGAAATGGCGCGTCGCCGTCCGAGGCCGGTGAGTTTAAATTTCTGCGGTCCGGCGTGAGCCGTGATTCGCATGTAGGCAAACTCCCGGCGTTTGATCCGACGCATTGAAAACCAGATGTGAATGGGATGCGTACTTTCAGCGGACCGGATGAGATGCCAGCGAAGCGTTCCAACAGCGCCTGTGACGAGAGACGCCGCCAGAAGCGTCAGGATGATCGGCGGTCGTGAGAAGAATGCCCAGCGGGGTGTTCGGTCCATCGGTCGCAACCAATGGAGGGCGGAGAACGGTACTACCCGCTGACGGCGGGTCGCAAGCAGCATCAGCAGCATTGCGACGAGCGTCGCTGCAATCGGAAATATCAGCCAGATGGGATTGATTAATTCCATTTTCGTTGCCGGATTCGCCTTGCATCATGGTTACGGCCCAACGGACGGATCAGAGTCCGTCCGACGCCAGAAGTTCAGTCATGCTTGGAAGCGGTTCAAATCGCTGAATGGGTAGAATGAATCTTACGCGCGTCCCGACCTGCAATTTCTGAATAAATACCCGGCCCCCATGCATATCGATGAAGCGCCTTACGATCGCCAATCCGAGACCGAGTCCGAATCCAGACTGATCGTTTAGTGAGGTTGAATGGTGAGATGTATCGTCACCCGGTTGGAATGGTTCAAAAAGACCTCCCAACGCCTCCTGAGACATTCCCGGACCAGAATCTTCGACATCCAGTTCGATCATCCCTCCGACGATCTCACGCATGGCAATACGGATAGTCCCACCTTCAGGAGAAAATCGAATGGCATTAACCACGACGTTAACCAACGCATCCCGCAACTTATCGGGATCGCCATCAATCGGGCGTATATTTTCGGCGAGACGCAAATCGAGTTTCAGACGGCGTTCATGGAGGAAGTCGGAATGTTCTGAACAGACACTTTTAACCAGTTCCGCCATGTTTACTTTTTGCCAGCGGAGAGTCTGCGCAATTCGATCTTCCTTTACCAGCTTGAGCAATTCATTGACAATATTCTCCAGACGAGTCCCGTTGGAAATCGCCACCATGAGACTATGTTCCAGGCGGGCCTTGGTATCTGCATCCATGGCCGCATCCGCCAGACGTGATTTAATCAAATCCAGATGTCCCAGCAGTGCGCCGATGGGAGTTCGCAGTTCATGGGCCGCAATGGTGATGAACCGTGATTTGGCGGCTTCACGACGTTCGAGCGTATGTCGGGCATTCTGCAACGATTTGGTCATGGCATCAAAATCGTGTGCGAGTTCTCCCAATTCATCATGGCGGAAACCGGAATCATGAGTTGCATCGCCCAGGAGCCGCATGTTAAGTTCGCCACGGGTGACGGCGGCGGCGGCTACACGGAGACGTTTGATGGGTGTAACGACCTCCCGCTGACTGATTAAAAGTCCCAGACCAAAGAGCAGAAGAATCATGAGTAATCCAAGCACTGCCACAATCCGAGCCTGATCGAATATAGGCGCCAAAACCGTGATGGCAGGTTCGGATACCAATACATACCAATGAGGTGATAGCAGAGGCAGGCCGCTGGTCTGGGTGAGCGTGTGGAACTGCACCGGTGCGACACCCACTACGAGGCCATGCGCCAGAAGGCTTAACCAACTGTGCCCTCCGGAACTGCCACGAAGAAAGAGTTTGGCAGCCTCATCGGTATTTTTGACAGAGCCGATACTGAACAGGGTGCGGCGGAGCCGTGTATCAAAAATGGCCACAGAAGATTCACTTGCGCCCATGCCACGGGCCAATTGACGCTCAATGGTGTGAATGCCGATGGTCTCCTTAATCACACCAAGCATGGCGCCTGTTGCTGGCTCTTCGACGGGGACAACCAAAATCACTGCCGGTTGATGAGTGTGCGCATCCTCGGAGATCGCTTTGATGAGCACGCGACCAGCTGTGCCGGCCGTAGCATTCTTGAACCACTTATGGCCGCTCATGGATTTTTCAGCCGGTCGTATATCCGCAGCAATCATTTCTCCTGCGGCATTCACTGCCACGAAATGAAAACGCTGAGGGTTGTCGGCACTGATGATCCGCATGCTATTGGAGAGGGCATCACGCAGAATTTTTTTCAAATGCGGAGTTGAAGTTTTTTCAGATACTTGGTCGGCGGCTAAATTTCCTCCGACCTTTATGGCCTGCGGTTTGAGCGAGGCTTCAAAAATTCTGATGGTACTCGGCAGTCGCGCCAATAGAGAAAGGCGCCTTGCTTCTGATTCGATCCTGTCTGACACCCCCTGCGAACTGGCCAACGCCAATTCGTTAAACTCGGCCGAAACCGTTTTGAGGCGTGAATGCGTACCGTACGAGAGTACCGACACCAACAGGATCAACATGGGCAAAAATCCGGTGATGACCAGAGTGCCGACCAGTTTGCGCCGAATCGTCAAGCGCACCATTCGTCAGTGTCTCCCGCAAACAACAGTTGCCCATGGCGTTTCAATTGCCCACCATGCTCCTTAACAGCATATCCGATTCCGCATGAATTGCCCCCATGTGACCGCACTATGGCTATTTCATTCTTTCAGACGAAGAATATTGCAAATTGCAACAGGACCATCAGATTGGCCATCAATACAGAGTAATCTGCTGATGCAGCAAAGCGCCAGTTTGCCAACCGTTTACCGAAATGGGCCGTTACCGCGCGGGCATACTGCCGGCCTGCTCATCGGCATGATAGCTGGAACGGACTAAAGCACCGGATTCCACAACACCGAAGCCCATGTTCAGACCAATCGTCTTGAAGTTGAGGAACTGTTCGGGTGTAATCCATCGATCAATGGGAAGATGTTCGCGTGTCGGCTGGAGATATTGCCCCAGCGTGAGAATATCCACATTCGCATGGCGCAGTTGCTGCATCGTCTCAATAACTTCGGCGTCTGTTTCCCCGATGCCGAGCATCATTCCCGTTTTGGTTAAAAACCCCGCCGCTTTGGCCCGCGACAGGAGTTCAATCGACCGGAGGAATTTTGCCTGTGGTCGAACACGATGGTACTGGCTGGGAACGGTTTCGACATTGTGATTGAGAATATCCGGTTTGGCGTCGAGCACGGTCTGCAGATCCTGCCATCGGCCGCAGAAATCCGGTATCAGCACTTCGATGTTGGTCTGCGGAGAAACGCGCCTGATTTCGCGGATCGTGCGGGCCCACACTGCCGCCCCACCGTCCGGAAGTTCATCCCGGTTCACCGACGTGATGACTAAATGCCGCAGGCGCATGATAGCAGCGGCGTCGGCAACGCGGCGCGGTTCATCGAGATCAAGCACCGGCGGCCGACCGGTTTTAATATGGCAGAAACCGCAGCTCCGCGTGCATACATCGCCGAGGATCATGATCGTTGCCGTCCCGCGGCCCCAGCACTCACCCATATTCGGACACTTGGCCGACTCGCACACCGTGTGGAGTTTATGCTCGTCGATCAGCGATCGGAGGCGCGTATATCCCGGCCCGGCGGGAAGTTTTACTTTCAGCCAGGAGGGCTTCCGACCGGGTGCCATGAAGTCGGGCTTGGGCAATTCCGGCTGCACCGGAGCGAGCACCGGCAGTGTATGTGAAGTTTTGATCACCATGCGTCGTATACCCTCATACGGGCGGTTTTCCGCTCAGCGGCACATTACGCCACACCCGCCATGCCGGTTTCAATCGGTGAGCTGACATAGTCACGCGGATCTGTGATATGAC
This sequence comes from Phycisphaerae bacterium, assembly GCA_049965755.1. Taxonomy (GTDB): domain Bacteria; phylum Planctomycetota; class Phycisphaerae; order WQYP01; family WQYP01; genus JAJZGD01. The sequence continues at coordinate 5,297 of JBMFVY010000042.1, read as the reverse complement.
CGGTCAGGGCACTGGCGGCCACCGTCAATGGGCTGGCGAGAAATACCGATGCCTGAGCGGACCCCATGCGGCCGGGAAAATTCCGATTCGTTGTGCTGATGCAAACTTCGGTCTTCTGCAGGCGGCCGAAGGTATCCGGCGGACCGCCGAGGCACGCGCTGCAGCCGCTGGGGCCGACGCGGCATCCGGCGTCAATAAGTATTTCTTCAATACTCTTTTCACCCGGGCTCTTCGCCCGGCCGTGCAGATTCAACTGCTTCATATCCCGGTGGACTTCGGTTGATCCGGGGACGATGTAAGTCGGTACCTTCACCTGTCGGCCGCTGAGAATCGACGCAGCGAAAATCATGTCCGTAATCTTGCCGCCGGTGCAGCTTCCCACATACGCCTGATCGATCTTCACATCGCGGCAATTGCGGGCAGTATCTTTGTTGTCCGGGGAGTGCGGTTTGGCGACCAGCGGCTCCATGGCGGCAAGGTCCCATTCCTGTTCGTAGCAGAATTTTGCATCCGGATCATCGCGGAAGACATCGTAATCATGTATGCGGCTGCGAGCCCGCACGTAGCGCAGCGTCTTATCATCGACATCGCAGACGCCGTTCTTACCCCCGGCCTCGATGGCCATGTTGGTGAGCGTCATACGGTCTTCGAGTGTAAGGGAACTGATTCCCTCGCCGGCAAAGTACATCGTCTTGTAGGTTGCGCCCGAGACGCTGATATCACCGATCACGGCCAGAATCAGGTCCTTGGCGGTGAGATAGGGAGGTATCTGGCCATGAAATACAAATTTCATGGTCGGGGGCACTTTAAGCCAGGTCTTCCCGGTGCCGAGCGTGAAGGCGGCATCGGTATTGCCGACGCCGGTGGCAAACTGCCCGAATGCCCCGGCGGTGCAGGTGTGACTGTCCGTCCCCAGAAGAATCTCTCCCGGCCTCACATGCCCCTCTTCCGGAAGTGCTTTATGGCAGACACCTTTATAGCTGGTGCGGGTCGGGTCGATATAGGGGTTGGGCATGCCCGGCTCATTTTTAACAAATTCGGGGTCGTAATAATAGATCAATCCCTGTTCGCGGACGAAATCCCGAAGAATCTGCACATTGCGATGACATTTGTCATCGGCGGTGAAAATGTAGTGGTCCGGAATGATGACCACGCGGTTTTTGTCCCACACTTTCGCATGGGGCCCGAATTTTTCCTTGAAGATGCCGATGGTTCCCGGACCACAAATATCATGAGTCATGAGAACATCGACATTGACCCAGACATTTTCGCCCGGCAAAACGGAGGCCCGGCCGGAATGTTTGGCCATGATCTTTTCAGTGATTGTCATACCTGCCATCGAGAACCAACTCCTGTGCTCCATTAACCGCCACATGCGATTAGACAATACAGATTATAGAGGCTTATGGGCATCCGGCCAATTTCCAGTCAGATTACTTCAGCGTGGCTGTAAACGATTGAGATGGTTTTACCAACCTGGGCTCAAATTGGCGTTTGTATAGTGGGATGCCACAACGGACTTGAGCTGTTTTCGTATGGGAGCCGCTGTACAGAGTCATCGCATCGATTACAACTGGATAGAAAGCATCATTTTATCTGATCTTATACATATAATTTATCTATTTTACATATGTGCCGACAATGGTTAGGCTTCTTCACGTGAGGCCCGATGGTGCGGCCTTTGTGTTTTAATTTTTGAGGTACTCGGATCATGGCAGACACACACAATCAGAACGGTTCAGCCGGCTTCATTGGTCGCAGAGAATTACTCGGTTGGCTAGCGGGCGGCGCCGTGGCGATCGCAGGCGGGCGGGCCATGGCAGGTGCTTCAGCCACCGGCGGCAATGGTGAAGATTTGGAACCGCGAGGCGCAGGCAAACTCCATGAGCTGACGCGAAAGTTGGCTGCGGCACCGAGGCGGCGGTCGTTTGACACGGTACCGATGATCCTGACGCATGAATCGCAATGGGACAGCGAGGCGTTGAATCTACTGTTGGACTACAAGGGGGGGCCAAAACAGGTATGGGACAACACCGATCTGACCAGTCCGTGGCTGAACCTGATGCGCAATGCCGCCAATGCGCAGCGGTGGTCTTTCAAAAATCCGGATTACATTGCGGTTTCGGCCACACACGGCCCCTGCCATCTGGCGCTTTACGATGATTTCATCTGGGCCAAGTACAAGTTGGCGGCGTTTACAGGCGGAAAGTTCCACTCCAATGTGTTTGTCAGCGTTCCTGAAAAAGTGGCCCACGCCGACCCTGCTGATTTCAATGATCCCGCGGGTCTTTTTTCACCGGAAGCCAACTGCATTGATCTGCTCCAAGACCGCGGCATCGTGTTTCTCGCATGTCACAATGCGATCTGGGAATTTACCGGGGCCCTTCTGGCCAAGGGACACAATCCCGAAGGTCTCACGCATGAACAGGTCGCTGCGGAACTCACCAATCACCTCATCGATGGCGCGGTATTGACGCCGGGGATTGTCGGCACGATTCCGCTGCTGGAAGCGGCCGGGTATCGGTACACCAAATAACGGACGGCGTTGGTCAGCAATAATCAGGAGTTGGTCACATGGGACATGCAAAATCGAACGGGCGTGGGCGGTCGGTGGCTCTACTGGCCCTGGGTGTAACGGCGGTGGGAGCAATTCTCACCGCCTCTCTGGCGATGGCGGCTCGCGGAACCGACACGGGCTGGATGGGGAAGGTGCGACCGCCGAAATACCATGAGGAAATTTTTCCGCCGTGGAGCAACGGCCGCAATGATCCGGCGGTGAATAAAGGATTGCAATTTACCGTGCCGGAAGTGGATGATCTGCCCGACTTTCATGGCGATCCGTTTACGTCACGGCTGACTATTTTCGTCGGCGGTAATTACTATTTTGCCATGGCTCCGCTGGTGCATGCTTTTGAGCGGCTCCATCCGAGCCTGCGCGGCAGGATTTATTATGAAACACTGCCGCCGGGCATCCTGATCCGCCAAATGAAAGCCGGCGGGACGATTACGATCGGGAATATGACGTGGACGGTCAAGCCGGATGTTTTTGCCGCCGGGAAGCTCAAGGTGCGGGGACTCATCGCTAAAGGGCTGGTGAACGGGCCGGTAGTGAGTTACGCGACCAATGATCTGGCGATCATGATCCCGGCGCCCAATCCGGCGCATATCCATTCACTCCAAGACCTCGGCCGTGCGGGCGTTACGCTGTCGATGCCCAATCCAGCATGGGAAGGCGTAGCGCGGCAGATCATTCTTTCGCTTAAGAAAGCGGGCGGAACGGCGCTGGCGAACACGGTTTATAAAACCAAGGTGCGCAGCGGCGAGACGATTCTCACTCACATTCACCACCGTCAAACGCCGCTCTATCTGATGCAGGGGCTGGCCGATGCGGGAGTGACATGGAAATCGGAAGCGATCTTCCAGGAACAGATCGGACATCCGATTTCGTACGTACCGATTCCAGCGGCGGACAATACCACGGCGGTGTACGCCGGTGCCGTCGTCAAGGGGGCCCCGCACAAAAAGGCGGCGATGGAATGGCTTGCATTCCTGCGCTCGGGTACGGCACAAAAGATATTCCACCACTATGGGTTTAAGTCCATCGCAGGGGATCCGCCGGCGGGAGGGACTGATCCGGCCAGCGCGGTCGGGCCAAGCGCCAATTCAGCCGCCGGACCCGATGCGCCGTGGGGTGTTGTGAAGTATGCCGGAGGACGTTTGGTGGCGTTTACGCCTCCACCGGCATCGGCGATCCCAAAAAATAAATTCGGCCGCATGGTCCTTCTGGGCCGACAAATATTTGATAACACGCCCAAATACGCGGGTAAATACATCGGCGATGGATTGAGCTGCGAAAACTGTCATCTGGCGAGCGGCACGGCAGCGTACAGTGCGCCGATGTGGGGTGCGTATCCGGCGTATCCGCGTTACCAGGGGAAGGTGCATGCCGTGGTGACGATGACGCGACGCATACAGGAATGCTTTGAATTCAGTGAAAACAGCCACCATCTCCCCCCCACCACCGGGCGAGTGATTGTGGCCCTGACGGCGTACAGTGCGTGGCTGGCACGCGGTGCACCGACGGGCGCGGAGTTGCCCGGGCGGGGATACAAGGCATTGAAATTGCCGCCGCTTAAGCCGAGTATTGCGCGGGGCAGAAAAGATTTTGTGGTTAATTGTGAAATGTGTCATGGGCCGCACGGGCAGGGAATGATGGTCGGGCATCATTATCAGTTCCCGCCGCTCTGGGGTCCGCATTCCTACAATGCCGGTGCGGGGATGCACAAGGTGAAACTGGCGGCGGAATTCATTCAGGTCAACATGCCGCTGGGACGCGGCGGAACGCTGACCGATCAGCAGGCGTGGGACCTGGCCGCGTATATTGACAGCCACAAGCGGCCACCGAATCCGATGAAAAGGTGATTACGGGGCGGATGCTGGCATCCCTCAGAGGCGACCGGCAAGCAGCTGGAGGATGTCGCGCATTCACATCACGTTGATTCAACCGCTTTCCTCACTTCGGCGATTTGCGCGTGCAGCGAGGGCAAGTCCCGCTCGACGGTCTTCCATACAATGTTTAGGTCTACCTTGTCGTAGCCGTGCGACACACGGTTGCGCATGGTGTACATGACTTGCCAAGGAATGTGGTCGTGTTTAGAGGCGAATCCGGGAGCCCAGCGCTGGATGTTGTTCGAAGCCTCGCCAATAATTTCGATGTTGCGTATCACGGCGTCCTGTACCAATTCGTTGCTGAGGAACGCGGATTCATCCATCTCATGCGTGTAGCGGTCAATGCGTTCGATAGCACTGATGATGTGATCGAGGTAATCCGAGACCCGTGGTGCCTTGGTCATACCGGATCCGCCTCGGCGATTACTGCTCTACGGAGCTTCTCAGGTAACGCGTTGGGTGTCAGCACATCGACCGACACGCCAAGGAGGCGTTGCAATTCAACTTGTATGGCGGCCACATCCATCAGCGTGGTATCCTGAGTGGGATCGATGAGGATGTCGAGGTCGCTGCCCTCGGTATCCTGCCCGCGCAGCACAGAACCGAACACCCGGGCGTTGCATGCACGGTTGGAGTTAACCACCTGACGAATGGCGGCGCGATTTGAGGCGAGGGCTTCAGAGGGTTTCATAGGGCCTTCCTCACGAGTCAAAATTCCCACTTAATGATAACACCGCTATCGCTGATGAGGCAATAATAGATCAGATAGCGCGAGCCGGTTGCGATGTTGGCATTTCCGCATGGCGACGTGTCGGGCCGAGTTTGTGTAAATCGCTTTACACCAGAAT
>JBMFVY010000041.1:0-27277 GCA_049965755.1 Phycisphaerae bacterium | reverse complement strand
GCACCATTTCTGGCCGGAAGAAGCAGTTCGGCTACCATAGAGCGCGTCGCGGCATCGGCTGAATAATGAGTTTGAGGATTAAGCTATGGCGGACAAAGCCGTTTTTCTGGATCGTGATAACACCATCATCGCTAATGATGGATATCTCGGTGACCCGACCAAAGTGCGTCTGCTTCCCGGAGCGGCGGCTGCCATTGCCTCCATGCGGCGGCTGGGATATCGCATCATTGTGGTCAGTAATCAGAGTGGCGTTGCCAAAGGACTCTTTGATGAAGCGGCGGTCGAGGCGGTCAACCAGGAAATGATCCGTCAACTTCGTGAACAGGCAGGAGCGCACGTCGATGCCAGCTATTACTGCCCCTACCATCCCGACGCGGTTGTTCCCGAATATAAAGTCGATCATCAATGGCGCAAACCGAAACCCGGCATGCTCAAGGCTGCGGCGGCAGATTTTGACCTCGATTTAACCCGTTGTTGGATGGTCGGTGACATGCAGCGGGATATTGCCGCCGGATCGGCTGTGAACTGCCGGACCATTCTGATCGGTGATCCGGATCATCCGCCCCAACCGGCCCCGGACGAACCGATCATCACGCCGCACTTCATCGTGCGTTCGCTGGCCGATGCTGCACGCATCATTGTCCGTGAGCAGAATAACCTTCAGCCGCACGCCGCCGCAGTTGCTGCGGTCGAGACCGGCTCAGGCCTGACGGATTTGCCGAGTCCTGGCTCCGCTTCCGTAGAAACTCCCGTTGGTGCGATGTCTGCACAGACCGTTGACGCCGTGGCCGATGCGCTCGCCGAGCGTCTGCGCAAGCAGATCAGCGAAGCGATCATTGCGCCGGAGTTGAAATCATCGGTCGATTCCCTCACGCAGCAGATGCAAAATGCTCACCGGCATCATCAGATGCCGGAGTTCTCGATGTCGCTGATGCTGGCGGTGTTAATCCAGGGGATTGTATTTCTGCTGCTTGGACTCGCCATCTGGGATGCGATTTCATACTTTAATATTGTGGCCTCCAGGGATCAATACTGGTGGCTGGGTAGAATTTATACACTCCTCTGGGCCATTCTCTGGTTGGCGATGGGGGCCCTGTTTCAGGCGGCCGTCGCTGCGCTTTATCTGAGGCACCGTGCAAGGCAATAGCATGACCATTCGCCCCATCATCGGCATCGCATGTGATCTGGAAAATAATTCCAGCTATTACAAATTGCCCATCACCTATCGCGTTGCCGTTGAAAAGGCCGGCGGATTACCTGTGCTGCTGCCCGCGACGGATCACCCGGAAGTCCGGAGCAACTACCTGAGTTTAATTCATGGCCTGCTGCTGCCGGGTGGCGATGATCTGGACCCGCAGCTTTATCATCAGGAGCCGCATCCGCGCACGCGCGAAAGTGACCGCCTGCGGCAGAAATTTGATCTGGCCATGCTTGCCGCGTGCGAAAAGATTGTCATGCCGGTACTGGCCGTCTGCATGGGATGCCAGACGCTCAATGTGCTCCGTGGTGGAGATCTGATTCAATACATCCCTGAATATTCGAGGCCTGAGAGGCTTGCGCATTGCGGTGATCCGGCAATATCCGGCGACCGAAACGCCTGGCATCAGGTAGAAGTGGAGCCTGCAGGCAGACTCGCCGCCATTTGCGGGCAGTCTCATATGGAAGTCAACTCGCGACATCGTCAGGGCATCGGCCGATTGGGAAAAAACCTCCGGCTCGCAGCATGGGCGGCAGATGGTATTATTGAAGCGATTGAGGATGTCGCGCTGCCGTTCTGTATCGGTGTGCAGTGGCATCCGGAAAATTTAACAGGGCCGGCCGGTGATCGGCTCTTTGATGCATTGGTACAGGCCGCCGCCGATTATGCCGGATCGCGTCGGGCCGAAAATCTGGAATCAACTGTATAACTTACGCATGGAGGAATCCGATGGCTTTTGATTTTAAATCTGTTTTTGACCAGGCTCTGCCGTATGATCGCTTTCTGGATACCTACGCCAACGCAGACGAAAAAAAACGCTGGGCGGATTTTGCCGCGCAGGTTGATCTCTCGGACGAGCAGAAGACACTTCTTGCCGGGTTCCGCAGAAAAATGCCGGTCATTTGTCTCGCCGGTGTCTGGTGCGGTGATTGCGTCAATGCATGTCCGATTTTTCACATCATCGCGCGGGCGACGTCCACAATCGATCTGCGTTTTGTCCACCGCGATCGTACCTTCCTCCCGCAGGCCGGGGATGTGGGAACCCGCCTCGCCAATGAGCTTTCCATCTGCGGCGGACCGCGTGTGCCGGTGCTGGTGTTTCTTTCTGAAGATTTCCATGAATGTGAGCGATTCGGGGAGCGCACCCTGGCAACGTATCGGCGTAAGATTGCCTCGCGCCAGGGAGCGAGTTGCAGCACGGGGCTGCACGGGGTGCCGACTGACGTGATCCAGGCTGACACGGCTGAATGGCTGTCGCATTTTGAACGCGTTCAACTCATGTTGCAGTTGAGCCCGAGGTTGATGAAACTCCACGGCGAGGCATGAGCTGGATGACATACAGGTACAGAAATTCGGATATCCTCTGGCATCGGCTGCGACGGAATGCCGGTCGCACCGGGCTCTTGATCATCCTTTCATTAAGCAGCATTCTGGCAGGGTGTCGGTCAGATATTACCCCGCTGCGCCCGGCCGCCATCGGACCGCCGTGGGCGGATAAATACAACGCCGCACCGAAAATTAAATCCACGCCGTTGGCCAAAACCGAGGTCGCAAGAGTATCGGCCTTCTCTCCGCATTGGTTTCTCAATGCCAAAAATGCCACCGTCGTGACCATAAATGATGAAACCTACGGCCATATCTGGCATCAGGCGGTCCGATTGCTCATCCATATGGGATATCGCATTGACTGGCGTGATTACAATCTGGGGGTGATCACCACCTATCCTCGAACCGGGCCCGAGATACTGCAATTCTGGCGACCCGATGCAACGAGTCTCCATTCACTCGTCGAGGGAACCATCAACACCTTCCGTCGGTTGGTACGAATTGCCATTACTCCGATGCACCATAAGTCGGGGGTTTACCGGATATCCATCGAGGTGCTCGTCGAGCAGAGAGAAAATCCGCAGGGAGGCGTAACGGGAGTGGCGTTTCTGGGGTCATCCTCCTTCGGTGCCAATCCACAGCCGTTTGTCTCGCAGTTTGCGTCCCCCACAACACCGGGACGATTTTGGATGCGAGTGGGACGCGATACCGCGCTGGAGAAAAAAATTTCCAGGCGTTTACTGCGCAAACTCTGATCGCGAGTTGTCTGCAGCATCTTGTCGCGAGCCGGAATTTTCACCACGGGGACGCCGCTCTATCGTCGTGGTGAATTTAACCGAGATTATTTGCCGCACCGCGCCGGTCCGCCTTTGCGCCGGGACTGAATTCGGATAAATTACTGCCCCGAAGGATGGTTGTGTATGAATGAAGACGTTCAGCAGGAATTGCTCGCCTCCCTCGGAAACACCACCCAGGAAACCGAGTTTTTCACCCTGATCCCCCCCGGCTATGTCAAAGGCCGCACCAAATATGTTGTGGTGCTCGGAACGGTCATGAGCGGCCTGGGAAAAGGGATTTTTTCCTCCAGTCTGGCCAAAATCCTCAAAGACAAGGGCCTTCGCGTTGCCCCTATCAAAATGGAGGGATATCTCAACATCGATTCGGGCACGCTCAACCCCTATCGTCACGGCGAGGTATTCGTGCTCGATGACGGTATGGAAACCGACATGGACCTGGGCACCTATGAACGCATGCTGGACGAAAATCTGAGCCGCGGAAATTTCACCACCAGCGGCCAGATCTTTACCCGCATCCTGGAAAGGGAACGTCATGGGCAATATCTGGGGCGGGATGTCCAGATGATCCCGCACGTCACCGGCGAGGTGAAACGTACGCTGCGGCAACTGGCGGTGGATTCCAAAGCCGATATTGTCTTTATCGAAGTCGGCGGGACGGTGGGAGATTACGAAAACGGCTACTTCATTGAAGCGATTCGTGAACTGGCGTATGAAGAGGGGGAAGAAGCCGTCGGCGTTGTGGCACTGACCTATATCATGGAACCGCAGTCTCTAGGCGAGCAGAAATCCAAGGCGGCACAACTCGGGCTGCGCCAGGTGATGCAGGCGGGCCTTCAGCCGCACATTATCGCGTGTCGCTGTCCCAGTCCGGTCAGCGACAAAGTGCGTGAAAAAATTTCCATGTTCAGCAATGTTCCCCTGCGCCGCGTTTTTTCCATGCACGATGTGGCGAGCATCTATCTGGTGCCCGAGATGCTCCGCGAGGCGGGGATGGATCGCGAGGTGCTTACGCTTCTGAACCTCCACGACCGTGTCAACCAGCGATCGGAGGACAGGGCCCGGCGCACGTGGCAGTCGTTTATTGATAAACTGCAGCAGCCTAAAGAAAAAAATATTACTATTGCCATTGCCGGCAAATACACCTCCCTTCGCGACGCCTACGCCAGCATCGACAAAGCCCTTGAACATTGCAGCGTACATACCGGCTGCACCATCAATCTGCGCTGGCTGGATACCACCGAAATCGATGCGCGCAACGTGGTGGAGCATCTCCGCGGCTGCCACGGAATCATCGTGCCCGGTGGATTTGGCGTGCGTGGTGCCGAGGGAAAAATTCAATGCGTTCGTTACGCCCGCGAAAATCATGTGCCGTATCTGGGCATCTGCCTCGGCTTTCAGATGGCGGTGGTTGAATTTGCCCGCCATGTATGCGGTCTGGCGGACGCCAACACCACTGAATTTGCGCCGAATTGCAAAGATCCCGTCATCGATGTGCTGCCGGAGCAGAAAAAAATCGAGGGGCTCGGCGGTAATATGCGTCTGGGCGGAAAGGATGTTGTCCTCAAGCCTGATACGCTTATCCGCCGCCTGTATGGTGATCATCCGTCGGTTCGCCTGCGATTTCGCCATCGTTACGAGGTTGAACCGCGGTATATCCCCGTGCTGGAAGAGAACGGCCTTATTTTCAGCGGTCATGCACCAAATCAGCCTATTATGCAAATGCTTGAGCTTCCCCCATCCGTTCACCCTTATTTCGTGGGAACGCAAGCACATCCATGTTTGACGAGCCGCCCGCTGAGTCCTGATCCCCTCTTCCTTGGACTCGTGGAAGCGGCGATTAAGCGGGCCTATCCGCAGCAGGTATTTTCGGATATGACCCCCGATGCCGGCTCCATAACCCCTGCTATTCAAGACATTTCCGACCGTAAGCGCACCGTCCTGACTTCGTAGGGGCCGGGGCTTTTGGGCTCTCCGTGTGTCGGCGTTCGAGGATGCCAAGCCTGATCGTGACGCGGGTCGGCCATGTGGCCACGTGAGATGCTAATCTTGATATTTTTGGCCTCGGCAGGAAAACCCAAAAAAACTTAAATTTTTCCCTTGACAACCGGAGGTTATGGGATTACACTCTCGACAGTCTCGAAATGGGTCGAGATTGAGCAAGTCTTAAGTTGTGTCCCCGTGCCTTTGGTTGGCCATAGTATCTCGTGATATGCGGCATTCCTGGGCATCCCAAGGGCGCGACAAAAGAAGTTACAAAAAATTTGTGCGACTTTTACCCGATACGGTTTTGGGTTTAGTCGCTGTATGCCAACGATTGTTGTTTCTTCTTTGGGAGGTCATCATGACAAAAGCTTTTCTTGCGGCGGTAGGGGCATTTACACTGGCAGTCGTTCCGGCGACGTACGCCAGCATCCAGTTGACCGGGACGGTTACTGTTGGCAATCAAACACAAACGTTGGCATTCACCTCCATCGGGTCCGGTTCGTATGATGCGGCCACTGGCAGCTTGGGGGGCGTGAGTTGGGGGCCGATCGTCGCCCAGACGACCGGCAACGCCTTAAGCACCGGTTTCTTTGAGATTGCCAATCAGAATACAACCGGCGTCTCGGCCATGTTCTCTATTACGGAAAGCGGTCTCTCGACGACATCGTCATTTCTGTCTATGCAGCCGACCGGCTCAATTTCTGTTACGGGTGCGACCAGTTCCGATACCGTTGACTTTAATTCCCTGGTGAAGAATTCTGGAGGCTCTTCAATCGGTTCCGAGGATTCTACCCCCTTGGCATTGAATACGACGAATCCTTATACGCCATCTTCATCTGTCTCGTATAACGCAAATGGAATTAATCTTTCACAGCCCAATTCGACGGTGAGTGTATCCAACACGTGGACGCTCAATCTTGGTGGCGGAGTTGTGGCGAATATGGGTGGGATGGTCACCAATCTGCAAACCACTACGATCATCACACCGGAGCCGGCGTCCCTTGCTATCTTGGGGCTCGGAGCTGCGGTTGCGGGTCTGGGTTTACGCCGGCGCAGCAGTGTTGGAAAATGATTTATCGAAGCTGACGCCGACAAAATCTCGGCAAGATTTGACATTCGATAAATGATGAGTTAATATACAGGTGGTGAGGGAAAATCGTTAGAGCAAGTCGAGTGCCTAGTGCTGATCCGAAAGTGTGCCGTTAATCTTCGGCATATTTTGGTGTTGTTGGCTCGAGGCTTCGGTTACGTTGACAGCGTTTTTTGGCGTGCAGTCGGGTTATCTGCCCATTTTGTATGTGGGTGTTCCCATCGCTGGCGCCCCAGTGGTTGTTATCGGGAGGCTCTACGGTGAATAACTTCAATAAACTTCTCTCTATTGGAATTGCGGCGATCGGTGTGGCGGCTCTTGCGTCCCCGTCGGCATTCGCGACCCCTACCATGACTATTACGGTTGGGAGTGAATCGACGAGTGTGACGCTGACGAATGTCTCTACCCTCTTCGGCTCTGGAACCTATGCAGCAGACGCGAACTCGTTTGATGGTTTCAATTATGGCGGTGTTTTTGTTACGGCGTCCGGAAGTTCACTCACCACCCAATTCGGTTCGGTAACCAACACAACCGTGGCAACCATTCCCGTTACATTTTCTATCACTCAAAGTGGCTTCAGCACGGGGTCAAGCAGTATCAATTTTAAGTCCATGCAGATATCAGGCTCTGAGACCACGACCGGCGCCACAAATTCGCAAACCGTTGATTTTAATGGTATGGTATCTCCGACCTCCGGCTCATCTACATCGCAGGATTCGGGCGCCTTGCCGCTTAACACTTTGCCGGGAGTGTCCCCATCGTCGTCTGTGAGTTACAACACCCCCGGTATCAATCTGGCTACACCCAGCGATACCGTATCGGTAACGAATTCATACACGTTCGACCTCAACAGCAATGCGACGGTCAAAGGCGGGTTGCTCGTTACCAATCTCTCGACAGCATCGGTGATTACTCCGGAACCGGCCTCCCTGGGGCTGCTCGGCCTTGGCGGTGCGGTTGCATTATTCGGTCTGCGTCGCCGCAAGACCGTCATAGCTTGAGAAAATCAACCGGTTAAAGCGGCTCGTTAGCGAGCAAGCAAGTATACGAGTACTTCAGCGGACGATCTTACGGTCGTCCGCTTTTTTTATATCCTCTCCCGATCCACTTTGGGGCCAAATTGCGATACGTCACGTATCAAAATGAAACTGCAAGGCCTGCAAATACCTGCTGCGCGTGGAACTTGTTGGAACCCAGATCCAGCTCATAATCCACAAAGCCGCTTATGTTCTTATTGAAGTTTATATTCAGCGACGGAGCAATAACCGCCACATCACGCACGGGTTCGGCCGTATTAACTGTGAAACTGCCCGTGCCGGCTCCCTGTAACTGGGCGGTAATACCCTGAGAATTATTCAGGTACTCGTGCCGCCAGCCCAATAATATGCCAGGAACCAATGTTGACTGGGGCGAGAGATGAATCGTGTAGAGGAACGTTGCACTGAGCATCGATCGGAATGAATCCGCACTCATCGAGCTTACATTCAATCCTGCAGCACCAGCCCCGGTTTCACTGAAGCTGTTGTAATCGGCGTGCGTGTACCCCAGTGAGACCATCGGGATCAGCGTCCAGCCGCTCAGGGGCGAATACGGCGATTGAGATGTCGAATAGAGGCGATACCCCAGATCCGCTGCCCCATTGTAGCTGTTACCCGAGAAATTTCCGTTTGCCGTAGCGGAATAATAATTGATGGCTATATTCCGTGATTCGCTGTTGTCCATGTAGGTGTACGCCGCCATACCGTCCAGAAACCAGTGTGATCCATGCAGGTCTGCATACACGCCCGGCGTATAACCATTGACCGTGCCAGTGGAGCCGAAGCTGTCCAGATTGATATCGCTGTGGTCATAGTTGAAAAAGGCACCCACAGAGAGATACTTGAAAAAGGCATAATCGGCGCCGATGGTGGCATTTTCCGTTGTAACATTTGAACTGCCAATCGAACTCGTGTCCGAATAGCTGTCAAACTGCGCCGCCCCCGTGATAAAGGCACTCCAGCTCTGGTCGCCAGTAGATGGGCTGTACGGATTGGCGGCCGAATACCCGAGATATGAGGGAAGACCGGCATCAAGTGTCACCATGCGGGATTGATCCTGCAGCATCTGATCCAACGTCAGCGAACTGCCTCCCTGCTGCCCCGGATCAAGCATCGTGAAGCCTGAACTATCAAAGCCCGTCGCACCCGCGTCCAGATTCTGCAGATGACTGCTGATCGTCTGATCCAAGTTGATCCCATTCTGCACCGCCACCTGCGGAAATGCCTGAAGATCAATTGGAGAAAGCATATCCAATATCCCGGGTATTTCCTGCGAATAGGAACTGTCAATGGCATTGATCAACTCTTGGTATGCCGGCGATGGATTGGACAGATGCTGATATCCGTCAGTGGAGTCAATATATTGAGCCACAGCAATCTGATTGGGTGTTAACGCATACGGGACCAGTGACGGCTGCTGCAGGGTAAAAATCAGATTGATGCCGTTACCGGTGTCCACGCTGCTGGCAAAAAGGTTAATCGGATGATTTCCCAGATTGATACTGGTGAAGTTGCCCGTCGAACTGCCGGTGGAGGTGAGAACCGCTATGGTTGTGGGACTGCTGGTGGCATCATAATGATTCAGCAGCACAACATTAAGTGCACCGTTAACCGACGCCGTCCCGGTCACATGAAATTGATCAAACTGCCCGGGTGACGAGCCGGAAAGACGTGTTGTCAATACGCCGCTGCCTCCCTGAGTGTAATTTCCAGCGATGGTTGCATTGGTAAAACCTCCGGTAAGACCGAAATTTCCATTATTGATTACCGCACCGGCTGCCAGCGCGCTCTGGCTGGCGATAAGCAGATTGGCGCCGGAGTTAATGGTTGTACCGCCGGTGTAGGTGTTGGTACCGGCAAGAACCAGGGGAGATGACCCTCCGACAGTCAATCCTCCGGTTCCCGTGATACTTCCGTTGAAAGTGTCCGTGCCGCCAGAAGTGTTGGCAATGGTGAGGTCGCTGGAACCCAATGAGGCAGTTCCGTTGCCGGTCAACTGGCTCACGGTCAGATTGTCGGCACTGAGTGCGAGCTCGCCGGGACTGTTGATGTTGACAGCCCCGGTACCGAGCGTGCCGCTTCCGCTGACTTCCACAATGCCGTTGTTGATATTGGTACCTCCGGTGTAGGTATTAGCGGCAGTGATGGCCAGCGTTGAGTTCGGCGTACCGTTAACCGTCATGGACCCACCGCCACTGATCACGCCTGAGAGAGTTACCGTTCCCCCAACAGCCGCCGGTGCGATGAAATTGCTCGTTCCGCCGGTAAGTGTGACGCTGTTGCTGATGTTGGTGCCGCTGAAAGGTAGATATACTGTCCCTCCGCCGATGGTCAGGTTGCCCGTTCCCAATGCCTTGCTGCTAAAGACTCCCAGCACACCACCGTCGGCGATCGTACCGCCGCTGTAGGTGTTCGTTCCGGCAAGAAATAGATCGCCCGGTCCGTCAAGCGTGATTGTTCCCGTGCCCGAGATGATACCGTTGAATGTACTGCTCACGCCGGCCGCAGGATCGAAAGTGAGGTTGCTGCCCGTAAGAACAACCGACCCTGTGCCGCTCAGGGTGCTGATGGTCTGAGAGGCATTGTTGAGTGTCAGGACACCGTTCACGTTGAACGCGCCGGTTTCGAAGGTAAGGGGAATCGAATAACCCGCGGAACTGTCTTTCAGCTTGGTATTGCTGCCGGTGCCGCTGATATTGAGATAGGTTCCCGATGCGATGTAGGTGGCATCCGCCAGAATTTCGACGCTTCCGGCCTGGCCGTTGTACGCGCCATTCCCGCCTGCGTAAGTGCCCGCTGCCACACTTAAATTATTAAATCCGCCGGAACTCACATTCCATTGCCGGTAATATTCAAGAATACGCCCGCCGCCGCCACCGCCGCCGGCAAAAGCACCGGCCTGGAAATACCCACTATTGCCGCCGATAGCTGCAACAGCGCCCGAGGATGTTATGGTGCCGCCCGCCAAACCGAGCGATGCAATGATCACACCGCCCCCGGCACCACCGCCTCCGCCGTAATATCCTGTCCCACCTGAACCGCCATTTGCGTGAATAGATCCAGTGACTGTGATCTGACCGTTGGCAATGAAGGCAACGGCACCACCGCCACCGCCGCCACCACCACCCGCATTCCCCAGCAGCCCACTGCCGCCTCCACCGCCGCTGCCTCCCTCAAGTTGGGTCGCAAGATTGCCATTGGCACCGCCACCAGCAACCTTTGGTCCGCTGGTACCCGGGGTAACATTGGGAAAAACAAAGCCTGTTCCGCCGGCACCGCCGAAGCCGCCGCCACCTCCGCTCCCCTGTACCGGCCCTCCGGTTCCTCCACCGGGCCCCGCGCCATTTCCGGCCAGTCCGATATACGATGCTGCACCGCCATTTCCCCCGGCGAATCCGCCAGGTCCGGCGGCTCCACCTGGGGGTGCCACTCCCGAACTGGCGGTAACCTGTGTGCCCGTTCCGCCAATAGACCCATCCGCGGCCACATTCCCCACCGTCATATTGCCGGTTGAGTAGATTGCCACGGGCAATGACCCTCCCGTGACAGAGATAGTGCCTGTCGTGACGTTTCCTGAAAAAGCGAAAACAGCAACCGTCGAGCCGTTCGCCTGCGAGACCAATTGTCCGTTGTAGGTTGTGCCGCCTGCCGTCAACGTCGGTGTGCCGCCATTACCCGTATTGATGGTGACCGTACCGCTGAGCACATTGGGGTTGAGCAGATTAAAAGTGTTAATATTTGAAACAATACTGGATATCGAAATCGGCTCCAGAGTGGCTCCCGCCAATCCGGGCATCCCCATTACCGCACTCACAACCGTGGCAGCTAGAAACCGTCCTTTGATGTTAGATCGCCTCTGCTGTTGCTTCTTACCTTTTTTGGACGATCGGAACTGAGCCATGCTGATACTCCCTAAAAAATCAGTACTTCCACTCCACCGGAAACCCGTCGCCGCCATGGTGACCGGTGATTTTCACGCGGCACTTACATCAAACAAAAGTGGGTGGCTCAGTAATTGAGGATTCCTGTGCCCCTAGACGGACTATTTACACCAATTGATGACATTTGGCAACAGATCGCGATTTTCGGCGGCTTGAGATTGTTCGCACGTCGGAAATATCGGCTTTGTACAACGGCATCGAGTGCCCGCCACCTCACCAGCGCCCTGTCTGGACGTTCCGTGTGGGCACCATGACGATGTCATACGGCGCCTTGGCGGACAGCTTCGGGACCGATGCAATGAGCCGCGGCGCAATAGGCGTTCCGCCCCCATCCACGCCGGCCTTGCCATAAGTGAAAATATTGTCGTCTCGGACGCCCACATACGGATTGGTTTCCCACGTGACATGGCCGTCGCCGAAACCGACATTCTCACCGTCGCCACCGTGGTTGCCCGAATTGTAGATGTAACGCCCATAGGTGTTATCCTTCGACACCGTCACATTACGTGCCAGCTTTCCGGGTGCCGTAGGGTCCTGCATGGGGGCCATGTCGCTGATGATCGGGATCTGCGAAGTCACATCGGTATTCCACCACGGCGCAACATGTCCCCCAACCCAGGGAAAAGCGATCGAATAGCTCTCACCTTGGCCGAATGGAAGCGGTCTGCCACGCCCCATGCCGAAATCCTCGTAATAGCGGCATGTCCGCCCGCTGCGTGAAAGGTATTCAACCGATGGAACCGTCGCGACCGGATCGCTCGGACAGATGAATTCAACCGGCTTTACATACCCTCCAACCACCAGAAGCCACATACAGGCCAGCGGAGACCCGACAAGTTCGGTACCAGCAGGAGCATGAGTTAACGCGAGTCCATTGGTTTTTGGGTTGATCGTACCAACCGCAACGGGCGCACCCCGCGGATACAGACCGTTGACAAATATTCGGGACGTCGGCGGAACCGAAGGAAAGCATCCTTGGTTATTTTCGGCATACATAACCGTCGCCTGCACCAATCCGCGGATATTTACCTCGCATAAAACCCTCGAAGACACGTCAGAAAGGCCATTCCACGACGCCAGTTTGAACGTGATGACAGCGGCAAAGATGCTGGCTGTTGCAATGAATACCGCAGCCTCCATGCGCGTCATCCCGCAGAATTTACCCCGATCGTTCATAGGAGTAACTCCACCCATTCCCAATATTTTCAACCACCCGGCGCCTGTATCTTGGCCGCCGCTGCCCCTGAAGACCAATAGCCGCTGCCGCTCGCCGCCAGACGCTCCACGCCCGCCCATCGCACGCCCCTGTCAGACGGATACTCACCGATAGATCATCATGGACGCGATGATCGGGACGCTCGGTAGAAGGAACACGATCGAAACAAACAGTTCGAAGAGGTCGATCATCGGCACCTTTCGCCGCTGCCCCGGCGGCCGATCGGCCCCCATATGCTTCCGCAGCCCCAGCAGAGCCGTGAGCAAAGTTACCGGGGCCGTGAGATAGATCAACACCCCCGATAGACTGCCTGCAAGACTCCAGACGCCGTCTGCCGATTTGGGGTGAAGCTGGGGAATGAAGGCAACGATCATAATGCCCAGCAGAATCATCTGGACAATCAGTGCAAAAGCATTAAAAGTCAAATTCATGTCCCGTGTTGTCAGGGCGGCGGGCTCAGCAGCGGCATAGTTATGATCATCAGGTCTTTGCATGGTGGCTGTTACCTTTTCAAGTGAATAAAAGTACCAACGCCGCAAGAAGAAACCCGTTGAGCACGACATAAATCCCGTACTGACGCCAATGGCCGCGGGTCAACACAGTGCTGATCGCCACGTAGACCAAGTCCGCCACCACGACGAAAAAGCCGAAAAAAAAGAGAAAAATCGAGACGGGCCACCGGTAATCGACGTCGAAGAGCCAGAAGATGGCCGCGAGCATCGACCCGGCGCCAAGACAGAATACTATCAGTTGGTTCCAGTCAAAGCCAGTCTGCTCACGGTTGAAAATTGGTTTTATCCTTCGTCGCACAGGTCGCTCCAAACAGCGCGGCGGAGCAGTATCCGCTCGCATCGGCCCTCAGCTTGCCGAGTTCGTCACTTTGCGGGCCTCTCGGCCGCAGTCGTTCCCGCGGTTGCCTTTTCCGCTACCCGGTTCTTCACCGCCGACTTGATCCGCAGATAAACCAGGTAGATCAGAACGAGAATATTCCCGATGAGCACGGCTATCCGCAGAATATCCGGCTTCTGAATGATGGCGTATATCTCGAAGGGAAACAGCAGCGACACTTCACAGATGATCAGCCATTCCGCCCACACTTTTTCGAAGAGCAGGCCGGTGCCTTCCGTTGCGAAAAGGGCTGCGTAAACAAACGCCCCCATGGCCGCCATCCTGATTTCGCCATGATTAATCAACGCTATTTTATCCAGCACCTTATCGACCCATTTGTTGTGCGGATCAAGCCGGAAGAGGCTCACAAAATGGGAAACTGTTCCCATCAGACTCGCATGGAGAAAATGCAGTGCGATAAAACCGGCTGTAAACGCAGCTGCGGCTTTGAAAAACTTGAAGATGGCAATCAGCAGCAGGATGCGGTTGCGATGATGTTTTGCCGGAGTGGCGGCGGAGGAAATGCCGGGATCAGAGCTCGGAGCGGTGCCGGGTGTGTTGGGTTCCATCAGGTGTCTTTCAGCCTCCCAATCGACGGTGAATTTCCCCGGCCAGCGTGCGGCTGATCAATTCCACTCCCGCGGCATTCGGGTGGACGCCGTCCGCATGGATCAGCTCCCGGCGCGAAAGCCCCTGCGCTTCCCTTTTAAGCACCTCGGCACGGACATCAAGTATATCAATACCGCGCGACTTCCCCCACGCGGCAAAGTGATCCTGATAGCGCTGCCGCCATTCATAGCGGGCAGCGAACACTTCCGGCCGGCTGCGAAAAAACAACCGATTTGCCATTTCGTCCGGGATGATCAGTTCCGGTGGAATGGTGATGTAAAAAAGATGAAGGGCGCGGGGCGCCTGCTTTTGGCAAACCTCCAGAATCTGGTCCCAGATGAAGTGAAAATTGTCAAAACCTTCAATTCGGTCGTTGGAGTTATTAAACGCACATGATTCCATCACCAGCACGTCCGGCTGAAGTTTTGCCAGCGGCTCCATTCTCCTGCGCCCGTGCCAGAATTCATAAAGCATGCGGTAAAGCACCAATTCGGCGCGGGTGGCCCCGACCCCGTAATTGAGCAATGCCAGATCTGCCCGCTTATTTTCAGGGTCGAAGTGTTCACGAAACATGCGGAGCGATTCATGCAGGTATTCCGTCATCGAATCGCCATAAAAAACGATTTTCATGCCACAGAGTGTAATGACACGCGGCGGCGCATGCCAATCTTCTGCCGCAGGCTCTCGCTTTGCGGGCTCGGCTCCACGTCATTTCGATGGGGTCGATGGTGCTTGCTCGGTTTCAAGTGGCGCCGCGACGGCAGTCTCGACGTCAGCCTGCCGGATCAGCCAATCGAGCTTGAGTCCGACGCGCAGTTGATGAACCTCTATGGCAATTAAGGCATATTTCAGGCCCGATGTCAGGCCGCCGCCTCCCTGTTCGACGCTGATCGAAGAAAAATCTTTCATTTGTCGCAACCGCGGCAGAAGCCGGCCGTTGATGAGCGCGACCTGCTGCCGGTCGCTCCGCATGGTCGCCAGATCGATGGCAAGCCGCTGCTCCAGTTGATTGCGGCTGCTGGTTATGCGGCTCTCCGCCTGGAATGTGTCAAATACGGCCTGACGTATGGATGCATTGATGGCTCGAAATCGCACCGCCGGAAACATGATTGCCGCACTGAGATTCTGCATGACACCGTCAAGGCTTGAGGTGGCGGCGAGATCAAAATTGGGAATATATTGCATCTTAGCGCGTTGCACGGCCGTCTGCGCGGCCAGGAGAAGTCGGCGGCGTTCCAGCAGGCCCGGATTCCGGCGAAGAGCCTGGCGGATTATGGTCGTCAGGGCCGGCAGATGGCCTGAAATCGGGGGGAGATGGGCGGGAGTGAGGATAGGAATATCTGGCTGCCGATTCAGCAGCAAATTCAGGTGTATCTGATCGGTCATCGCCTCTTGCCGCAGGGCGGAAATTTTTAATTTCAGCCGCGTGATTCCGGTAAGGGTGTTGATGCTATGCACGGCCGACCCACGGCCGGTGGCCATGCGGACTTTCGCAATCTCGGCCAAGGCCCTGTACGTGATGATTTGCTTCTGCACCTGGTGGGTAACCCGACGCACCGCAATAAGCCGGTACCACGCCGTGAGTACTTCCTGCCGAAGCAAAAATTGGGCATTGCGAAATTGCTGCCCGGCAGCGCGGGCCTTCTGGAGAGCAATTTCGGCATCGGCCGCCGGTTTTGTGGGCCAGCGGATGTCGCTGCTTCCCATATTGGCGATGCCGAGGGAAAAGTCGCCGGCGCCCGCGGATCCATTCGTCAGCTGGGCACCGCCTGAAAGCATCGGCGTGGTCATCTGCGTTCCGGCTTGGGGTATTTTTTCCAGCGCCGCTCTGAAACGCCAATAAGCCGCTTCTACTTGCGGACTTCGAATCAGAGCATACGAAACCAACTCGTCGGCGTTTGGCTTTTTCGGAAGCGCTGGAATTTTCTGCGTGGCGGCGGGGGCGTGATACACGGTACCGTCCTCACGGGCGCGCCGATCCAGCGTTCCGGCGCCGCGTGGCATCATCGTGCAACCGCCCACCGCGGCGATTACCACGCCGGTGAAAAGCAGAACCAAAGCGCGTGTAGCAATATTCTTCATGATGCTGACACTCCTTGTGTGGAAGACGGCGGCGAATCCGGCCCGGCGCCAAAGCGGTCTCGCAATGCAATCCCCATCACCACGTAGTACAGGCCGGGCAACACCAGCAGTTCCAGTAAAAAACTGGTGATCAATCCCCCGATCATCGGCACCGCGAGGTGACGCATGATGCCCGCCCCGGTACCCGACGCCCAGAGCAGCGGGACGAGCGCCGCCAGTGCGGCGCATACGGTCATCGTTTGCGGCCGGATTCGCCGAACCGTACCGTTGTAGACGCAGCGAAGCAGATCTTCTCGGCTGTGCAAGGCGTTCTGCTCGACGGCCTCACGCACCGCGATATCAAGATACACCAGCAGCACCAGCCCCATTTCGACGCACAAACCGGCCAGGGCGATGACGCCCACCCACACCGCCGCTGAGAGTTCAAAATGCATCAGATATACCGCCCAGATGGCTCCGATGAGGCCCAGCGGTATCGCCATCAGCACACCGAGCACCCGCAGCACGTGGCCGGTGGCGAGAAATAAAATAATAATTATCAGCAGCAGGGCGATCACCGCTGCCGGCACCAGCCTGCGATTCGTCCGCTGAATCTGCCGGAAAATGCCGATCCACCGATAGGTGTACCCGGGCGGAAGGCGAACATCGCGGGCAATAACGGCTTTGGCCCGTCGCACATACCCGACGACATTCCGCGCGGTCGCAGTGATGTTGATGTAATTCACGATTCCGGTGTCATAGCTGTCAATTTCCGCCGGGCCCTGCGAATAGCGTATGGAGGCCACTTCACCCAGCGGGATCGAGCCGCCGCCCGGAGTTCTCACGGGTAGTTCTGCGATAGCTGTGCGCGTCTGACGCAGGGAACGGAAGTATCTCAGATTGATGGGGAATCGCTGGTCGCCGTCGATCACCGTGGCGATGGATTCGCCGCCGACGCCAAAGCGGATGACACGCTGGACATCCGCAATGGTCAGGCCGTAGCGTGCGGCCGCGCGCCGCCGGATGTGAATGTGCAGATAGTAACCACCCAATGTCTGCCCGGCCTCGGCGTTGGCGGTTCCCGGCACCCGTGAGACGGCGGCGGCAATGCGATTCGCCACTTGACTTAATGTTTTCAAATCCGGCCCGGATACCCGTATTCCGATAAGAGTCCGGCTGCCGCTGTTGACCATATTGGTTCGATTTTCCACCGGCTGAGTCCAGTAGACCGGCAATCCAGGAAAATTCAGTGCCTGATTCATTCCCGGATGGTGCCGGCCGGAGGGGCCGGTCCACCCGTAAAGGAGTTGGTGTCGCGTGATCGGTTCCGTCCGGGGCCAAAATGTTGCGGCAAACGGGTGAGCCACCCATCGCGGCCAGCCGTCGTAAAATCGGTGCACCGCCACGTGCGGCCATTGGTTCTCCGGCTTAAGCCGAATGATGGTGTCCACCATATTCAGCGGGGCGTCATCCGTCGCCGTTATCGCCCGACCCATCTGGCCGAAAACCGATCGCACTTCTGGAAAACTTTTAATGATCCGATCCGTCCGCTGCAGAATAAGCCGCGCCTGCGTCACGCTGATCCCCGGATACGTGGTTGGCATGTATTCCAGATCCCCTTCATCGAGCGGCGGCGTGAATTGTGTTCCCAGATGCGATAACGGAAACCAGATCGAAACAACCGCCACCAGCGTCAGCGGCAGCAGAAACCATCGCAGGGCGATCGCCGCACGAAACACCGGTGAAAACACCCCGCGCAACATCCGATTCACAGGATTATGCGATTCATCAACAATTTTCTGCGGCAATACCAGCATCCCCGCCAGCACCATCCATGCGATGCTGATCACGGCCCTGTACCGGCCGAAAATGCCGTTTCCGCTGTTGAGTTGCCACAGTACCACCGCAGGAACGATGACGATCAGAATACTCAGTCCCCATCGGATCCACCTCGGACATTGCAGCGAAAACAGTCGCGGTTTGACCAGATAAATCATCAGCACCGGCACCAGTGTGATTGATAGAACCGCGGCCGCCGCCATCGCAAATGTCTTTGTCAGGGCCAGCGGAGCGAACATCTTCCCGCTTTCGCCGGGAAGAATGAAGATCGGCGTAAAACTGATTGTGATAATCAGCAGACTCATAAAAATACTCGGCCCGACTTCTCCGGCGGCCGAAAGAATGATCTCGGCATGAGATCGGCGCGCCTGTCCCGCTGCAACTCGGGCATCCTCGCGGACAAGGTGCTGATGGGCGTTCTCCACCATGACGATCGCGCTGTCGACCACCACGCCGATGGCAATGGCGATGCCGCTCAAACTCATGATGTTGGCACTCACCCCCAGAAGATCAAGCACGGCCAGACTTGCGATCATGCTGCATGGAATGACGATGATGGCGACCAGGCTGCTTCGCGCGTGAAGCAGAAAAAGTACACACACCAGCGCCACCACGATCATTTCTTCGGTGAGGGTATCTGAAAGCGTCCTGATGGCACGGTTGATGAGGTTGTCGCGGTTATAACCGGTCCGAATTAATATCCCGGGAGGCAGGCTGGCAGCTATCGAAGCGATCTTGTTCTTCACCCGGATAATGGTGCGATAGGCGTCGCCGTGATACCGCACAATCACAATGCCGCCGACGGCTTCGCCGCGGCCGTTATATTCGCACAGCCCCTGGCGCTGCTCTCCGGCGATCTGCAGGTGGGCCACGTTCCGAAGGTAAATGGGCATGCCTTTCGCACCGCGCCCGACCAACACCTCACCCAACTGTCTCAGACGGGTAATGTACGACACACTGCTGACCATATATTGAAATTCGCCCACTTCGGTAATGCCTCCGCCGACGGCGTTGTTGGCGGCGCGAATGTCGCGCACGATGCGTGAGAGACGCAGGTGATACGCCCGCATCTTGACCGGATCCAGCACCACCTGGAATTCCTGCCCAAAACCGCCCAGAGGAGCGACTTCCGCCACTCCCCGCACGGATTCAAGCTGAAAGCGGACAAACCAGTCCTGCAGCGCCCGGAGCTGGCCGAGATTCATGTGCGCCGGAATCAGCGGTCGGCCTGAAATCGGAGAGAATCCCGGATGGGTGAAGCCGCGAACCAGCTTCAACTCGTCAAGGTAACCGCCGCGCACCGCCGCCGCATCATCACGCCGATGTACATACCACGCATGGGTTTTCGGATCGTGCCAAATCCCGGCGGGATGATGCTTACAGTACCACCCCGGAAAGAGGACGTATTGGTACGCCCACCCCACGCCGGTCGCGTCGGGCCCGAGTTCCGGATGAACATTCGGAGGCAATAAATTGCGTGCATAATTCAGATATTCCAGAATTCGAGCCCGCGCCCAATATAAATTGGTTCCGCTTTTGAACACCACGTGAATCAGCGAGTAATCAAACATGCTCTCGCCGCGGATGGCGGTCACGCGCGGCACCGATATCAGGGCCGTTTCCAGCGGATAGGTAATCTGCTGCTCAATGACCTGCGGGGGTTGCCCCTGATCATTCGTCAGGATCAGCACCTGAACATCCGACAGATCCGGCACCGCATCCAGCTTGCTGTGTAAGGCCGCGTACGCCGCTAATATGAACAGCAGCGATGATGTGATCAATACGACCGCGCGGTTGGCGGCACAAATCTGAATGATTTTCCGAAGCATTTATTACCCTCCCACCCGGGCGGCCGGCTGTTGCGGCATGGTGTGTTTTCTTCGCTTCGCGGCGTGTCTCACCGCGTCGGGCATCTTGTGATGACCCGCATCCGTTCGCGGGCGGTGGTGTCCGGTGCTCGGTGCCGTAAACGCCGTTAAGGCGCTGCGCAATTGCGATTCCACATCAATCAAAAATTCTCCGCTTGTGACGACGCGCTCGCCCGGCCCGATCCCCGAGAGCACCGATACCATTCCATGTTCGCCATCAGGCCCAACTGTGATGCGAACAGGATCGAAATGCCCGTGGCCCGATGCCACAAAAACGATGTCGCGCGTGCCCGATTCAATAACCGCATCGCGAGGAATTAATAACGCCTGTTTCTGCACCCGCGTGGTGATGTCAACGACGGCGGTCATGCCGGGACGCAGGCGGCCGTCATCATTGGAGATATTTCCACGCACGACCACGGTATGCGAAATGGGGTCGGCAACCGGTGCAATGAAGTTCACATGCGTATGAAGCACGCTGCCCGGCTCCGAATCGGGATCGACCGTCATCCTGTCCCCCGATGCCACCCACGCCATCTGCCGATCGTAAACGTGCGCGTCAATCCACAGCGATGAGAGGTTCACGATTTTCATCAGCGCCTCGCCCCGGCGGACGGCTGATTTCTGCCGCAGGCAAATCTGCTCTGCTACGCCGCCGGCCGGACTGTAAAAGGTGAGGTACGTTTCGGCATGTCCGTTGCTCACGATCCGGCGAATGTCGCGGCCGGGCACGCCCAGATACAGCAGGCGTTTCACAAGCGAATGGAATAGCTGTTTCTGTGTTGAAGCCGACAATGTGTCCGCATGTTTCCGGGCCGATTTCCAGGCATGGAAAGCTGCCAGCATCTCTTTTTCTGCAAACACCAGCTTAGGGCTGTAAAGAGTGAAGAGCTTCTCGCCTCGCGTTACGGTTTGTCCATTGGTTGCAACGAAGAGCCGGCCCAGGTATCCATCCACCCGCAACACCACGTCCGCGACCTGCGGCGCCGCCCGTCGAAAGTAGCCGACCGTGCGGATTCGTTCGCGCAGGGGCGCCAATATCGCGGTCGCAGTCTGAACCCCCATATCCTGCCGGATGATGGGGTTGATGAGTACACCGCCGCTTTGCATTCCCCGTGCCGGTGCGTAAACCGGAATAAGCTTCATCCCCATGGCGCTGATGCCGGGCTTTGATGATATGGAGGACGGGCCAAGCATCGGGTCCCACCAATACAATATCTTTTTCTTATGGCTCGCGGCCAACGGGGTGGCCTTGGCCACAGCCGCCCCCACACCGGGCCCTGTCGGGCCGTGATAAACGCGCCTTGAGCCTGTCAGGGGAAATAATATCCCCATGCCATATCCGGCCGCCGCAAGCACAACACCTGCCGACAGCCTCAACACTGTTTTTTTCATGACCATGGCTCACTTCATGCCGATAACGATGAACATCCCGTCGCCGCAGGCGGGCGGGAAACAAAGCACATCATGGCATGAAGGATCAGATATTAAGCGTGCACTTGGTTGCGAGTATGAGTGGGGCGTGCTCACATCGAGGGGGGCGTGAACACACCCGGTGCAGCGTTGACGGCGGCATTTGAATCACGATTGCCGGAATAAGGAGGACGCTGGTCGGGGCAAAGGGCGGAGCCATGATCCCCGGGGCGGTATTCCATCCTTTGTGGATCAGTGTCATACGGCAGGGCATGTTTCCGGATTGGTTCATGGGGCAACGCATGGGGGCAGCACGATGCTCAACCGCACTCCCCCGATCTGGATTTGTGGCGAGCATGCTGATGGCAGAGCAGCGAGCCTGGCCGACACATATTTTTCCAGTTATCGAACATTGCGCAATAGGAATGTTTCCCGCCAGGAGGGTAAAGAGAACCAGAAGAGTAGTGGCAAGATTACGCATAAGCCCAGCGTCGCCGCCTGCCTCCGACTAACATTCCGCCGATAGCATAGACGGATGCCCCGTACCGGGTCAAATCTGGCGCCTATAAATCTACAGAGGAGTGCGGATATGGGACACTCGGCCGCCGGGCCGATGTCTGTGTTCCTCCTCCGCGCGATAGGCGCGCCGGGCAAAAAGCGACAAACGAAAACCGCAATCTGCGGCGGGAATCCTGAGAGCGAATACCGCTCGGGCCGCATCACACCGCCGGCAGGCCAAGCACACGGCGCCATGCCGAAAGCTGGCCCGCGTGATACGCCTCATGCCACGTTCCATAAATGAAGATCGTATGACCGATCGTGGGGAATCGCTCGCGGCGGGCTGGATCCGGATGCGGCTTAGCCATATCCGTAGGTGTCAGCACTTTGAGTCGCTCGATGATCTGGCCGCGAACCGCTGCCATCTGGTCGAGATACCATTGTTTGGGCTTGTATTTGGATTTGTCCGCCACGGGTTTGGAACCGCCGGCGTAAATTTCCTTCCAATTCGCTTCAAGCGTCGGAGCCGTTCCGCCGGCCAAAGCGAGAAAATTTCCGTCCACCATCAGCAGATGTCCCAGCACCCATGCCGGATGATTCATGCCCGCAGCAGGTTGAAGCGCGATTTGATCATCAGATAAATCGGCAACGAGTTTCAGCGTTGAATCGCGGGTAAGCTTGATCGTATGAATCAGGGCATCGAGCATAAATAATACCTCCAATAAAAACTGCATCAGGTCCGCAGCGGATGAAACACCTCCTCCGCCGCACACGTTTCACGGACGAACACTTCAGTTGCCGACATACTTGGCATAAATCGCCTTGGCGGTGGCCGCGTCGTTCGTACCCTTGATAATAGCCCTTCCATCGGAGAAAAGTGTAATTTCATATTCTCTGGCGTTTTCGCCCTGCCCCTGGCTGATGGGGCACTTGAGCATGAACTTGTTAAAGCTCGGCTTGCCGACGGCGGAAAGATTCTTCGCTACATGCTCGAAATCGATCTTCCCACCAGCCGGCTGCGAGATCTGTACCGCATTGCGGCCGCAGAGCGTGGTGGTACTTCCACCGAACTTGCCGGATAAATATTCCAGATTCCCATGCTTGCACGCTGGACAATCCGCCAGTTCGCGGGCCTTCGCCACCTTAAGCTGCTGATAGCGGTTATCCCACATGTCAAAACTGAACATGAACGGGCTGAGCGTGTCGATATTACCGGTGAGGAGCTTGATCGCCTCCATGGCCTGCCAACTGGCCACCAGATTGACCGTTGGCCCCAGCACGCCCGCGGTATCGCAGGTCGGGTTCATTCCCGGGGGCGGAGATGTTTCAAAAATACAGCGCAGACAGGGCGTGATCCCCGGCCGGATGACCATTCCCAGTCCCATGGCACTGATGCAGGCACCGTATATCCATGGGATGCCTGTCTTGATCGACACGTCATTGATTAAAAATCGCGTCTCGAAGTTATCCGTTCCGTCCAGCAGCAGATGCTTGCCGCTGGCAAGCTGCTCAATATTGGTGTGATTTACGTCCGCGACCACTGCCTCCACCTCCACGGCGGAGTTGATGGCCGCTATCTTTCGCTTGGCGGCTTCGGCCTTGGGCAGTTGATCGGCAATGTCCCGTTCGTCAAAAAGCACTTGACGCTGGAGATTGTTGAGTTCAATAAAATCCCGATCCACGATGGTCATATGCCCCACGCCTGCGCGGGCCAGAGTGTTGGCTAGCACGGTGCCCAGCGCTCCGCATCCGACCATCAGCACGCGCGATTCGCGCAGCTTCCGCTGCCCTGGAATGCCGATCGGTTCCCAGAGCATCTGCCGGTTGTACCGCGCCAGTGAAGGGTCCGCCTTTTCAAGTTCCGATGCTGTTTGAGACAATGCCATGCCGTGAACACCTTATATTAAATCGTCAGTTTCGGTTAACAGGTCGCCGCGCCCGGACGGAGGATGCCGGGTACATCAGCTTTCAATCATGTTTTTTTCAATCGGCTCGACGGTAAGTCCGCGGGATTTCAGGTAGTCCAGCGCCCCGGCAACCTGATCCGGTTCGCCCTCGAAGAGCACCGCCATGATGCCGATCTCCGCCGTCACGCTCGCCTGCCGAATATCAAAACTCACATCCGGATATTGCCGTGCCATCTGCCACAGAATCGGTTTTTCAACCAGACTGCGGCTGCCGAAGGTAAGCCAGACCCGCTTATTCACTTTTGCCATGTTGCGATCAACCTCCCGCGATGGCAGGCACGATGCTCACATCATCGCCGTCCCTAAGGGGCGTCTGTAAATTATCGAGAAACCGAATGTCTTCATTGTTCACATAGATGTTGACGAAACGGTTCAACTCGCCCGGCCCTTTGAAAAGCCGCTTATCCATCCCTTCAAACCG
Organism: Phycisphaerae bacterium; assembly: GCA_049965755.1. Lineage (GTDB taxonomy): Bacteria > Planctomycetota > Phycisphaerae > WQYP01 > WQYP01 > JAJZGD01. The sequence continues at coordinate 3,125 of JBMFVY010000041.1, read as the reverse complement.
CCCGCACACCTCCGCCAGTACACTCTGCACATCGGCACCCGACGCGTCCATCGAATCAACGCCCCCGGTCAGTGAACGCAGAGGTGTCGGAATCCGTACTTTTACCGCCATGGAATATCTCCCGATCAGGTAATTGAAAATAAATACATCAAACTGCGACGGGCGTATGTCTCGCCGCCGCCCGTCCCGCCATCAATCGATCAAACGCATCCAGGCTCGGCGGGATCGACGCCGGCGGTTCCAATTGGTCCACCACAACCTCGACCGTCTTGAGTCCGTTGCCGGTGATGCACACGCAGATACTCTCATCCCGCGGAATCCGTCCCGATTCAATGAGCTTAATCGTCGCCGCCAATGTCGTCCCGCCCGCCGGCTCCGTCCACGTCCCTTCGGTACGGGCCAGCAACTTGATCGCATCGACAATTTCCGCATCGGTCGCATCCTCACCCCAACCGCCGCTCTCCTTAACCGCCTGCACCACATAAAACCCGTCCGCCGGATTGCCGATGGCAATGCTTTTGGCGATGGTTTTGGGTTTCTGCGGCTTGATTAAATCCCGCCCCGCACGGATCGCCTCCACGACGGGATTACATCCGGCCGCCTGTGCGGAATAAATACGGGGCTGACTATCTTCTACCAAACCCAGATTGATGAGTTCCCGATACCCCTTGTAAATCTTGGGTAAAATCGTTCCGCCGGCCGTGGGGCAGACCGTATGTTTGGGTAATTTCCACCCCATCTGCTCGGCGATTTCAAAGCCGAACGTCTTGGCCCCTTCGGTGTAAAACGGCCGCAGATTCACATTCACAATCGCCCAGCGGTATTTGTCGGCAATTTCCGAACAGAGCCGATTTACATCGTCATAATTGCCTTCAATCCGCACCATCGTGGGATTAAATATCAATGACCCCAGCACTTTTCCCTGTTCCAGATCATGCGGAATCATCACGAATGCACGCAGCCCCGCCTCGGCCGCATGTGCCGCTACGCTGTTGGCCAGATTCCCCGTGCTGGCGCATCCGACGGTGTCGTAGCCGAGTTCAATCGCCTTGGTGATGGCAACCGATACCACGCGTTCTTTGTAGCTCCACGTGGGATAATTGGCGGAATCATCCTTGATATAAAGCTCTCGCACCCCCAGCACTTTTTCCAGATTGCGGGCGCGTTTGAGTGGCGTCATACCCGAATGCAGGCCGGAGCGCGGAGCGCCGTTAATCGGCAGCAGATCGCGATAGCGCCAAAGATTCCGCGGGCCGGCGGAAATAGAATCTCGCGTTACCTTGCCGCGCATGGCCGCGTAGTCATATTGCACTTCCAGCGGGCCAAAGCAGGTTTCGCAGACATGCACACCCTTTTCGGGGTAGGCCTGCCCACATTCCCGACATTTCAATCCTCGCACGTATGACATCAGGTGCTCCGTTTAAGGATCGCTGCAGACTATATCTCATCCGCCGCGACGGCTACTCGACCGGCGTTATCCAAAATTCCATCCGATTTCCGCATCGCCGGGCTAAATTGAGACTGGATAAGAGATTGACGGGTAAAGCACACCATAAGTGCAAACTCGCCACCACTTATCTATCCCCAAGATCGCGTTACGCGAGCGGGAGGGAATTAGCACCCTGTTCACGACATCGGTCATTTGACCGTCCGCATGGGTTGCTGTGCCTTCAACGGGCCCGTCCCTCAGGCACTCTGGATAAGAGCGGTCTTCAATTGTCTGCGAATATGCTATGCAGGCAGGCAGGCCATGTCAAACGGTAAAATTAGGATGCGACCACTTGATTGTTATAGCGGCCGACAATTGCGGCGAAACGCGCATATCAGCTTCTCAGCGGAGCCAAACAACAACAAAATAGGCCTGCCCGTGAAGGCAGGCCCTTGAAGGAGGATACACCCATTTTGGCTCGAGCAGCTGAAGTAACTACCACCCACCCGACATCAATGGAACGCAAACCCTACGTGTATACCCGCACCGAACCGGGGATAAAACGGATGATAAAAATACGGCCGGCAAAACGGATGGTAGAAATAGGGCCGGTAAAACGGATGGAAGCAATACGGCCGGAATATTGGATGATAAAAGTAGGGGCGGCAGTAAGGGCGATAGATGAATCTTGGCGCAACATAAACCGGCGGCACATACACCGGTGAGGTGTAAACCGGCGGTGCGTAAGTCGGCACGTCATACGTCGGCGTGTAGTTGTAAGGGGCAACATAGGTTGGCGTCAGTGGCGTCGTATATACAGGCGTTGGCACCGGCGTCTGATTGACCAATCCCGGCGGAGTGTAAGTGATCGGCGGCGGATATGTCACCGTCGGTGCTGGTGCCGGAGTATTTACGTAGGTGGGGGCTGCGGCAGGGACCACGGGCGCAGATTGATAAACTACCGGTGGGGGGGCGTATACGACCGTCGGAGGCGGTGCATAAACAACCGGCGGTGGGCAGTATACCGGCGCCCGGAACACCGGCACACCGAAATTGAATCCCACACCCACGAAAACGCGTGCTTGCGCGGACCCCGCCGGCGCCAGCGCAGCAGCACCGATCATCAGCGTGCCCACGGCAAGAAGAGCGGTATTCAAAGTTTTTCGCCGCAACACTTTCGTCAATCTTTCCATAGCACTCATAACGCACACTCCTTCATCAGGCCCTAGCCGGGCGCTCATAACATAACCCAGCCCAAGGCTCCCATCTTTTCCCGAGAGCCTAAACGCCGACGGATATCTTTTGTTGCATCGGCGTGTACAACCTGATTGTAGCAATAATTGCTCGAAGTCAAATGAATAGACATGCAAAATTTCCCAATATGATGTTATCGGACTTAAATCATTCTGAGGCTTATGGCTTCGATTCACCGCATTACCCTGGCTCAACCGAAAGTTAGAAGCCGGACGCACGAACCAATTTGTCTTATCCGGCCGAAGGGTGAAGCGTAACGGAGGTCTCCAGGTTTCGATCTCCGAAATATTCGCTCACCATGTGGGTGATCGCTCGCAGCTTCGTGGGTGGTTAAACATGAGGCGGCTACGGCGATATGACCCATCAGAGCCGCTTGCGTTGTAAGGTTTTCCGAACGGCATGATATGAACAGATGTCGATATGTGGCTGTGTCCCGGGTCGG
>JBMFVY010000040.1:0-27547 GCA_049965755.1 Phycisphaerae bacterium | reverse complement strand
GGCCGGATTTCATTATGGGGCCTGCATCACGCGGAATTCGCGGATTCAGCAGAACCCAAAAACAGATTCTGGTGTAAGGCCGTTTTTACAAACTCGGCCCGACACGTCGCCATGCGGAAATGCCAACATCGCAACCGGCTCAAATCTGGCGGATTTTTCTTGCATTCATAGATTCAGGTGATACACTTACGAATGAAGCCACTGCAGGCCGCCGATACAGACCGTCGTTACGACGCGCCCTATGGCGAAACCCTTTTGGGTCGATCTGCGTGCGGCCGTCAGGCGTGGACTTGCGGGAGTCTGGTCGGGCCCGAAGAAAGCTTTGAAGGAAGCTGACACAAGCGGCACCTAACAGCTCAGCAACTCCGCGTTTTTCAAACAAGCAGTGGCTTTTTTATTTTCTTCCATCAGTTGATTCGTAAAGCCAAATATTAATCTTCGCGTTGTCATCCGGCGCCCAGAAACGCCCTGATGATTCCGAAATCATGCCCGAAGCGACTTCATTTGGTTTTTTTCCCCTGTGTGATACACTCCAAATTCGTTCATGAGCGCCTCGGGCTGCTGGGCCAATTTTCGTCAGGCGGATGAACTTGTATAACGCGGCATCTTAGAGATAAAACAGTTCTATTAAGGAGACCGTGGTGATGAAAACAAACAGCCGGAGTGATTCAACGTCTGATTCCTCGCAGGTGGGGGGTAAATCAAGTGCCGGCAGCACCCGGCGGGATTTTCTCAAATCCTCTGTCTTTGCGGCGGCGGTCCCGACGATAACGGTTGCCGCTTCACGTGCGGCGTCCGCACCCGCACGGGTGCCGGGCAGACCGGGTGGAAAGCCGAATATCATCCTGTTCCATTCCGACCAGTTTCGCTGGGATTGCGTTTGTGCTGCGGGTCTCAATCCGATGGAAGGGCTTACACCGAATCTGGACGCGATGTATCGGCGAGGCACCGTCTTCGCCAATTTCATCACCAACCAGCCTCTTTGCGCTCCGTCGCGTTCATGTTGGATGACCGGCCAATATGCAACAACCACAGGCGTGTGGAGAAATGGTCCGGGCTTAAAGCGAGATGCCCGCACCATCGCCACTGAACTCACACCGGTTGGATATACCGCCAACTATTTTGGGAAATGGCATCTGGCGCCCTCCTTCACGTTTAAGGAGTGCGGGCCGGTTCCGGCTGAATACCGCGGCGGCTTTACGGGCGAATGGCTCGCGGCCGATGCCCCGGAAATCAGTACCCAGCCGTATGACAGCCAGTTCTGGAATAACGATAATCAGCCCGTCCACTACGGAAAGGATGTCTACCGGGTTGATTTTCTGACCGGCGAAGCGGAGAAATTTCTGCGCAAAAAACATGACAACCCGTTTTTGCTTGTCATCTCGCAACTTGAGCCGCACCAGCAGAATGGTCGGTGTGAACACGGTGATGTTTTCGGTTTCGTTCCACCGCATGGCTACGAGAAGGCGTTCCGAAGTTGTTTCGTACCCGAAGACCTGCGATTCTTTCCCGGTGATTGGCAGTACGAGATGAACAACTATTATGGTGATATTAAGGCTATTGATGATTCATTCGGCCGGATCATCCAGACGCTCAAGGAACAGAATCTGGAGGATAACACCATCGTGGTGTTCATGAGTGATCATGGATGTCATTTCCGCACCCGGAATCAGGAATACAAACGCAGTCCCCACGAAAGCTCGATTCATGTTCCTCTCATGATTCAGGGGCCGGGATTCAACAATCGGCAGGTCATTACCGAACTGGTGAGCATGATCGACATAGCACCGTCGATCCTGGATATGGTGGGCGTCAAGGCGCCGTCGTGCATGCAGGGGCGGAGTTTTATTCCACTTCTCCATGACGAAAAGGCTCGTGCCCAGTGGCGGAATGAAGTGTTCATTCAGATCAGCGAATCGGAATGTGCCCGCGCTCTGCGTACCCCGGAGTGGACCTATGTGGCGCTTGCCCCGCAGGCCAATCCCTTGAGAGATCCCGGCAGCCTGCATTATCAGGATTACCAGCTCTACGACAATCGAGCCGATCCGCACCAGTTGCGCAATCTGATCGGCCGTCTCGATACCCGTTGGCCGGATAATAGTATATTGCTAAATTATGTGGGGCATCGTCAATCCATGCGGGAAATTACGACGCATCTGCGTCAACGTCTCATTGAGCGTATCGTGGAAGCCGGCGAGACGCGCCCCGAAATTGCCACTTGGCATTACTATGCCTGACGGCGCAGCAGGAGATATCCGGTGAATCGTTGGAGCCGCCTTACGCTTCTAGGCTTGGGCCTTATCCTCTCCCTGGCGCCAGTAGCCGGTGCGGTCAATGTCGCCCGGTTGTACAAACAGATAGGCACGGACCCTTCCTGGCAGCAGGTACTGGCCAGTGGTCAACTCATCCTGCACCGTAATTCCACCCACGGCGTGAAGGGATCGAAAATCATCGTCAATCTCAACCTTCTGAAAAGCCTGGAAAATCCCATCGCCGCAAACGGCCCGATTGTGAAGGATATTGGACTCCATACCGTCGGCAACGCCTTTATCCCACGGAGGGAATTTGCACGATGGTCACGCTGGTATCAGGAAGATGGCAACGTCCAGATATTTCGGCTTTTCAAGGGGGATGCCAACGTACGGAACAACCGGCCGCTGGCGGCGCGGGTCGAAACCTATTACAAAAGACCGTGGTACCCGGGAGTCTGGCACCAATGGACTGGTGAATATACGATTATCAAGGCGGGCACCGGCGCATGTATTTTTCAGGTATTTAATAATAAGCGGGTATGGGCGGTACATCTGGGGGTAAGTACCGACGGCAATATCTGGATTGATCCCCGGAGTCACATCGGAACAAAAATAATCGCACGTCATATGATCGGAAAGCCCTTTTTTGTGCGCGTGCTCGATAATGGTGACCTGTGGCGGGTATATCTCAACGGTAAATTCATCGAAAGTGGAGCCTTTCCCTGCCCGAAGAACAGCAAAACCACTTTCCGATGGGGAATGTATCTGGGTGAGCATCCGGTTAAGCATGAGATCATGCTGTTTGTATCCGGCGCAACCATCAAAACCGTCGCCCGACCGTGAACCGCAGAGGCGACCGCTGAAAACCGGGGGAAATCATGGAAGGTGCAAACGTTGGCCCTGTCGCTTCGATGAGCGATGAATCGCTGCGGGGAGGTCGCTTGGCTGCAGTGCTTGGCCGGTGGGTACGTTATCTTTTCCTGATTGCGACGGCGATTTTCAGCATCTGTCTCGGCATTCTGGACGTTGGTTACCACGAATGGACGAACACACTCACGGTGGCGAAGGGACTCCACCCCGGTCGAATAACGGCGCTCTATGTGGGGCCGCGCCCTTGGTATACCTATAATACTGTCTGGGTAAAGCCGCCGGCCGCTCTGGCACGTAAGTTGGAAGCCGCGCTTGCTGCGCCGCGACATCCGGGATGGTTTGGCGGACTGGAATCACCAAGTGCAGCACTCAAAGTGCGATACTCCGACGGATTCGTCGCGATCGTCCCGATAGCTCCTATGCGAAACCGGGTTCGCATTTTCTACTCTCACCCCTCGGATTTTTTTTCCGTCAGCAGGGAGATGCCCTCAGGTTATTACGATTCACCGTTGAAGTTAACTCCGGCCGAAACCAGATGGATGGATAAAGTCGGCAGGTACCACTTGTCCGGTATCGTGGGGAAAAAGCCCAATGAATGAGATTCTTCGCAGCAATTTCCGAAGCCATGCCGCCCAGTTTTGCCTGGTTGCGGGAATCTGTTTCTTTCTGGGTAGAATGGCCGCAGGAACCTCGTTTTTGTCCATCGTTGTCGATGTGGCGATGATGGGGCTGTTTGTATTGACGCTCATTTTGTCTCCCATTGCTGAAGAGGCCTGTAATCGCGCCTCCTCGCCTCGATCGATGGGAAAGTATATGTTTGCCGCCATAGAAATCCTTGCGTTGGGATGTGCCGCATTTGCGTGGGGCGGTCTGTCGTGGCTGCAGATTCCGGCCGGTGTGTTCTGCCTTTCCGGCGTAGCGATCGTCAACCATAAAAGATTAACAACACCCCTTTCGCAGATGGGACCTGCCGGGCTGCCTTTGAAGATATCTGCCTGCGGCGCTACGACCTTGGGGGTAGCTGTGTTGATGCTTATCCAAAGCGGTGATGGGAGAGGTGGTGCCGGGCTTTTGTTCGCTGCGACCGTTCTTTTCGCGGGTATATGGATCAGCATGATTCGGATGTCCGTCTCACCGCCCGCCTCAAAGGTGTGCGCCGATATCAGCGGGGCCCAAAGTGGAGGTTGGGCCGTTGCTGATCCCGCGCTGCGGGGGACGCTGGCACATCATGCTCAAAAGCGGAAGTGGTGGAGATCGTGGGGGGTAATGCTTGGCTTGATCGGCGCCATCCTTGGCATTGCGGCGTATCTAACCGCTTTCATATTGTTATTGTTTCTCACATTTTACCCGGAGGTATTGAATGGGACGGAGTACCTACCGCTGGCATACATTGCCATCCTCTTACCGGGCCCGCCCATGTATATCTTGGATATCGTCGGAGCTCTGACCAAGATAGCGCTACCGCCCGCAATGGCGCTCATCGTGGCGATTGCCATGGATCGCTCCCGGCGGCCAGCGGTGTCACAACCAACGGCGTCGGGTGGCAGCGACAATTCCCTTCCCGCTGCAACTTCAGACTCAGCACCGCCTGATATCCCACCAACAGAGAGGCAGTAGCTGCGCGGCGAAATATTCCCAAATGACGACGAAATTGACGGCAGTGCGAGTTGATCCAGATAGGGTCTGTCGCTGCTGCGGGGGGCAGGTACCTACTTGCCCTCATGCCGTTTTACGTGAACTCCGGCAATGCCGCCGTCAAAACTACCCGATATGTCCGGCCAGCAGTATTGCACCGGTGGGTTGCGGCGATCCGCCGGCCGGTTCGATGGTAACGGCAATCTCCGCCATCTCATGCTTATTGGGCGGCACCGCAGGAGTTACCAACGCCGACCGGGTCTTATAGTCGGTATTGAACAGACCGGCGGGCATCTTCTTGCCTCCGGTCGTAATCATCCACACTTCGTAAGTCTTCGATTTGGGTAGATGCGGCATATTGAAGACGCAGAGCTTCCAGATCTTCATTTTGTCGTTCCACATCACCCGTCCCCACGCTGTTCGCATAGGCGAACTGCCATGCAACGACGCCATCTCCAAGGCGGGCGAGCCGATCATGGCTTTCAAACTCTCCGCCGCTGCAAGTTTCGTTTCCAGCGATAATATTTTCCGCTTTTCCATCGCCACCGCATCATGCATTTGATTGGAAAGCCGGTTGAGCCGCGCCGTATCACGGATAAAGCTCTTTTGCAGCGACGCCAGTGCCGTCAGATCTTTGAGATGCTCGCGGCGCAAGGTTTCATTGGCCTGCAGACCAAAAATTGCCACCAAAAACATGGCGGCGGCCAACGATGTACTGATGACCAGCGGCCAGAGGAGCAATTTTCGCGGCGTTCGTTTCGGTTCTGGTACTACGGATGTACGTCCGGATTGTGGTAACGGGGTGGCGGTTTTGACCCGTCGCATCAGTTCTGTTTTTAACGATTCGGAAGGAGGGCAGGGGGGGAGGTTCAGCGGTATCTGGGCGGCGGCAGCGGTGGCCTCTGACAGCGTCGCCTGGCATGTGATGCACCCTTTGGCGAGATGATCCCGGATCACCGAGCGCGTAGTAGAGTCTGCAGCCCCGGCGGCTTCGAGATAAATCAGTTCCTGTACTTCATCGCACTGCACGCGAATTACCTACAACCTTTCAATTCTCATTACGCAATTTGTGCCGCAGTTGGATGAGCGCCATCCGGACATGGCTTTTCACCGTCCCCAGGGGTATGCCGGTCGCCTCGGCAATTTCACTCTGGCTGAGCCCGTCAAAATAAGCTAATTCCAGTACCTTCCTCTGGACATCAGTGAGCGACTCCATCGCTTGGCGGACTAAATGTCCCTGTTCACCGCTGGAGATAGCTTCCGCGGGCTGTTGTCCGGGTGCTACAACGCTTTCCATTGTGTTATCGGTCGTAAAGTCATTGACGGCCCATTTACCATGTTTACTGCGCCGGCTCCGACACCGATCAATGGCGCGGCTTCGGCAAAGCGTCAGCAGATAGGTAAGCGGCGCCGCTCGCTTCTCATCATATCGATCCGCACGCTGCCAAACTTCGGTAAACACATCCAGCAATAGTTGTTCGGCTTCCGTTGCATCGCGCAATATACGGCGGCAGAGGGCCAGCATCACACCAGCATATTTATCGTACAACACCGATAATGAGTCATGATCTCCATCCGCCAGCGCGGCCATCAACTCGTAGTCATTGTGCTGGTCTTCTTTGGAGAGCGTCACTTCGCCAATCTCGCCTTAAACGCCACGTCACGCGAATAATACGGGGCAATTGGGTCGGTAACAAGTCGGTGGAATCATGAAGTAGAGAGGCGGCGTCCCAAACGCGGCCTGCACAATTAGAAATCCAGACTACCGTTTATCGGCGAATCGGTTTTCCCAGCAGTTGACGCTTATGCAGGATGAATTTTATATGGTGCTCCAAATGATCGATACAGGTTTGCAGCATCGCACCCAACGTGATCTTTCCCCGCTGGTTGTGCGTACCCACCCGCTGATAAGCCGTTTCTGGTAGATGTTCCAGAATGGAACTCATAAAGAGTCGGTTGCGGTTGAAAATATCCACGGCGGCGTGCGGATCGAGGCGATTGTAGAACAAATTTCTGGCAAAGGCGCTTTCATCAAAGCCGATCAGTGTGGGATTATCCTCCGCAATCACCCGTTTCATCCGGTCGGAGAGAACCAGATCAGAATCCATGAGATGAAGCGTGATTTCGGCGATACTCCACGTTTTCGGCACGGGGTAGGCCCGCAGATCCGCCAAACTCAGCCCGACAATGGCCGACTCCAGAAGTTTTCCCCCGTGACGATACGTTTCAATCTTAGCGTCCGCCATGAATCACCTCAACTGTGCAAGTCCCATCACCATTATTATACTGAAATCCCGCGCATATATGAAAAATCGTCGTGTCGGTGCGTGGCTTATGCCCCTCCAGTTGGTCAATGACCGTCGCCGGTTACCCATTGCCTTCGGGGCGTTCTATTTTTGAATGATTTCTGCGAATCGCACACGCGGACATTAGGGGGGGTAGATACGCCCCATAAAGCAGGCTTATTCCGCAATCATTTTCGACGTGCGGCGGGCTTCCTTCACTTTGCTGCGTGTCTTTTTGCCTTCCACCCGCCTTCTGCGGCTCGCGACGGTCGGTTTGGTCTTTCGCCGTATCTTCGGTTCAATGAGCGACTCGCTTACCAACTGCCGCAATTTTTCAAGGCAATTTCGCCGGTTCGCTTCCTGCGTCCGCTGGTCCGAGCTGATCATTACAATCAATCCGGCCGCATCGAGGCGGTTTCTGGCCAGATACATCAACCGTTGCCGGGCTTTATTGGACAGACCATAAATAAAAGCAGGATTGACGCGCAACTCGGTTTTCGTGTTTACTTTATTGACGTTTTGGCCGCCCGGACCGCCCGAACGCGAGAACTCATACACCAACTGCTGGCGATCGATCCATGCGTCGCCGCTTAGTTGAATGCCCGGTCCGGTATAAAGGTTCGTTTGAGCCATGATGTTATTTTACCCGTTAACACAGAAACTTGTAAGCGTGATCCATCGCAGAATATGCAGCCAAGGCTTTTTCGTATTCCAATCAATTTTAAGTTGGAAGCGAGCCAGAGCACTGGCGTGCGTTTGCGTGGCAGTTGCAATATACATGTCCGCCGCCGCAACTTGGGCGAAACCCGTAAGTCGTAAGGCCGTGCCGGCGTTTCAATTTTCGGCGTTTTTGGCAGCGCGCTCCCATGCACCATCGGGCCTCCCAATGAAGTCCCGCTGGCTGCCGGATCGTCGCTGGAGCACTTTTGCCTACCCGGAGCAAAGCGTCCAAGTGCGGTTGATTGTGCGCAACTCCGGTGGTACGGCGCAGACGCTCGATGGTGAATTGCGATGGAAGGCTTCGCTAGCCGATACCGGGACTCGTATCAGACCGTACCATACCATCTGGCGCACGCGTATTGCCAAAACCGTTATTGCGCCTCATGCGGGGGTCGCGATTCGATTGATTCTCCCCGTGCCGCAGGTGGGGGGGTATAACCTCGTCTGGTATGACAACCACGCTCACCGCGCCGTCGCCCGAGTCACCTCGATCTATCGACCGACCGGCCTCCATACCCCCGTCGAGCAGACCCATTGGATCACCTCCATGCCCCGCTTCGCTCCCGGGACGCCCGGGCCTTTCTTTGCCCGTAGCGTGGCGAATTTGATCAGGCTCACGGGCATTAAACGTTACTCGCTCACCCTTACGACCGGCGATCCTGTCAACACCCGGCAACGTCTCTTTGCAGCCGCACTCCGAGCAGCGGGCGGCCGAATGCTGCTTCGGGTCATCTATCCCCTGACCATATCCGCCGTCAGTCGGTTGCGTTACAACGAGACGAGTCGTTGGCTCCATAACGCGATGATCGAATTGGCCCATCCGGAATTCGTAGAGCCGATCTTCCTCATCGGACCGAATCATCCTCATCAAAAGCGGGTGTTGATGAAAAAAATATTTGCCGCGGATGCCGCCATCGTCCATGCCGACAACGCCCATATCCTGATTGCATCTCGCTGGTTTACGGCCCTGCCTGCAAAACTTCAGGTCTTAGCCGATGCTCTGGCCGTGGATGAGGCATCCACCCCCGTCCATCCATCACCGCTCGGTACCGTCCGCAAGACGCTGCCGATCTGGGCGCTTCCGGGGTTGCTGCGGCAGCCGCAGTCCGATCTCACGGCGGCGCGTTATCTCCGATCACCCGCATTCGTTGTAGCCGTCGCCCCACCCTGGAAAAACAGCGATTGCGGATGGTTGATTCATCTGCTCGGCGCGGGTGTCTGGCTTGAAAATCAGAAACTGCCGCACTGGGGAGTAGCCAGCATCTTCCAGATTAATAATCGGAGCGTTGCGGTCATTTCGCGCATCCCGGTAACTGATCCCCGGCGGATTCGCACAGATTCGGAAATCTGGCTGCCGAATCGTGTGGTAGGCCGCAATGTTTTTAAGGACATGCTTCTTCGCCGGTATGATGAAGGATCGTATGTTCAGTTTATGGATCCCGATGCCGCCATTTCAGTTTTCAATCTCGGCGGCCGCCCCATCGTCCCCCTGTATCCCGGTTTGCCGCGTGTGCCCGCCGCCGATGCCGAGGCGATGCTTGTATCTACCGAATCGGCCGCATCGTTGCTCGCGGCCTTACGCACCGCGGTGGTCCGCCTGGAACCGCATATCATTTCAATCACCATCTGCAGGCATGTGCCCGCGGTGTCAGCCGGGCGGCAGCCGGTCGCACCTTCGAGCGGGGGTGCCGGGAAGCATCGCCGATGGATCAAACTCGTCATTGAGATGCGTTCTCAAACGCCCGGCAAAATTCAACTCGCGGCGGTGGGGGGGCAAAATCGCTATCGGCTCATGGAGCCTGCTTTAGTTACCAAGGAGCAAAAGCATGGGCGGCTGGTCATCTATCTTTGTCGCCCGAGGCATATGGACAAAATCATCGTCGTTCTCCGCGGGCAGCGGCGTACGTGGCTGGCGACGATCAATGTGGCATCGCTGAAGAATGCCTCGCAATGATCGTGATTGCCGGTCTTCGGGCGGGCGAGTTCAATCGGGCCCATAAAAGGCAAAATTCCAGCTCAATTTTCACTGTTGGCGAGGTACATTTTTACCAGATCGGCCCCGTCGCGTCCCTTGGTCAATACCCGTTCGGATGGGCCTTGTACCACGCCCACGCCGACGCGACGATCTGTTCCAGATCGGTGATCTTCGCCTTCCAGCCGATTTCACGCATGATTTTATCCGGAGATGCAAATAGCGCCGGGGGATCGCCGGGCCTCCGCGGGCTTTCCCGCGTCGGGATATTTTTACCGGTTACCTTTTCACACGCTTTGATAATCTCCCGGACGCTGTACCCTTTGCCGACGCCAAGGTTATAGAACATCCCTTTTCCCGGCTGCAATTTTTCCAGCAGCGCCAGATGCGCCTCAACCAGATCCCACACATGAATGTAGTCGCGGATGCACGTGCCGTCCGGCGTCGGATAATCAGTACCGTAGATATCCACGTGTGAGCGCTGTCCCAATGCCACCTGCAGCACGATCGGAATCAGATGCGTTTCCGGTCGATGATCTTCACCGATACTGCCGTCGAGTGCCGCCCCGGCGACATTGAAATAGCGGGGCGCGGCAAATGCCAGACTTTCCGCCTGTGCACAGTCCAGCAAAATCTTCTCCACCATCAATTTGCTCTGCCCATAGGGACTGATGGGGTTCTGCGGCAGATTTTCAGTGATGGGGACGCTCTGCGGCTCGCCGTAGGTGGCGCAGGTGCTTGAAAATACCAGCTTCTTAATCCCGGTCAGATGCATGGCGTCCAGCATGCTGACGGTGTTGGATACATTATTACGATAATATTTTCGCGGATCGGTGACGCTTTCTCCCACGTAGGCACTGGCGGCAAAGTGCATCACGGCTTCAACCCGATGCTTCTGTAAGGCCGCCGCCAGTCCAGCGGTATTGCTGCAGTCGCAGACCAGAAAAGTCGCCCGTTTATCCACAGCCCTCAAGTGCCCATTGGCAAGATTATCAACCGCGAGAACCTGATGCCCGCGTTCAATGAGCAGTTTCACTGCATGCGACCCGATAAACCCCGCCCCGCCGATTACCGCTATATTCATAAAATTGATCCTCTGAAAATCACATCTTCCATAATTAAACTTACTCCCCCCGGCTACGCTTGTAAAATGATGCGATGGGCGACGTGGCGATTCGTGCGAATCGATCGCGCCCGAAAGGAGTATAGATCATGTTTGAACTGGATCATGTGGCGCTTCAGACGCCGGATATCGCTGGAAGTGTCGCATTTTATCAGCAGCAATTCGGCGCTCAGGTTATTTACCAGGATGCTTCTTGGGCGTTTCTGCGTATCGGGCAGGGAAAGTTGGCCTTGGTCAAGCCGGAACAGCATCCCGCCCATGTCGCACTGCGGGTGGACCTGCCGCAGCTTGAGGCCATCGCAGTCCAGCATAAACAACCGGTGAAGACGCACCGTGACGGCACACGCGGCATCTACATGGCGGACCCGGCGGGCAATCAGTTGGAACTCATCTATTACCCGCCGGACTATAAAGCGTGATCTTAGCAGCCGGGCGAATGCCTCACCCCCACTGCGCTGAGTTGTCCCACCGCCATCAGCGTGTGGATTGACTATACCGTTCGGCACGCCTAACGTAGGCATCGAATGATCGGCGTATAAAACTGAAAGGCAGACATTTTTGAAAAAAAGCAATCGAATCGGCTGGGCAGCGGCAATAACCCTTGCGGTTGCAGGTTTCGGACAATCGGTGCACGGCAGCAGCTATGAGACGCAATACAACTCGCTGAATCGCTGGACCGGTAATGAGTGGTTTCAAAGCTGGAACGATACGTTTCTTGAGAACAGCAGTTACATCCGTAACGATTCATCACCTGCACAGATTGGTTGGGTACATAATGCGGGCCGCATTCGACTGGCCGATACCGGTCGATACAGCCCGACCATTGCATACAACAGTCTCTGGATGCCGCTGAATACCAACGGCCGTCTGCTGCCCCGGCAACTGGACAGTCAATCCATGTCGTTCGGCACCCCGTTGGGTAGGATCGGCAAATGGGGAATCGGCATATCATTCGGCGCTGGCTATGCAGGCAGCACGCCGTATAACGATCCGAGTTCCATCTACGGAATGGCACTGATCACCACTCAATATAAATTCAACCCACGAGACCGTTTGCTGCTGTCGCTGGATTACAACGGCAATCGCGGGTTCATGCCCGATGTACCTCTGCCCTCCATCGAGTATGCGCACATTACGCGAAAATTCACTCTGATTGCGGGGTTTCCGGAGATCGGTGTGGACTGGCGTCCTCTGCCGCGACTTCATCTGTTTCTACATTATTACATTTATGATGACGGCGTCGCAAGGGCCAGCTACGCGGTTTTTCCATGGATGCACCTGTATTCGCAGTTTTCCGCCTCAAGCTGGGCCTTTCACGTGGATCGGTACAATTCCGACCAGCGGCTCTTCTTTACGATGTCACGGATTGAAGCTGGAATGAAGCTGATCAATTTCTCGCGTCATGCTCAACTCACGCTCGGCGGAGGTTATGCCTTCAATCAGGCGTTCAGTCAGGGTTTTGACGGCCGCGATGAAAGCCCGGTGGGGCAGATTGCCAATGCGCTCTATGCCCGAATCCAATTTAATGTTTCATTCTGACATCCACAGGATACGGAACGTCCGCGGAGGCTGCTCATGCCTGTTTCTCCTTTGCGGAGCCATGGTGTGGGCGGCGCGTGGTGCCGATCCGTCGTCGATACGGGCATGTCCGCCCCGATGTCTGCCCGGGGTGAATCGCGCGGCCGTCGTGTGTGCGGCGACGAGGCCGCGACGGATTGCGGCTCGCCGAATCAATAGGCGTTGGGATGACGGAAGCCGCGGAAAAGAGTCATAAACATAATTTTAATATCCAACAGCGGCGACCAGTTATGGACATAATACAGATCATATTGCAGTCGCTTCCGAAAGCTGGTGTCGCCCCGGTATCCGTTAATCTGCGCCCAGCCGGTAATACCCGCTCTTACCTTGAGTCGCATGGGGAACCCGGGAACTTCCCGGCGGATTCTCGCCATGAGTTCCGGTCTTTCCGGCCGCGGGCCGACCAGTGACATATGCCCGGCCAGCACGTTGAATAGCTGCGGAAGTTCATCGAGGCTGGTGCGTCGCAACCATCTGCCCACGGCGGTACAGCGTGGGTCGTTGGGTATGGCCAGCGTTGCGCCGCTTTCATGTTCGGCGGTGATGACCATGGAGCGGAATTTGAGGATGTCAAACGGCTTGCCGCCGAAACTGATCCGCTGCTGCCGGTAAAGAACGGGGCCCCGGGAAGTGAGTTTGATCGCCAGCGCAATCAGCAGCATGGGCACAGCGAATACAAGCAGCGCCAGCGATGCGCCACAGATATCGAATGTTCGTTTGTAAATGGCCCGCCATCCCTCCAGCGGGTTCTCCCGCACACTGATGACGGGCATGCCGTCGAGTTCGCTGACCGAAAGATTGCTTGTCACCGGCGATCCGTAAATATCAGGAATGACACGAACATCCACCGCGGTATCCTCAAGCATCTTCATGACCCGACGGATGGAACGAGCATGGCGCCCGCTCATGGCGACGAAAACGGAATCAATCTGCTGCGCTTCAATCGTGCCCGGCAGATCTTCCAGATTACCGAGGATCGGCAGACCGCGAAGGTGTCCATGGACGCCATCCTCTTCGGCAATAAAGCCGACGACCCGGATGCCCGTCCAGCTATTTTCGCGCAGGCGATAAAGGGTTTTCTGCGCCAGCCGCCCTGATCCAACGATAATCGCGTAGCGCAGATTCCAGCCGTTGCGGCGGATGGTGCTCAGGACAATTCTTGCGGCGAGCCTTTCTGAGAGCAGCATCGCAACGGAGATGGGCAAAAGCATCAATAACAGGCCACGGGTGAATTTGGTCTGCTCGATGTAGTAAATGCAGACCAGCAGGAGCATCCATGCGGTCACAGAACCAAAAAGGATGACGCGGAGTTCTTCGATGATTGATTTAATACGGTGTGGTTTGTAAGCGCCCACACCGTTGAAACAGACGGCAATAAGCCCCAGAAAAAGAATCAGGTTTACGATCACATCGTGGAACGGCGGAATGCCCTTACTGTGAGGCAAAAGATCAAACCGGATGCAGTAAGCGACCGTCCACGCGGCGCCAGCAACCATTAAATCAAGGCATCCCCGGACAAAACCGATCAGTTGGCTGTGCTGTTTGAGCATATACCCTACGCCGTCTCCACACAGTGCCCCACTTCGGCTCCTTGATATTGTGCCAGATAATCCGGCCGTGTCAAAACGATTGCTTGACGTTAGAGTTTCGTTAGGTATGATGCGTGAGCCTTGCTGATCGATTTCGCGGTCGGCAGCATGTGCAAGGCGTATTCGGAACCTGCTGGGAACGTAGTTGGAAATTGTCTTGTGAGGCGCACCCCATGTCGAAGGAAACCATTCCGGTAAACCCCGCTAAAGATCAGGCTCTCAAACAGGCCGTTGCCATGATTGAAAAATCATTCGGCAAGGGGGCCATCATGGTATTGGACGGTACCACCACGCTGGCCGTAGAGGGAATACCAACCGGTTCAATCGGATTGGATCTCGCGTTGGGCGGCAAAGGGATGCCGCGCGGGCGTATTGTAGAGGTGTTCGGGCCGGAGTCCTCCGGTAAGACGACGCTCTGTCTGCATGTAATTGCGGAGGCACAGAAACTCGGGGGGATGGCGGCATTTGTAGATGCAGAACACGCCTTGGATCCGACCTGGGCCAAACGCCTTGGCGTCAATCTCAAAGAT
Organism: Phycisphaerae bacterium; assembly: GCA_049965755.1. Classification (GTDB taxonomy): domain Bacteria; phylum Planctomycetota; class Phycisphaerae; order WQYP01; family WQYP01; genus JAJZGD01. Next base: position 12,993 of record JBMFVY010000040.1, on the reverse strand, counting down.
CTGCTGGTCAGTCAACCTGATACCGGAGAGCAGGGGCTTGAAATTGTGGAACTGCTGGTGCGAAGCAATGCGGTGGATGTGATTGTGGTCGATTCCGTTGCAGCTCTGATACCCAAGGCGGAAATTGAAGGGGAGATGGGCGACGCATCGATGGGTATGCAGGCGCGATTGATGAGTCAGGCCATGCGGAAACTCACCGGTGCGGTATCCAAGAGTAAATCGCTGGTGATTTTTATCAATCAGATTCGTGAAAAAATCGGTGTGATGTTCGGCAATCCCGAAACAACCACCGGAGGCCGGGCATTGAAATTCTACTCATCCGTGCGCGTTGATATCCGGCGTATCAATACCATCAAGGAGGGGGATGCCGCCGTGGGTAATCGTGTGCGGGCGAAAGTTGTCAAAAATAAAATCGCCCCCCCGTTTCGCGAAGCGGAATTTGATATTCTCTTTGATTCCGGCATCAGTTATCACGGCGATTTGCTTGATATGGCCGTGGCGGACAATGTGGTTGAAAAATCGGGGGCGTGGTTCAGCTACGGCCCACTGCGCATCGGTCAGGGGCGCGAGCAGGCGCGACAGTTCCTTAAGGATAATCCTGACGCCGCATCGGAGATTCATGCCGCCATCCTCTCCCGCAGGACCCCGGCAGCAACCGGCGGGGCGGCAAACACAGGGGTGGCCAAGGCCGCTGCCCCGGCCGCTGAAAAATCGGATAAGGCGGAAAAACCCGAAAAAACTCCCGATCGACCCACCATTAAAAAGTAATCTGGCCCGTAATGCGCTCCATATCGCTTTATGGTGCGAAGTGATCCGTATTGTCGGGACTCGGCTTGGATGAAAAGTGGCTCTAGGGGAGAGCATCGGCACACCGCCGGCGGTTTGTCGAGGTAAACATTCGGCGCAAAGAAAAACCGCTTTACAAGGTCTTTATACTTCCCCGTCCATGTATAAAAAAATGATGGCGGTTAATGAACGCTATCGTCCGGCGGAAGGTTTGCCTCGCTCAGCGGTTTTGTCTGTCTGATCTTTTTTGATCAAACCCTGTTTGTCGACTAAGCCTCCTTTCCTCTGCTGTGGGACTCATCTGCCGCTATTGTCGCATAAACTGTGGCCCCTTGGCAAGAGAAAAATCCAACGGCGTAAACGACTTCATTTAATCGACTTTTACGTAATGGCTTGATTTCTGCTGTCGGCACCGGACGCTTTCGCTATCCCCCGCGATCATCATCCTGACGTGCCCGTCCGGGCGGTATTGCGTCTCAGTTCTGATCCGAGCCTCCGGATTGCGGTTGTGGAGTTTTTTCGTCCCCGCGATTTCCATTGTCATCGAGGCGGGCGAATATCATTCTTCCCGCCGACGTCTGCACCGAATTGGTGACCGTAACCCGCACCACCGTCCCCATACGTTGCCGGGCACCCTCCACCACCACCATGGTCCCGTCATCGAGATATCCGACGGCCTGCCCGGCACCCTCTCCCGGCTTGATGACTCGCACATCCAGTGTCTCGCCCGGTAGTACGACCGGTTTGACGGCCTTGGCCAGATCGTTGAGATTCAGCACCTGGACGCCCTGCAGGGCGGCGACTTTGTTGAGATTAAAATCATTGGTAATGATGCGACCGTTCTCCTGCTTGGCCAGCAGGAGCAGTTTTTGATCGACGCCCTGCGCGCCGGCGTCGCCCAGCAGGGTGCCGTCCCAGATGTGGAGTTCTATTCTCCCCAGCGACTGGAGTTTCTGCAGTACATCCAGACCCCGTTTACCGCGGCCCCGTTTGAGTTTATCGCTGGAATCGGCAATGGTCTGAAGTTCATTGAGAACAAAGCGCGGCACTAAAATGCGGCTTTCAAAAATACCTGTGGCGGCGACATCGGCGATCCGTCCGTCGATGATCACGCTGGTATCGAGAATGAATGGGCGCGATCCGCGGGTGGCGCGGCTGAATTCCACATACGGCACCACAAATCGGAAGTCATCTTTGGTCTGTAGAATAAGTGAAACACTCAGATAACATACCACAATCCCCAGAAGCAGTTTGGTGCCGGTGATGACCGGGTACGAAAGCGTAGGAAAAAAAGTATTAAATACCTGCGACAGAAGATAGTCGAGTGCGACCGTTACCAGCATGCCGACCAGAATGCCGAGGAATAGTCCTGCGATAGCGGATAGATTTTTGCGCTTGATCAGATAGTCGACAATGATGATGGCAAAGGCGGACACTACGCATATCACCATCACGATGTAGGGCCAGTTATCACCGGCGCCGACGCTCTGGGAAAGAAACGAAATCGCCACCACAGCGACGAGCAGAACAAAAATCGCGCGAATGAAATTAAGAATCATGTTCTCGACCTGCCAGCATGCTGACATTGTATCCCAATCTGGCGATCGTGTTACCACGACGGGCACCGGACCCGGAATCATCTCCTCTCTGCCCCCGGTTGAATGAAAATTCGGATGGTTGCAGGGGATAATTGGTGATAGTACACTGTTGTGCTTTGCTGAATCGGGGTAGCGGCACGCCCCTGTCCCGGAAGCAGCGAAGTGGCGCGGTGGATAGCGGCCCGGCGGATTGGCATGCGGGCTTTGTCCCTGAGGCCGTGCACGGGCGTGGTTGGTGTGCCAAGCCGGGCGGTCGGCTGAGATTGACATCGCTGCTGTAGCTCAGTTGGTAGAGCGCGTCCTTGGTAAGGACGAGGTCATGGGTTCAAGTCCCATCAGTAGCTATCGATTGTGCGGGCGGCAGCGCGATGATCTCGGCGCGGCATACCAAGAAGATGGCTGAGGCGCCGCCGATATCGCAATGATTGGGTTGGATACTGACCCGGCAGTGTAAGCCGGTCGGGTTGAATGAATTGAGATGTTTTTAACCGTAGGAGGTTTATTCACATGGCTAAGGGCGTATTTGAACGTAAAAAGCCCCACGTAAACGTCGGCACCATCGGTCACATCGATCATGGTAAGACAACTCTCACCGCCGCATTGACAACGGTGTTGGCTCAGAAGGGCTTGGCATCGGCGGTATCTTATGACTCAGTGGCGAAGGCCTCTGAAAAACAGGGTCGGCGCGATCCGTCCAAGATCGTGACCATCGCCGTTTCGCACGTGGAATATGAATCGGACAAGCGGCACTATGCCCACATTGACTGCCCGGGACACGCCGACTTCGTCAAGAATATGATTACCGGTGCCGCTCAGATGGATGGCGCCATCCTCGTGGTATCCGCAGTTGACGGCCCGATGCCGCAAACCCGTGAACACGTGCTCCTGGCCCGCCAGGTGAACGTGCCGCGGATCGTCGTGTTCCTCAATAAGGTCGATCTGGTTGACGATCCTGAACTTTTGGAACTCGTCGAGCTGGAAATTCGCGAACTCCTGAGCAAGTACAAATTCCCCGGCGATGAAGTGCCCGTGATCCGTGGCGCCGCAGTCAACGCCCTCAAGAACCCGACAGATGCCAAGGCGATTGAGCCGATCATGAAGCTCGTCGAAGCTCTGGATACCTATATTCCCGAGCCGGTCCGCGAAGTCGATAAGCCCTTCCTCATGCCCATTGAAGATGTGTTCTCCATCAAGGGCCGGGGTACGGTCGGTACCGGACGTGTGGAACGCGGAACCATCAAGGTCAACGATGAAGTTGAAATCGTCGGTCTGAAGAAAGAACCCAAAAAGACCGTCGTTACCGGTGTTGAAATGTTCCAGAAGACGCTTGATCAGGCGATTCCGGGTGACAACGTCGGCCTGCTCCTGCGTGGTGTGGAAAAGGAAGAACTCGAACGCGGTCAGGTACTTGCCAAGCCGGGTTCCATCACCCCGCACACCAAGTTTGAAGCGGAAATCTATGTGCTGACCAAAGATGAAGGGGGACGCCATACGGCCTTCTTCAAGGGATATCGGCCGCAGTTCTATTTCCGTACCACCGACGTTACCGGCTCACTGGAACCGGCCAACGGCGCGGAAATGGTGATGCCGGGCGATAATGTCAAGATCACCGTTGATCTCGGCGATTGCCCCATTGCTATGGAACAGGGCGTTCGATTTGCCATCCGTGAGGGTGGACGCACCGTGGGTGCGGGCGTTGTGACCAAAATCATCGCCTGATTGATGTTCGATACATCGGATTGGGGGTCGCGAAGCATAATAAATGTCGCGGCTCCCAATCTGTTTATTTGGTAATCATCCCGGTATCGGATATTATCCACTGCCGAAGGCTGCCGCAGTAGGCTCTCCTACAAAGGGGCGTTTCCTGTAGGTAGCGTTGGTAACTGGATGCCTTGATGGTTCGGTATGCGTAACATCGGCGACGTGGCCGGTGTGAAAACTTGGAGTAAATAAATCATGGCTCGCGAATGGGTCTGGCTGGTCTGCAGCGAAACGAAGGATTTGAATTATCGGATTACCATTAATCCGAAGGAATTTGATACGAAGAAGACGTTTTCCAAGTTTTCGCCGCGGTTGCGAAAGCATACGGAACACAAGGTGAAAAAGGGAAAGTAACCGTATTCAGAACGCCGGGTTGAAATCTGTTACGACAGTAGCTCAACTGGCAGAGCGTCGGTCTCCAAAACCGAAGGTTGCAGGTTCGATTCCTGCCTGTCGTGTTGGCCGAGTTGATCTGGTGTATTGGATTTTCTTGGTGTTCCGGATTGACCCGGCTTAACTTACTCAACTTAAATGTTTGTTAGTCGGCCCGGTAGGTTTAAGGTGTCATCAGTCAATAGAGGCGAATACCCGCGTGTCATTTTTCAAAATATATAAAAAAGAACAGGGAAGGGCAGTTCGCATTGGAACCGCGGTCGGGGTTGCCATTATGACGCTGCTGGCCATTCACTGGACTCTGCACCGAATCATCCCCACGCAACCTAAATATATTCAGGCGGTTGTCTCGATCGTAATCGCCGGATTTGGTGTTTTCCTGGCATTTTTGGTTGTTAACCGACCAAAAAATGCTGATTTCATGATCCTGACCGAGAGCGAGATGCGCAAAGTAGTTTGGCCGACCCCTGCTGGAGTCGTCCGTTCCACTCGGTTAGTCATCTTGATGACGCTCGGTCTCGCGGCCATGCTCTGGTTGGTCGATGGCGGATTTGTCTGGTTGTTTCAAAAAATCCACATTTTGCGGTAAACTAAGGTGGCTTGGGGGCGGCTCGTTCCGCCAAAAGCCGGAATATTGAACAGGGTTTACAGGATATTATGGCTGAAGCTCAAACCACCGTTACCAATATGCAATGGTTCGTGCTTAAGGTAGCATCGAACCGCGAGGACTATGTCCGCGATAAGTTAGAACGCAAAATAAAAGCCGAAGGCTTGGATGATCTTATCGGCCGCGTATTGGTACCGCGCGAGCGTGTCAAGCGCGTCAAGTCCGGCCAGCAGAAAGTTGCGGAGCACAAGCTCTATCCCGGGTATGTGTTCGTGGAAATGGTTCTCGAAAAGGACGGCAAGATTCCTGAGCGTGCATGGTACGCCTTCCGCGATATTCAGGGGGCCGGAGATTTTATCGGCGAGCGCAATAAACCCAGTCCGATGGGCGCCAAGGAAGTGGAAAAGATCATCGCCGAGGCGGAAAAGCCGGATGCCGGAAGTTCCGTCAAGGTTGAATTCCGCAAGGGCGATCAGGTTAAAATTCGTGAAGGTCCCTTCGAGAGCTTCGAAGGAGAGGTGGACGAGATTAACTCTGAAAAAGGACTCGTTCGCGTTATCGTATCCATCTTCGGGCGTTCGACGCCGCTTGAATTGGAGTATTGGCAGTTGGAGAAGATTCAGGACGGTGGTGCGCCGGCGGGAGCGGGAGACTAGGAGAAAAGGCGACATGCGAATCCTGTTTCTCAGTCCTCCGGAATCCGAAAAACGAACCGGTGCCCTCCTATCGCATTGGGTGTGGGTGGTCGTGGCACTCATTATTCTGGTGCCGCTGATGATCTTCGGATTCGCCATCGTACTGATAGCCGCAATGGTGGCCGCTTTTTTGTTCTTTGTCGTGCTGCCGCTGCGGCGTAAAATTCGGCGGTGGCGGGCAAAGTCGCCTGTGGATGGGCGTAAAAATGTTCGGGTCATGGTGCGGGATCCATTTCAGCCGCCGCTCGGCTGACATCGGCCCGCATGGAAGAGATTGTGTTTCTGTGGCAGAACGGGGCGGGACGGGGCCGCACAGTGATTGACGGACTGCCGGTGTAATATGAGGTTGATTCATGGCTAAGGCTAAGGAAATTGTTAAAAAATTCAAGATGCAGGCCCCCGGTGGGACCGCGACTCCGGCACCGCCGATCGGCCCCGTGCTCGGTGCCAACGGCGTAAACCCCGGTCAGTTCATTACCCGCTTCAATGCCGCCACCGCCGCCCTCAAGGGTAAGGTTGTCGGTGTGGAAGTAACGGTCTATTCCGACCGAACCTTTGATTTTATCATCAAGACGCCCCCCGCATCCGTGATGATCAAAGATGCCATCAACCTTGAAAAGGGGAGCGGCGAACCGAATAAGAAAAAGGTCGGCAAAATCACCAAGGCCCAACTGCGTAAACTGGCCGAAACCAAACTGCCTGATCTTAACGCAGGATCGGTCGATAGCGCAATGAAAACGCTGGCCGGCTCCGCCCGATCCATGGGCGTGGAAGTCATCGACTGACTGCGGCGCGGGCCCGGCGGGGCGCGCAACACGGACATCATGCATCCGGAGGCTCTACGGCGCGATGGGAACGGTGCCGCAGATGTTTCCCGGCCTTCCTGTGCCGCTCGCAGTTCTTCGCCTGGGTGTATCATCCGTCGGCGGCTCGCCATAGGGTGGAAGTTCTTAATCCATGATCCAATTTGCATTTTCCACCAACGCCTTCAAACGCACATCACTTGAGGAGGCGGTGACATCCATCGCCTCATGCGGTTACAGCGGCGTTGAGATCATGGCAGATATCCCGCACGCGTATCCGCCGCACATGCCGACCGATCGCGTCAGTGCCCTGCTCGTCCAATTGCGACGGCTGCGCCTGCAGATATCCAACATCAATGCCTTTACGCTTTTCGCCCTGGGAGATACCTACCGGCCGACTTGGATTGATCCTGACCCTGCCGCACGCCGGCAGAGAATATCGCACACGGCTGCGTGTATTGAAATGGCGGCCCAGTTGGGGGCATCGACGATATCTCTTCAACCCGGCGGCCCGCTGACCGGCCAATCGGCCGAAAATGCGCTGGATCTCTACGCCGACGGTATTACACAATTATTACCCGATGCCCGCCGCTGCAATATCGCGCTCACCGTCGAGCCCGAGCCGGGGCTGCTCATTGAAACCAGCGCCCAATGCCGGGAATTTATCAGCCGGATTGATCACCCTAATCTGCGGATGAATGCGGATATCGGCCATTTTTTCTGTGTCGGGGAAGACCCCGCCGCCGTGATTGAATCCTGCCGCGATATCATCGCCCACATCCATGTGGAGGATATCGCCGCCAACAGAGTGCACCAGCATCTGATTCCTGGAACCGGTGCCATCGATTTTGACGCCGTTTTCAGCATGATCCGCGAAGTCGGCTATCAGGGATGGGTAACGGTGGAACTCTACCCCTATGAAACTACGGCGGAGGATGCCGCTCTGCAGGCGATGAAATATCTGCAGCGTTACATGTGACCACCTGATTTTTATCGTGTGGAGATGAGCCTGTATGGATGATTTCAGTTATATCGACGGCAAACTTTATGCCGAAGCAGCGGCGGTGGACGATATCATCGCCCAAACCGGAACGCCGACATATATATACAGCCGAAACACCCTTGAAAATCATTATCGGCGCACAGCCGAGGCCTTTGCACCACTGAGTCCGATTATCTGCTATTCCATTAAATCTTGCGGCAATCTCGGGATTCTCCGTTCACTTGCTGATATCGGTAGCGGGTTTGATGTGGTTTCCGGCGGTGAACTTTTTCGTGCCCTGCAGGCGGGAGGGAATCCAAAGGGGATCGTCTTTGCGGGCGTAGGAAAAACCGATGCTGAAATTAACGAAGCCTTGGACGCCGATATCCTGCTTTTTAATATCGAAAGCGAAGCCGAATTCTGGAACATTGACCGAATCTGCGGCCTGCGGGGAAAAACCGCTCGTGGGGCACTGCGTGTAAATCCAGATGTCAGCTCTGCGGGAACGCACCTGAAAACCCTCACCGGCAAAAAAGAAACCAAATTCGGCGTGGATATCGATCGTGCGGCCGCATTCTACCGCGCTGCCGCCCGGGCCCGGCACCTCTCCCTCTCCGGCCTGCATTTGCATATCGGCTCGCCGATTAAATCTACGCAGCCCTATGTCGACGCCATCACCAAGGCGCTGCGGCTGGTGGATGAGCTTGCACGGGAGGGAATCGTCATTGATACCCTTGATATCGGGGGTGGTTTCGCTGCGTTTTATGAAGGCAATGAGGCGCCGTCGGCCGCCGATTACGCCGCCGCCATCATCCCTTTATTGCGCGACCGCGGACTGAAGATTATTCTAGAGCCGGGGCGATCCATATCATGTAATGCCGGGATTCTTGTATCGCGGGTGACGTACACCAAGCAGGGGGGAAGCAAGCAGTTTGTGATTGCCGATGCTGCGATGAACGATCTGATTCGTCCCACGCTTTACGAAAGCTACCATTTCATCTGGCCTGTAAATCCGGGCCGGGCGCTAACCCCGCCGCATCGTGGCAGTTCACTCCGGACCGCAGATGATCAGAAAGTCGATGTCGTCGGTCCGGTCTGCGAGAGCGGCGATTATCTCGCGAAAGATCGCTACCTGCCGTCGCTGAAGCGCGGCGATCTGATCGCAGTATTTTCCGCCGGTGCCTACGGCTTTGCCATGAGCAGTCAATACAATGCTCGGCCGCGTGCGGCTGAGGTACTGGTAAGCGGCCGGGCGTGGAAGTTGATACGCCGCCGCGAAACCTATCACGACCTGATTGCCGCCGAGCTTTGATCCATGCCCAGTGAGTATATTTCATCCCTGCCGATACTGCTCCAGCCCCAATGGACCGTTGAGGGGTATATTTTCTGCTTGTCCGATGATTCAATCCCCGCGGCTATCCGTCGGGTGGGCCGGACACCCGAAGGTTTGCTGCTTGCAGCAGGGGATCATCCCGAGGCGCCGAAAGGCGCGGTGCCTTGGCCGCTGCGGTGCGAAAATGATGACGGATCTCCGTTTGCATTTGTTGAAACTCGCGAGCAAAAGTCGGTTTATGTCGAATTGCGGAGTTTCCGAACCCGACTAGATAAACCTGAAGATGAAGCAACCTGGTGCGTTTTCCTGCTCGCGTACACGCAATCCCAGACGCATCTGTGTGACGACTGACCTTTCAGTCGAAAACACATCGACCGTGTTCTACACCATCGCAGTCTCACTATGAGCCGTATCGCTATGGCAGATACACCTGCGAACCGGGCGCAATAGGCGGAACCTGCGTGTATTTATCAACCACATCCTCGGGGTAGATGGCAAAAGTGGGGCTGATTTCAATCACCGCGTCCGGAGAGCCGTCCGCTTTCTGCGGCACGCGGATGCTGGCTGCCGCCAGCCATCGGCTGTTGCGGCGCGTGATGATATCCGCCGCCGACGCGGGCGAATCCACTCCCTCGGCATTTTTGATCGGGGCGAATTCATCGATCCGGTCGGTCTCATAGATAATCGACTTGGTTGCCAGCGGCAGAGCGTCGAAGACAAACGTCTCCATCTTGACGGCATTGGGGGAGGTTGGATTAACGGGCTTACCGGTCTGGAGATTGATATGCGGGACTTTCTTTTCCGCCCTGTGATAGGGGAGTGCAAAACCGTGCGCGTTGAGTTGTTCAACAAAAGACTGACGAATTGCATGCAGCGCGATGCTACCGGCCCGGAATTTCAGCTGTCCATCCGGTTGCAGGGCCTCCGCGAGCTGCTCGGGAAGATCGCTGTATTCAATCACCACAATTTTCCCATCGACGAGGCAGAAGTTGCCGAGCTTTTCCTTCGCGAAGGCCTTGGGAAGCATCTTGCTGGACATCTCAGCTTCGTGCATGTCATGGAGGCCGATGAACAGCGGATCGACGCATCGGACAATGGGATTGTCCACCTGAAAGTAGCTGATCTGCGTTACGCCCCGCCGCCGCATATCCGAAAGGGCGCCGCTTTTATGCAGGGCCAGTAGAGATCCGCCGTGGCCGTTTGGCGAAAGGGCCATCGAAGCCGGACTCTCCAGCAGTACTTTTCCGTCAAATCCGACGGCCGGAAGCATATCCTGACTCAAGAACATGATCTGCGATTCAGGCATGGAAAAATAATGATGACGCCGGAAGAAATCGACGGTGGCATCATGATTGGCGGTGCTGGTCATGATGTAAAAGGGGATGGTGGTATGATGCCGCGATTCCAGAGCACGAAGATATTCGACAAAACACTCAAAAAGCGGCTTTTTACTCACCGGTGTGGCGGGAAAGGTTCCCTTGGGGCCCGGCCAGCCCAATCGTGTGCCCTGTCCACCGGCAACGACAAAAGCGGCAATCTGTCCGTCCCGCAGCAGCGTGACACCGCGCTGGCGGGCCATGGCGTACAGATCACGCATCGCTGTATCCCTCGGTTCGTACGGAAAGTACGGCGCCGGTTCAATCCCGCGGGGTAATTCAAAGGGCACGGGCTGGAGTACAACTTCCGTCACCAGCCTGGATATCAGGTCCCAATCCATCGCGGCCACCTGCGTATCCAGATGTTCTTTGTCCGCCTCCGTCAGGGTGTCATAAAAATGATAAACATGCTCCTGACCGGCAGCGATAACTTTTTCCAGCAGAGCATCGTGATGAAGATGGGGGGTTGGCATGAAAGTGTATTAACCTATCAATAAATAACCGTCACCGATCACAGGTTCATCGCAGATTCGACACGGCGGGACGTGATCTCCTCCCGCAGGCGGCGGATAAATTCATCCAGCGGCACACTGCCCATATCCTGATCTTTGCGTGTGCGCACGGAAACCGCCCGGTTGTCCTGTTCCTTGCCCCCCACAATGAGCATATAAGGCGTTTTGAGTTCCCGGCTGCGCCGTATCTTCGCTCCGATTTTATCGCTTGCCGTATCCATATCCGCCCGGATACCCGCTGCCTGCAACGCAGATAGGACCTCACGTCCGTAATCCAGAAATTTCTCACTGATCGTCAGCACGCTTGCCTGCACCGGCGCCAGCCACGCCGGAAACGCCCCCGCGAAATGTTCGATGAGTATTCCCGTGAATCGCTCCATCGATCCGAACGGAGCCCGGTGGATCATCACCGGCCGATGCGGCTGATTGTCGCTGCCGATGTATTCCAGCCCGAAACGCTCCGGCAGCACGTAATCCAGCTGTACGGTGCCGAGCTGCCACTGCCGACCGATGACATCGCGTACCAGAAAATCCAGTTTCGGGCCGTAAAACGCCGCCTCGCCGGGGGCTTCAACCGATTTGATCCCGGAGCCCGCCACGATGCGGCGCAGCGTGTTTTCCGCCCGATCCCACAGTTTCGGGTCGCCGGCATATTTGTCCGATGCCGGATCGCGCAGGCTGACCCGGCACTGATAATCCTGAAAGCCGAGCGTCTTGAGCACCAGCAGCACCATGTCCAGCGTGCTGACCAATTCCTGTTCCACCTGTTCCGGCGTGCAGAAAAGATGGGCGTCATCCTGCGTAAAGCCCCGCACCCGCGTCATTCCCGAAAGCTCACCCGACTGCTCGAAGCGATAAACCGTTCCGAACTCCGCCAGGCGAATCGGCAGATCGCGGTAGCTGCGCGGATGAGCCGCATAAATTTGAATGTGATGCGGACAATTCATCGGCTTGAGCAGATATTCACTCTGATCGTCCGGGTCGCGCTGCGACATCTTGATGGTCGGAAATTGCGAGTCTTTGTAATACGGATAGTGGCCGCTGGTTTTGTACAGATCAATGTGCCCGATGTGCGGAGTGTAGACCGCACTGTACCCGCGCAGGGCGAGTTGCTCGCGCATGAAGGTTTCAAGTTCCTGCCGAATCACGCCGCCGCGCGGCATCCAGAGAATCAGTCCGCTCCCCACCAGCGGCGAAATGGTAAAGAGCTCCAGTTGTTTGCCCAGCACGCGGTGGTCGCGTTTTTTGGCTTCCTCCTGCTGGTGTACGAATTCATCAAGCTGTGCTTGGCTGAAAAATGCAATGCCATACACCCGCTGCAGTTGCTGCTTGCTGGCATCCCCATGCCAATAGGCGCCGGCGACGCTGGTGACTTTGAACGCCCCAATCCGGCCGGTGGATGGGAGGTGCGGGCCACGGCACAAATCTTCCCAGTTTTTCCCCGGCTCGCCGGTGGCGTAAAAACTGATCACGGCATTTGGGTCCTGTTCAATGGCCCGTCGCGCGTTGTCCACCTTGTACGGATTGCCCTGCTTTTCAAGTGCTGCCATCGCATCATTCTGCGGCATTTCATAGCGGGTAAACGGGCGGTTCTCTTTGGCGATTTCCGCCATCCGTTTTTCAATACGCGGAAAATCCGCTTCTGTGATCGGCGTCGCCGATTCCATGTCGTAATAAAAGCCGCCCTCTACCGGCGGACCGTACGCAAGTTTTACATCCGGGAACAGATCCGTAATCGCCTCCGCCATCACATGGGCGGTGGAATGGCGCAGGAGATACATCGCGTTGGGGTCGTCGGTTTTGGCGGTGACAATCGCAACCTTGGCATCACGGGTGATCGGGTGGGTAAGGTCGTGAAGTTGTCCGTCAATGAGTACGCCGATCGCATCGGCCGCGAGCCGCCTGCCGATTGATTGGGCAATTTCTGCACCTGTAAGCGTCGATTGCTCGTAGGTGCGAGTGCTTCCATCAGGTAGGGTAATCGTCAACATGCCATTCCCGTCGTCACTATTCCAACCGCCAGCGAACCGTATGGTATGGTCGAAAATGACAAGGGTGTCAAGGGTGGATGGAGCCGGTTGCGATGTTGGCATTTCCGCATGGCGACGTGTCGGGCCGAGTTTGTGTAAATCGCTTTACACCAGAAT
>JBMFVY010000039.1:0-27790 GCA_049965755.1 Phycisphaerae bacterium | reverse complement strand
GTTGGAGCGTTGGGCCTGCTTTTGGTCCGTCGCCGCAAGGCCTGAGTGCAACTTAATTAAACATCAGCCTGAATGTCGGCGGCCGAGGAATCAGAATTCCCCGGCCGCCTTTTTTGTTGGCCGCCGCAGCCACCCCAAGCCCGCCCCCGGCGATACCGTCACAGCAGCATCGCAATCGGCTCGCACGATCGGGGCCACGTTTCCACTACGCCACGATGCGCATAAAATGTTATGATGGCCAAGATGGAAAGCGGTATGCAGGATAATCCCGAGAACGTTGATTCCGCCGAGTCGCAAAGTTCAGAACCCGTGGCGGCAGACCCAGGGGAAGACCCGTGGAATCAGCGCCTGATGTATATTAATGCCATTCGTCATCACCCGCCCGATCTGGAAGACGTTCAGGCGCATGACGGTGCCTCAGGGGGTGATGCTCAGGCCGCTGGGGATCATCAACCTCAGGCCGGGGAAGCCGCGAGTTTACCGAAACCAGCCGATCACGCTCCCGCGGATGAATCGGATCCTTCGCACAGCCGCCGCGGTTTTTTTGCCCGGTGCATCCGGGATTTGATGGCTCCTGTAGCCAGTTTGATCGAGCGTAAAGTTGAACCGGTTACCCACGCTTTTGGTACTGATCTCGGAGACGATGCATCCGCCATGTACGATGATGGATCGCACTTTGATTCATACGATCCATATTCCGTCCCGGATGTCATTCTGCGACCGCCGGGGGCGTTGCCTGAGGAGGACTTTCTCAAAACCTGTTCCAAGTGCGGGAAGTGCGTGCAGGCTTGTCCGGTCAAGTGTATTGTCATCGATTCTGAAGCGAGAATCGGCGACGGTTTTCCGTATATCGTCCCCGCCCTTTCCGCGTGCGTGGTGTGTGAAGAACTCGCCTGTATGAAGGCCTGTCCGTCCGGTGCACTTAAGCTGGTCGACAAAACGCAGATTCGCATGGGCATCGCGGTGGTGGATCATGGTACCTGCCTCCGCTCACATGGTGAGGATTGCCGTCTGTGCGTTGAAGCGTGCCCCCTCGGCTCCAGCGCGATCGTCATCAGTGAGGTCAGCGGGCGGGTGTTGGTTAAAACCAACGGCTGTGTCGGGTGCGGGGGGTGCGAGCATGCCTGCCCGACCGAGCCGGTGGCTGTGAAAATTGCGCCGATCAAAACCAACGCATTTCCCAACGAAGATTAGCCGCCCGCACCGGGCGAACTTCCGACCTTCAGCGTTTTCTCGGCGGAGATCGTTGCATCTATCGCGGCAGCGGAGCGTGGATAAGTCCGTTGATGATGGCGTGCGCCAGAGCGTCGATGCATGCGGGGGCAAACGCATGTCCGCGCTGCTGCGAGAGTTGGCTCAAGGCGTGCTGCGTGTTGGATACGGCCTCCGGGCCGCGGAGCAGCCAGTCAAATTGATCCGCCACCGCCAGGATCTGGGCGCCCAGTGGAATTTGATCGGCCGTGAGCCCGAATGGAAATCCCGTACCGTCGTAGTGTTCATGGTGAGCCTCAACCAGCGGCAGCATCGGGGCAAAGCCCTGGATGCCGGAAAGGATGTTCAGGCCCAGGATCACATGTTCCTGATACCGTCGGCGATCCACCTGCGAGAGTTGGTGCTGATTTTCAAGAATGTCGTTTCCCAATCCCAATTTGCCGATATCGTGCAGCAGCGATGCCCGGCGAATCCAAAGTCGCTGATTGGCGGGCAGATGAAGCGTAACGGCCATGACATCGGCTACATCGGCCACGCGCTGACTGTGTCCGGCCGTCCATGGGCTTTTGGCATCAATGACCTCAGCAAACCCGCTCACGAGGCGGTCAATCTCGGTGTCATGGATCGCCCCGGCATTCGATTCATCAAAGCGGCGGATATCATCGACGGCGGTTCCGTTTTCCAGACTGATCCAGAAATCGCCCTCCGACGAGGCAGATAAAAAGGCCCGTACCAGATTGGGATCAAACCATGTCCCGCTGCGCCGGCAAATTTCCTGCGTTGCCAGCACCGGCCCGCCGGCACTATGAAATACATCCACCACTTGCCCCAGAAGGGCCAGGCGGCTCAGAAGCGGAATATTTTTGCCGGAGAGTTTCTGCGGCAGTCCATGGCCGTCCCAGTGCTCATCGAGCGATCCGACGGCATCGCAGATGGCGGCGGGAAACCCCATCTTATTGAGTATTTCCCGGCCGCGATGGCAGCGGTCTTCAACCACTTCCCGTGCCAATGCGGCACCATGGATACCGATGTGAATGGCGCGCACGAGGCGGGTTTTGAGCGGAGCATCCGGGCGGGTGTGGGTTAATATAAATTTAAATAACTGAAGCCATCGGTCGGTATCCACGCGGCGAAAATCCGCCTTAAGCGCGGTGTCATCCATCTCATAGAGATTGAACAGGCGCGACGCATTGCTGGAGCAGCCGATATCTTTGAGCAGGACGGCGTAAAACAGTTCCGGCCGCTGAGTTTCCGGCAGATGCACAATATCCGCGATCCGCATCGCAACCCACGTCGCGCGCCGACTGTGGCCGGCCGGAAGGCCCTCCGTCATATCCATCGCCGCGCTCAGGGCGGCCATGAGTTCCGCCCGCGTGAGGCGGTCCGGCTCCGGCCCCATCGGAACTACCGTACCGCGCACCATTGGGTTGATGGAGATTACACCCATACCATTCCATTCTCGCCGCCATAAATTCCTTTATCGTCGGAACATCCGCCGCCCGACAACATCTCTATGAGCGGCCAAAGAGGCATATCGACATGAATAAAAGTCGATTTCGGGGTGGAAGGCGGAGCGGGCGATAACCTATTCGAGGATTGGAGCATTAATTATCCGACGCGGCGCCCCGACGGAAGCGACGCCGAAGCGGGGGCAATGGCCGATAATTTGACGACAAACGCCTCCATATTGCGGATGGGATCGCCGACGCTGGTTTTTGCCGCCAGATCCACGGCGAGCAACTCACCCATCGCGCGATGCACGCCGGAGAGTCCCCAGCGTCGCGCCAGTGCGAGCGTTTTCGTAGCCCGCGCCGGCGGGAAAAGTTTCAGTTCACGGATGATCTGCGCATCGGGCATTCGGCGGTCCAGCAGCTCCCGGGCCGCTACCACCCGTCCCAGCCAGTGGTAAATCGCCCCGACGATCGTAAAGGACGCCCGCGCGTCGAGCTGCATGAGTTCCGCATGACGCAACAGGGCTCCGCCGGTGTCTGAGTCGGCCAGTGCGTCGATAAAATCCCACACCTTCTGTTCATGCTGAAACCCCACCATTTCATCCACCATCGCAGCGCTGATGGAGGGTTTATCCGCAGCGTACAATGCCAGCTTCGCGAGTTCCGAATCGAGTCGGGCCAGATCAGGCCCCACGAGTTCCGACAGGCGGCCGACCGCCGCGCCATCCATTTTTTTTTGATAATATTCCCACGCCCGGCGGGTTATCCACGGCGGAATATCGCCTGCTTTCGGTTCCGCCGCTGAAAGAATCGCCCCCTCCGATTCCAGAAATTTGTGCAGCCGCGTTGTCTTGAGCCATGAGTCGCACACCAGTACCAGAACGCTTTGGGCATGCGGTTTCTGGGCATAGGCCAGAATCAGATCACGTGCATTTCCGCCGCCCGATCCTTCCTCATCCTCCCGGTCGCCGCCGGTCTTAAAGAGCCAGTCCGCCGGTTCCACCACGACCAGTTTTTGCGGATCAAACATCCCGGTCGTCCGGCATTCATCCAGCAGACTTGCCGGCGCCGTACCCGGTTCAATCCGTACCAGTCCGAAGCGGCTATCGCCGAGAACCTGCCGCGAGATGGAATCCATGTATTGTCGCCGGGTAAAAATATCCGGACCGTCAATCACCATCACGGGGCGAATTTTGATCTCATGTGAAATGGCCATCCGTCGCCTGCTTAAACGTTATCCATGCCCCAGTCCATTTTTAATACCCTCGGCCCATCCGGAGCCGGAGGAATTTCCATTGGCCATCCCGGCCGCACCACCATCCGCCGCCTATCACGGCATGGGGACGTTGGTGAACTTGAAGGGAATTTTCAAATTCACCGGATGGCGGTAGATGTTCAATTGCAGCTTCGCGAGTTTTATATTTGTTTGGAGGGTATAGATCGTTTTATTCGGCATCCCGTTGGAGGACATGACGTTGATGTAACTCGCCGCCACGCCACCGGCTCCAAAGCCCTGCATATTGCCTGTGTTCTGGGCCTGATTTTGAATGTTCTGAGCCTGCTGCGACATGCTCGTCGGCCAGGTGATTTGGTACGTCAACTGCCAGTTGTTGTTTACGAACGATTCCGGGCCGAATTTGAGATGGATCCCGCCGATATGCAACGTTTCGCTTTTTTTGGTGGAAATCTTCACCTTCAGGGCCTTGAGATCCACCGCACCGGTAATCGGAATGTATCCTTTTAGTATTTTAATCCTGCGGCTTGGATGTTTGGGGTAGTTCAGGTTCAGTGAGCAGTTCGCCACCGCACCCATCATCTGCCCGCCGTAAAAGTTACTCATATTCGGTGTCACCAGCGCCTGGCCTTTGGAATCGACCGCCTGGGTTATCATCGTGGGCTGCATCTGCACGTTACCGATATCGCTCGGCAGCATGAGCAGGTCCATCTGCACCGTAAAAGTGACGCTTCGCCCGCCGTTGGGCTGGGTGTAGTCGAGATTGCGCTGGTAAGTGGCGTTCTGGAGGCTTACCGCAAAAGCCCCGGAAAAGGAAGTGTACGGCCCGATGGTATTTTGCCCCTGTTGAAAGGGAATTCCCGGCTGGCCATTGTTATATCCGAAGGATGGCGCCAGACCGGTTTTCGCGGACAGCATGGCGATGACCCGCCAGAACGGGGCGTTTTTTACGTCCAGCGAAACCGTAGCGTTCGAATTGGCATTCCAGAAAGTGGCGGTGGTTCCCGCCTGGCGGCAGACATCCATGATGGCGGTGGTGGCGGAGACATTTTTAAGCTTAAGCGTGATCAGCGGACCCCGCATCATATCTTCCTTGAAAATCTTCTGGAGGTCGCGTCGCAGCAGATGCCGCATTTCCGGCGTGGTCAGACCGTTCAATGCTTTTTTCAAATAAGGCACAACGGGGTCTCCCATCAGGAGTAACTCGTTGGCTGCCTTCTCCCGAACGGTGTACCGGGCACTGAGCAATGCATGAATATCGGCTTTCACGCGGGCTGGGTTCAGGGGTGGTAGACCGGGATAGCTGAGCTTCGGGGCCGGATGGGTGGTAGGAGCCACCTTCTGGGGCGGCCCCGCAGGGATCATGGGGCCCCCTGGCTGGATCCGATTTCCCAGAATCACCAGACGCGCCTGGGCTGTGAGAGCACAAGCCGATGCAAGGCCGAGCGCTGCCAGAAATAAGCGGTTACGAGTTGCCACCATTCACCCCCTGATCACAACGATGTTGAATCGTCCCCTTTTATTTACCTTGAACTCTACGCCCATCGCCGTGCGCTTGCAAGAGACACCGGTTTGATCGGCTTTCGCGCGCCGACGGCATTGAGGCGGACAACCTACCCCGTGCGCCAATCTCGCAGCCTATTTTGCACTTTAGATGGCTGCGCCCCGCGAACTATTTTGCCGCATGAGGAAGTATCAGCGGCAGTTTCAACCATGCCAACCCGATATCGCGTTTCATGTTGCTGGCATACACGCTGGGAAACTTCCGATCCGCCTGGCCGTCATACAGCACCGCGAGCCGATCGCCCACCTTCAAGACGGAAGGTAACCCGATGATATAGGGAGACCACTTGCAATTATGATGGTCGAGCACGATGGCTTTATGGGCCGAATTCCAATGGGTAAGATGGTGGCTCCAAAAAACCCAAATCGCGCCGGTATATTCCATTCCATGCCGCAGGCTGATATGGTCGGTAAATAAAAACCAGGTTTTGTCGGACGGTTGGTAGTACAGCGAGGTGTTTTCAACCTGCTCGCGGGGTGGAAAAATGGGTTTGGGATCGATCTTCCAGGTGCCGGCCAGGTTTCGCGTGTGGGCGATGCCGATGGTGCGATACGTCGGGTTTCCGGTTGAGGCACTGAAAAACATCAGGTATTGACCGTGGTAGGGGATAATCTGCCCCGGACTGGCCGTTGCGGAATAATAAGTATGCGGAGTGGGCTTGAACGGGATTACGTTTTTGAGTTTGATCCAGGGACCGGTGGGAGATCGACTCCATGCGGTGAACGTCTGGTACGGAAATGCCGGGATGAAATCCGGAGCGGGAGTGGTGTGCGGCGTGCCGAGATAGAACATGTACCACTTTTTTCCATCGCGGAATGTGGTGCCGTAGGAGGCGGAGGCCGAATCACCCGAGCCGGGTGCCCCAAACGAGAGCACGGGACCGTGCGGCGTCCAATGAAGCAGGTCTTTGCTGGTGGCCAGGCACGCCAGCCACCCTTTGGGTCCTGCACCGTCGTAATTCATGTAATACGTATTCTTGAAACGCCACACCCACACATCCCTCGCCCCCAAATAATCACAGCGTCCCGGGCCGGAACCATAGCGATATACAATTCCAACATCTTTTGCGTACAGACGATATTTTGCGGTGGGGCGCCCATCCGCATACGGTGGTGTGGGGTGAACGGCCGGCACGATTTGGCTGCCGCCGGATACATCCCGCATGTCTGCAGATGAGGATGCGTAAAGCGCACGGCATCCGGCGGCGAGCAAGGTCAGCATGAGAATCGGCATCGCGAGCCCATTGACGAATAATCTCTCTGCGCCATGGGCCGAGAGAATATGCCCTGCACGAATTTTCATCATCGACGGATCACCCTTATGCACAGCGGAAAATTTCATATCCATATCAAATATGATAAGGCAGGAGGCGGCTCCCTCCAACAACACTCAAAACGATCGCCACAGCATTTGCGTGCATGATGCGCGGGCTTCGCAGGTACGTACCTGCGGGCATTGGACGTCTGTCATGAATGGAGAAACTTTTTTTTGTAGATGAGAGGTTTGATGCGGGAATCGGAGGCCGTCGGACCGACGGAGGGCCCGGGCGCACCATGGAGGAGCGCCCGGGGATGTACCGTCGATGAATTATTTATTCATGAGCAATTGAACCATGGCCTTGCCCATCGCCATGCCGACATTCATGTAGGTCTGGCTGTTGTGGTTGTAGTGGCCGTTTGATGCTCCACCCTTGGAAAGCGGGTGGGCGTAAACCGTCGCCACGTTCCCCTTGAACTCGGGATGAATCTGGGGATTGGCAACCGCCAGCTGAGCCTTGAGGATTGATCCGTCATTTCCCCGGGTCACGCCCTTGACATCCTGGCCGAGGGTGGCCAGTACGAATGGGACCTTGGGGGCATGAAGCGTTTTCCGAATTGCATGAATATAGGCGGTAAGATTCTTTTCATAATGGGCGGCGTAACCGGCATTATAACGGTCTTTGTCACCCTGCCAGAAGAATATCCCCGCGATCTTGTAACTCCTGGCGCCGGGATAATACTTCGGCAGATTTGCAAGAACATACTCCACGAACTTGGTGTCCATGTCGTATTCCTTGCCCGCATACCAGCCGACCCTCTTGCGATCCGCCTTGGGCGTTCCCTTGATCCACATCTGAGTTGATTGGCCGTAGGCTGCGTATTCCCATGTCTTCCCATGTATGGTATAGAACTCGTTCTTGCTGCCTGGAGGAAGGAGATCCCAGCCGATACTCCGGTTGCCGTTGCAGCTTTTCAGGATCAGGATCGGTCCGTGGACGGCCTTACTCAGTTCGTGGGCAATGCCGAATTCCGGGCCGATAAACCGATGTTTCGCGACCGTCATCCACTGGTTGTACCAGGTACTCATCATGCCTTTGGGCAGTTTTTCATTCAGCGAATGAGTACGCCAATAAGCATCCCACTGTTTTTTGGTGTAACCCGCCTTGCGACCGGAGATGACCTGCACATAGCGAATGCGATGGCTCACCGCCCAGTGATGCGACGAGTCGAGCAGGAACGGATAGAGATGGTCTTTATACACCGCCCGCATGAGTGAACCTCTGCGTGACATGGGCCCGATGGCCCCCAAGCCGACCATATTGGACTGGCCTGTGAGGATAAACACCTTCACGGGCTCCTTGACGGGTGCAACATCGTGGTGGGAGCGGGCCACGGCCTGATGGGCCAGTGCCAGCGAACCGGCGATCATAAGAGTCGCGCCGATGCGTTGAAGCATTTTCACAAGATTTCCTTTCTGTTGGGAAAAACTGGAGAGACGAACGACACGCGCCGCCCTGAAGCTCCTCCACCATCGCGAGTATAACGTTGCGACGTGCTGAGGCAAACATGGGGTTTGGCGATCGGGCGGCGCGGCGTGAGCTGCGAGTTTACCCCAGTGTGAATGTCAGGCTAATGAAATATCACTGATCCGGCCGGGGTTGTATGGGCGCTTGAGTCGCCGACAACGAGGCGATACCGACCCGCCGGAACGATCCATTTATCTTTTTTGGTGTCAAAGCACGCGAAACTCCGCCAGTTCAGGCTCATGTGCACGATTCGACTTTCCCCGGGGGTCAGATTCACCCGCTGGAAACCCTCCAGCTTCTGCACCACACGCACGATCTTCCCGGCCGGCGGCTTGACATAAAGCTGCACCACATCGGCGCCCGCACGGCGGCCGGTATTGGTGATACGAGCCGGCACCATCACATGCTTACCACGTCCATGGCCGATCGCCGTTGCCCCCAGCCCTTTGATGGCAAAGCGTGTGTAGGAAAGTCCGTAACCGAACGGAAACGCCGGCGTAATGTGATGTTTATTAAACCAGCGATATCCGATGAAAATCCCCTCGGCGAAATGCACTTCGGGGTGCTTGCCCAGAATGTCGTGGCCCGGGAAATGCCCGTAGGCGGGTTCCTCCTTCCGGCTCCAACTGAAGGTTACCGGCAGGTGACCGCTTGGATTAAGCCGGCCGAAAATAATATCCGCAATCGCCTGATTCCCGTTTTCGCCCGGATACCAGGCATCGATAAATGCATCGACATACTTGATCCACGGCTTAAGACCCACCGGGCCGCCGCAGTCCAGCACCACCACCGTATGCGGGTTCAGCCTTCCGACATCGCGCAGGTATTCGCCCTGCAGGCTGGGCAGATTGAAGCTGCGGTCCAGGTCTTCATGTTCAATGCGCGGGCCGAAACCGACGCCGGCCACCACCAGATCGGCCTTGCGAATCAGTGACTGCTCCGCATGGGTGAGCAGCGGGTGATTCATCAGTCGCACCCCCATTTTCAGCACCCCCGCGGGGACGGATGCGAGCGGTGAAAGGGGTTTGACCGAGAGATCAATTTCAATGTGATATTTCCTGCCGGCCACGAGATGATAGCTGTTGAGAAAAGGCTCAAGGGGACGGGGCCGCCATTGTTCAATCGTTTTGTATTGATTGATATAAACATAGGCGCCGCTGGTGCAGAAGAATTTCAGCATGTAATTGCCGGTAACGGTCGGACGGATGGTGGTGCGGAAGACGCCGCTGAACCCCAGCCACCCCTGAACCCCGGCCGGTCCACCCGCGGGCCAATGAAAATCAACGGCATCCAGCGATCCGCGCACCGCCGGTTTGGAAGCCCCCTGGGCCGTGAGCTGATATCGGCAGCCGTGCCCGCCTCCTTTGCGATAAAGAAACGTGTTCTGCCATGCCTTGCCGGACTCATCAAGATAAGGTACGTCCACCACGCGGGCACCACCGGCATCGGCACGGACGGCATCGAGCAGGCTGACCGGGCCGGCAATCGGAATCACATACGAACTGCCGCCGCCTCCGGTGACCGCCGGCGTCGCCGTCGGCCCGACCACGACAATCAGGCTGCCCCGCGCAGGCGTCGGTTGTGGCAGGAAATGCGATTTATTTTTCAATAAAACGGCACCCTCCGCCTCCTCTTCCCACGCCGTGCGGGCGGATATGGGGTTGTTGAGGGGAATGCAGGCGAGTTTCTGCGGCCGGTTGAGAAAGCCCATCGCGACATCCATCCGGAGGATGCGCCGCACATGGGTATTGATCACGCTCATCGTTACCTTGCCGCTTTTAAGCACCCGCCGGATATTTTTCATGGAATAGTTGATGGGCTTGTGCATTTCCAAATCCATACCAGCCAGCAGCGGCCCGAGCGTGGAATGCGATGCACCCCAGTCCGACATCAGCACGCCTTTGAACCCCCAGTGCCGGCGCAGCATGTCAGTAAGTAGAAATTTATTGGCTGTGCAGTACTCCCCGTTGACCTTGTTGTAAGCCGCCATCAGGCTCCAGACATGTCCCCGGCGCACCGCCGCCCGGAACGGCGGAAGATATATCTCCTCCAGCGCCCGCCGGCCGATGATGCAGTTGAGGTTGATCCGATCCGTTTCCTCCTCGTTTCCGGCAAAATGCTTGGCGCACGCCGCCACCTGCTGCGATTGCACGCCCTTGATCCATGGCACCGCCATCTGGGCGGTCAAATACGGGTCTTCACCCATGTATTCAAAATTTCGTCCGTCCTGCGGCACGCGCATGACATTCATGCCCGGGCCGAAGATCAGATTGACGCCGCGGGCCCGGCAATCGCTGCCCAGAGCGCGGCCCACGCGATAGGCAAGTTTCCGATTCCACGTCGCCGCCAGCGCTTCGGTTGACGGATAGGCGGTTGAGGCACCGAATCGACGCACGCCCACGGACGCATCGGACATCACCAGCGTCGGGATTCCCAGCCGTATGACGCCGGGAACATCCAGCACGTCTTCAAACGCCATCATTCGGACTTTATCAGCCAGCGTCATCTGCGCCAGCAGATGATTGACGGCAGCATCGATCTGCCGCTGCGAAAGGCCCGTCGGACTGTACATTCCCGCATCGGCGGTCTGGTGTTGCGCAGCCGATGCACAACCGGCAAGAAGCGCGAACATCAGCACGCCACCGCAAAGGGCGCCCCATATCGGTGAAAGGTATCTCGTTATGGCGATGCGTTTCATCAGATGGAAAATCCTCCACCAGAAGTTTTGTCCGCCGCGGTGCCAGTCAGCAGTCGCAGATTAGCGGATAAAGAGGATTTAACAAGGCTGGTGTGCATTTTCACCCGCTCGACCGTATTTGAAAAAGGCTTTTCGGCGAAATCCGATTCAACCTTTACTCCTGCCGCTGAACGGCTGACACTTCCACCGTGATGGTGGATGCCGCAGCCGAGCAGCTTTTCCCCGCTCCAACCGCAGATCGTGCACATCAGCCGGAAGTCTTTCCGCGCTCGGGCGGAATGTTGCCCTGGAGTTCAGGAGCAGACCGGGCCGGTTGAGCCGTGACATTCAAGCTGTGTCGGCAGCGTGCGGCGTACGGCACTGTTCTGCAACTCCCGCCCCTTCTGCGAAAACAGGAGCGTCAGCGACTCAAATGCCATCCTCCCGAGTTCGCGGGCGTCCTGGCAGATGGCGGTCATCGTCGG
Organism: Phycisphaerae bacterium; assembly: GCA_049965755.1. Lineage (GTDB taxonomy): Bacteria > Planctomycetota > Phycisphaerae > WQYP01 > WQYP01 > JAJZGD01. The sequence goes on along the minus strand of JBMFVY010000039.1, from coordinate 16,382 downwards.
ATTAACCATAAACCGCAGTTCCGCATCATCAAATCCGATGATAGAGATATCACGGGGAATATGCCATCCGATGTTCTGTGCCTCCATCATGGCACCGATGGCCGGCAGCGGATCGGCAAAAAACAGCGCAGTGGGGCGGTCCGGCATCGCAGCAAGACGCCGGATTAACTGGATACCCCCTTCGCGCTTCGCCGGTATCCGGAATATCAGACGATCATCCACTTTCAAACCGCGGGTGGTCATCGCCTCCCGGTATCCGGCGATGCGATCAAGATGGTCGGAGTCGTCCACCTGATTGACGACAATGGCAATTTTTTCATGCTTGAGATCGATGAGATGATTGACGGCATCGCGGCTGCTGCTCAGAGAGTCGCTGCGCACAAAGCTGATGCCGTCACGGTCAAAAGATTCTCCGACGACCACGCATGGAAACCCCTCTTCGGCAATCTGAATACAGAGGTCCTTGGCCGCGGTTGTGGTGCGCAATACCGCCCCGCGAATCCCCTTGCGGCGGAACATATGCGAAAAGGTTTCACGGGGATGCACCGCACGCTTCATATCCAGAATCAGGAGATCGAAGCCCCCGGCTTCCATACGATCGGTGAGTCCCTCCATCAGAGCGGCATCAAACGGCGACCCGATACTGCGGTCGCCCGCGTAGGCAAATGCGATGTTCATGGTTTCACGTCGCCCTATGGTGGGAACATACTGTAATTTGTTCGCGGCGTTGAGAACGCGTTGGCGAACTTCTGCGGCTACGAGAGGATTATTGTTCAGCGCCCGCGAAACGGTCGCTGGTGAAAGTTTCAACTCCTTGGCGAGATCTCGAATAGAAGCCATGGTCTTTGCCTCATTTCTTCAATAAACAGTTAGTGAAACTGTTCCAACTTCCATTACGGTATCAAAAAAAAGTAGGGGAGTCAAGCCCGATGATGTAAAAAGTACCCTCCTTTAATTATCGGCAACATGACGAAGGGTGATACAGATGGATCGGGTGATTTGTTTTTGCGAATATTCGATTAGAATGAGACGAGGTGAAATTCGCCGTTTTACGTGGGACTTATCCATTCGGGCGTTATACTGTCAGATGTGGGGGTGAGGTGAAGTGGAAAACCACGGAGGTGTTCAATGAAACGTCGCATTCAATATTCGCCCATTTTCCTGCTTGCCGCGATGGCTGCTTTGGCAGTCGGGCCCGTCTACGCACAGGTTTATGTGCAAAATGGAACTGCTCAGGACGCCAACAATCTCGTCGGCAGTGGAGGCAGCAACAATCCCATTCAGGGGTATGTGCCGAGCAATCCGAATATCTATGGCCTGCAGAATTCCGGCGCTGCTTATAACCCTGCCGGGATGCCGCAGTTTTCCAAGGTGGTACCGGTGCCCCTTCCCGGTGGCGGCACCACGTATGCGCAGATACCCATCGTCGGAGCGTCGTCGTTTCGCTCATCGAATTTTGCACCGTCTCAGGCCCGGCTCAGCAGTGTCAATGCGGTCAGCCAGGGGATATCAAGCCTTGCGGTGAATAATGCGATCAGTGCGGCTGTCAATCCCAATCAAGGTTACGCCGCCCAGATTGGTGCGGGCCTTGGGGTGAGCACGTCCCTGACCGGCATCGGTGCAACGCAGGTGAATTCTCCCATCAATGCGAACGGGCAGGGATTATCATTTTTTAATTCCAATGTCAGCCTTCCCACCAACCCCCAGGCGTATGCAGGGATGGCGACCGGAAGTTCCGGTGAAATCAATCCGCTCTTCGGTTTACGCCCGATGAACGGATCGCTCATGACCGGGCAGATGAATAAATCGGCCCGTAACGGTGAAAGAAAATCGTATTCCACCTTGAAGGTCAACGGCATGGTGACCTCCACCCGCGACATGGGACTCGCCTCCAGCAGGCCGCAGAATAACGCACTGAAGCAACGGCATCATGGCCTGGTGGGCTACGCTCAACGCAAGCACGTGCCGTCCGGCGATTATTATCAGAGGCTCCTGACGGAACTCAGCAGCGGGCGCAGGTCCACGGTCGTCGCGCCGGGTATCGGAGGCAGGCCCGCGATTACCAATACCACGCTGGCGCCGGAAAATTCCTCACAGGCCCGGCAACTCATGATTGATCCTATTACGGGTCTTCCGATCGCACCGATCACGGCCAAACGTACGGTCGGCCAATCGCCGAATACGGCAAACATGCCGGGAACCGGGGCGACAGGATACCCCGCCGTGAACTCTCCTGCTGCGGCAACGAACTGGCTTTCGCCCAAGGTCACCCGGAAGCTCAAGGCGGGCCGGAAGATAGCGCCGCTTTCCAATCTTTCCGGGCCGACGCCCAACGCGTTTAACCGATACATGAAGCGCGGGCAGATTGATCTGAAGCAGGGGCGTTATATCGCGGCGCTGTACCGCTTTAATTCCGCTTTGATCGTTCACCCGGGCAATGAACTCGCCCGCTTGGCACGCGCCAATACGGAACTCATGGGCGGAATGTATGCCAGCGCCTACGCCGATTTCAAGACGGCCTTTGTGCATCATCCGGAGCTTACCTCGCTGAGGTACAACTGGAAGAAAATGCTGCCGCGCCATGCCGTCCGGGATGCACAGCGTCAACTCAAACGCATGCTGCCCGATCAGAGCAATGCAGCGGCTTTTCTGCTGGCCTATACCTATTACCAGACGGGGCATGAAAACAAGCTCAGATCGCTTCTTTCCCTGTGGAGTTCATGGGGAACCGGCAGCCTCTGGCCGTCGATATTAAATAAAGCATGGCTGACGGGTCATGGCAGGCATTGAAGCGGCACAGAGGATACCGGAATTGACCACCACCGAGTCAACAATCTCCGCCGACGGCAGCGCGGCGATGCCTGCGCCACCGGTCGGCCGGCCCGCGGATAATGACATTGCGGATCTGGTGTCGCTCAAAGAGGCGTCACTGACGGATTTTCTGGACGTCGATACGCTCCAGGATATTCAGGACTCGCTGGCGAGCGTGGCGCAGGTATCCGCCTGTATCCGCGATGCCCGCGGTCAGCCCCTCACTGAGCCGACCGTCAGCGATCGATTTCAGGCGCGTTCGGCCGCCATTGCAGCCGCCCAACGCGATGGGGGGCCGGATTCTCTCAGCCAGCCGTTTTCGGCACCGATTATGGTGGCGGGTATCCGCCTCGGCAGTATCAGTATGGAGCCGAATCATCACCACCGCATTGATGCATCGCGGGCGGATGAACTCTCAACCCGGTTCAACATCAAGCCGGCGCACGCGCGGGAACTGCTTGAACTCTGCGCATCGGAATCGGCGCTGCAGCGCTCGGCCGGTATTCAGTTTCTGCAGTTGCTGGCCAGCGCCATCTCCCGGCTCTGCGAACAGGAGATGCAGCTTCGGCGGAGAATTGTTGAATTATCAACACTCTTCCACATTTCCACCATTACCGCCGAGGCACGTGGTCTGGCTCAGACGCTGGATCGTGTCACGCAGAGTGTCGCGCAGGCCATGGGAGCTAAGGCCTGCTCGCTTCGACTGCTCGATGATCAGCGCGATGAGCTGGTTATTAAAAGTGTCTATAACCTCTCGGATGCGTATCTCAGGAAGGGGCCGATCCTGGTTGACAAAAGCGGCGTCGACCGCGAGGCCCTTGCCGGTAAGGTCGTTCAGATTGTCGATATGACGACCGATCCGAGAATCGCCTATCCCGAAGATGCGCGTCGGGAGGGAATTGCCTCCGTCCTGTGCACCTCCCTGTCGTATCAGGGCCGCCCCATCGGCGTGATCCGTGTCTACACCGACACACCCAAAACCTTTACCTCATTTGAAATACGTCTGCTTCAGTCCATCGCCAATCAGGCTGCGGCCGCCATTGAAAATGCCCGTCTGCAGGAAGAGGCGATCGAAAAGGTCAGACTGCAGCGGCAGGTACAGATTGCCGCCGAAGTTCAGCGGCGCATGATTCCCGGCCGTGCACCTTCCATCAAGGGGTTTGATATTGCCGCCCTTTACGTACCCTGTTTTGAACTGGGTGGGGATTTTTATGACTTTATTGAATTCGGGCCCCAGGCGCTCGGCATAGCCGTCGCCGATATCGTCGGCAAGGGGCTGCCGGCGTCCATTCTGATGGCATCGGCGCGGGCGTCAATCCGTGCCTACGCCAGCGACATCTACGACCTCGACGAAGTGATCAGTCGCGTTAATAAAGCCATCGTAGCCGATACACAGAGCGGCGAATTTGTTACCCTCTGGTACGGGACCCTGGAATTTAAGTCCCGGAGGCTGACCTATTCCGTCGCCGGCCACGACCCTGCACTGCTGATTCGCGATGGAACCATCCGCGAACTCGGTTCCGGTGGGATGGTCCTCGGTGTCGATCCGAATGAAAAATATGGCAAGCACATCCTCGATATTAAAAAAGGGGATTGCATTCTCATTTATACCGACGGCCTCACAGATGCGATGAATTTCAATGGAGAATCGTTCGGTCGGACGCGCCTGCGTGAAGCTTATTTGCGCTACTCTGATCTGCCTGCCGAACAGATATGTCGCCAGCTTGTATGGGAAACCCGTCGGTTTGTCGGACTCAACAGCCGCGTGGACGATACCACGCTTGTCGTCATCAAGGCCGTTGAGTGAAGATTGCCCCGCAGCGATCCTCACTCCTGCGGTAAAAACCGCGTTTTCCGGGCCCACACTCGCTATCCCGGAGGTGTTGCCACGCCCTCCCGCCGGCCGGCAACAAAAATCAGGTTTTTCCCTATCCGACCCCTGATGCCCTGGCTGCCGATATCCATGCCGGATGAGCTGCATGTGGCCGAAAATGGAAGTTTTCCCTTGATTTCGGTACGTCGGTATGCATACATTGATATAGAAGGTGTTGGTTACGACTCTCCGAGAGAGCCGAATTTTTTAAGGAGGTTTTATCATGTCTGAACATGCTCCAACTCCGGTACTCGCCGAGAACAGTCAAGTGATGGACCCCGATCTTCGGGGTAAGTACGTCGCCGCCAAAGGGGCAGTAAAAGACTTGGCATCCGAGGCGACCAAAGTCGCGGCCGGTTACGCCGGCGAAATCAAGGGACGCGCCAGTGAATGGGTGCACGGCAAGCAGGAAGTTCTGCACGACCAGCTCGATCACACTCAGGCGGCGGTGCTGACCTATGTGCGGAAAAATCCGTACAAATCAATCGCTATTGCCGCGGGGGCCGGGCTGGCCTTGGGAATTCTGCTCGGACGCAGCCGCTGATTCTGGGGTAAACTTCATCGGCATGTTCGCCTGCAATTGGGCGGAGTGTTGAGGGTTTCGGCGAATAACGGTATTTTGCTCGTTTCGCTGTTGCGTTTCACACGGGAGCTTACATCCTTTGACGACCCAGGGGCCAGTTCATAGCCAAGATTCTCCGTCGGCGGATGGTGAAAACTCGCGGCGCACGCAGCAGCGATCCGACAAGCCGTTGCTGCACTATTTCATCGAATTAATTGAACTGGAAGTGCAGCTGGTCACACTCCGCTGCGCCCGAATTGCGCGAGATGCTCTGGTTCAAGCCTGCGTGATCGGTGGGGCGGTCGTTGCTCTGCTTGTGGGTGTCGTTTTCCTGTATATCGGGATCTTCCTGATATTGGAAGATTTTCTGCGGGTGTGGCAGATATGCGTCATCTTTGCCGTCGTGCACCTGCTGATAGGTGCGGGAATTCTGCTCAGTCGCGGGAAATTCAAGGCGCCGACACCTCCGCCGGGAGATTCACATGTCGATCGATGATGAAATTGCCTCGCTTGAAAGTCGCCGGGATGCCTGCCTCTCGGCCATCGACAACCGTGTGGAGAAGGTGATTCACGACACCAGGGAAACGCTTTCCATCACCAATTTCGTGCGGCGATTTCCGTATGCGGCCATCGGGGCCGCGGTATCGGCAGGATTGTTGGCATCCGGCTCGCAGAAAAAAATATGGGTGATGCTCTCCCGCTTGGTCGGTTCGGCCGTTCGCCAGCGCCATGCCGCTGCTGACGCTTCACCTGCGGAAACCCCTTCGCCGCCTCAACCCGCTGCATCTGATAAAAATTCGACATCACATCGTGACGGATTTTGGCAGCATGTTGCGCCGATGGCTCAGGCGGCTGTTCCGCTGCTGCTTGAACGAGTGCCGTGGGGAAAAATTCGCCAGTCCATTAAGGCTCGTAGCAGGCGCCCGGCCGATTCAGCAAATGAATCCCCCTCATCTCACGATGACTGAAGAGATACGCCTAAATCCGCCTGCCGCAATATTTGAAAATAGCCCTGTACTGTTGGCCACGTGCGAATGATCACCCGTTGGATCGGGCGTTCACAGCAATTGGAGTTGGCGCGGTTCTATCAAGGGTGATGCACCGGCGTCAATGCTGTCGAGTATCGCCTTAACTTCGCTTTCCGAGCGATCATCCAAAAAGCGGAATACGGATGATTTCGCGTACTCCGGCTCCAACTCAACGGTTTTCCAGCGGCGTGCAAGCCATTCGGCGGCTTCCGCAGTGGTGCCGCTTCCACCGAAGATGTCCACCACCATGTCACCTGGATCTGTCAGGAATTTTATGAAAAATTCGGGGAGCAGGCGCGGGAATCGGGCAGGGTGCGGTTTCATTCCGAAGGCCTCACACAGGCGCAGATAGGCGCTGTTGCTCTCGGTATTAGGGAACTGCAGAAGGTTTGATGGAATAGCGCCGCCGTTATCCTTGCCAAACGCCTCACTGATATCATGTCCCGACGGGCGCCGTTTGGGTGTGTAGAATTTTTTTGCATCCTTCAGCAGCGCCTTCATACGTTCCGAATAAGGTGTCAGCACGTTGGAGACGTTGGCCCTGGGCCATGGTGTCTTGCTCAACCACCATACGGTGTTCACAGAATCCTTGGCACGCAGCTTTCGTTTGTTGACCCATTCAATAGGCGTTGGCAACTTACTCGGATTATACCAGAAGAATTCCTCCGCCAGATGAAATCCATGCTGATCTACATGCCGCAACAGGACGCGATAGTTGTATAGCGAGCGAACCGGCGCCCCGCGCTGGTAAGCGCCGCCCAAATCAATGACGTAACTTCCTGTCGGCTTCAAAACCCGACGCACAAGCGGTGCAAAACTGCAGAGCCAGTCGGTGTAATCATCCTGATTACGGTTGCCATAGTCCTTTTCCCTCAACAGTGCGAACGGAGGGCTGGTCATGACAAGGTCAACGGATTCCGGTTCAAGGACGGACAGCACTTTCACCGAATCCCCGACAATGGCTTGCCCCAGGGGCGTTGTAAACATCCGATGATCCAGTGGATTTTTGCGAAGATTATTAAACATCATTTTTCCAAGGCCCTATCCGGCACAATGTTGCGCTTTGTCTGTAGAGAAATTTTACCTCTTCCATACCATTATTGCAATGGCGTGAAGTATGAAGATTGAGGACGCGGATGCGAGAAACGGATTTTACCCGGCGCTTTTCGGAATTACTGCGTGCGGCTCGCATTGCCGGACGAATGTCGCAGGAGCAGTTGGCGAGTCGGGCCGGGATTCACCGCACACATGTTAGCTTGATCGAGCGGTCCCGACGCACCGTACGTCTGGAGACGCTGGAGCGCCTTGCGCGAGCCTTGGATATTGAGCCGGCCCAGCTCATCCCACCCGCCTCCAAACCGGGGGCGACCATTTCCGCGAAGCATCATCCTGACATTAAAACGCTGCAAAACTTGTTTCCCTTTATCCGACAATATCAGGATTTGGCGAGCAAGCATGGGATTCACGATATTTTTCAGGACAACGGCGGTAAACTTCTGCAAACATTGCTTATTCTGCGCATGGAAGGGCTTGGTAGGCGCGAGGGAAATGACTGCCATGATGCTGATGGAAATGAATACGAGCTTAAATCAGTCAACATATCGCTGACCAAACTTATTTCGACGCACCACCACCTCAATCCCGAGATCATCAAAAAATACCGGAAGGTCAAGGCTTGGTATTTCTCCGTTTACCGTGGCATCGAGTTAGTTGAGATCCTGCGGGTAGAGACGCGGGCATTGGAAAAATGGTTTAAGGCCCAGGAAAAGAAGTGGCACGAATCAAACGGGCGAGACCTCAATAATCCCAAAATCCCGTTGAGTTTAGTCCAACAGGTTGGAACTACCGTTTTCAAGAATAACGATAATAAAATCCGTCGCGATTCCGCATAACCCTCGGCGTCGCGGCATGCTGCTCGGGCACCCGGCCGGCTGCCAGCGCCGCCGCTTATCCGGATACCGGCATGATGGTGTCGGACGGTTCGACCATTTTGATCGGATCGAGCAGTTTTTTGAGTTCTTCCGGCGAGAGTTGTGTCCGCTGGGATGCCACATCTAATATGGTTTTTCCATTGGCGGCGGCTTCCTTGGCAATGTTGGCGGCCGCTTCGTAGCCGATAACCGGCGCCAGGGCCGTGGCCAGCATCAATCCCGCCGTTACCAGGTCGGGGCCGCGTTGGGTGGCCTTGATTCCATCGACGCATTGCTGGGCGAAATTTTTTATCCCGTGTCCCAACAGAGCGATACTCTCAAGTGTTGCCGCCGCCGCCACGGGCATCGCCACATTGAGTTCAAAATTACCGCTGCTGCCGGAGGCGGTAATCGTGGCGTCGTTGCCGATGACCCGTTGGCAGACCATGATCAAGCTCTCGGCAATCACGGGGTTTACCTTGCCTGGCATGATGGAACTGCCCGGTTGAACAGCCGGTATTTCAATTTCGCCCAATCCTGCCCGTGGGCCACAACTCATCCAGCGAATATCGTTGGCGATTTTGGTAAGGCTTACGGCAATGGTCTTCAGCACGCCGGATGTCATCACCAAGCCGTCAAGGGTGGATTGCGCCTGAAAGTGATTGGTCGTCTCCCGCACCTTATATCCCAGTGCCGCAGAGAGGCGTTCGCATACCTTGGCGGCAAATTGCGGGTGAGCGTTAATCCCCGTGCCCACGGCGGTGCCGCCGATGGCCAGTTCGCTCAAATCCGCCAGTGCCGCGGAGAGGCGCTTGGATGAACGTTCAATCTGGCCGCGATAGCCGAGAAATTCCTGCCCTAATCTTATCGGTGTGGCGTCCTGCAGGTGCGTGCGGCCCGTTTTGATGACATCCCAGAGCTGGCGGCTTTTTTCCGCCAGCGAGGCTTCAAGTGTATGGAGCGCCGGTTCCAATACCCGCACGATTTCAAATATGCATGCAATATGAATACTGGTGGGAATGGTATCGTTGCTGGATTGTCCCATGTTCACATGGTCGTTGGGATGAACGGGTTTTTTGTCCCCGCGCCGGCCGCCGAGCAACTCATTGGCCCGACTGGCGATCACCTCATTGAGATTCATGTTGGTGCTGGTTCCTGACCCGGTCTGATACACATCCACCGGGAATTGATCCGCCAGCTTCCCTTCCAGAATTTCAGCCGCCGCTTTGCAGATAGATTCACCGATGGATTTATCCAGCAGACCGAGTTCCATGTTCACTTCTGCGCAGCATTTTTTCAGCAGGGCGTGGCTGCGGATGAAGATGGCCGGCATACCGCGGCCGGATATCGGAAAGTTATGCACCGCCCGCAGAGTCTGTACGCCGTAGTAGGCATCCACGGGGACCGGCAGATCACCGATAGAATCATGTTCAATCCGAACCGCTGAATTATTGGCCATCGTCTCGAATCCTTATAAATAAATAGCTAACTGAACAGACTGCTGTAACAGGCTTACCGGCGAATCCTCCGTCGGCGTCAATGGGCCGTCCGCGGAATATTTACCCGCAGAACTCTCTGCGCCAGGAAAACACGCCCGGTCAATGCGTCGGTAAATTTAACACGGAACGTAATCACCGGGTGCCGCGGAGGCGTTTTCCATGGACAGTCAAACCCGAATTCATCCAGGCCGAAAAGCCCATACCAGCACTTTTTTGCCTGTATCGGCGAAAAAGACCATCGGCCGATCAGCGGGTGCTTGACGCCGCTGGCAAGATCAAACGCCTGGATGTCAAAAGTGCCCGTGGCGGGGAGAATCATGGAACCACCCATATAGGTTTTTACAAAAACCCGGAAGCCGTTGCGGGTGGAGCTGTCATGCAGGTGGGCGGTGCGGGTATCCGATGAAATTTGTATTTTTTTCACCGTGAAAAGTTCCGCCAGCCGCTGCGGAGGTAATGTGGCAATCCGCGGGGTTTTCGCCGCGACCTCTTTTCGGAGCTGCGCTATTTGAGCCTTGGCATCGGTCAGTTCCATTTTCAACCGGGAATTGGCGTTGGTGAGCTGCACATTCCGCTTATAAAAAGGCGCATTGTGGGCGTAATTGGCGCAGCCGGTCAGCTGGGCGGCTGCGAATCCCAGCGCCGTCATGCCGATCACTTTCACATATTTGCTGAGCCGAGTTCGGTCTGGGTGATGAATCTTCATCGCCGGCTGTGCCCCCGAAGTTTGAGCTGATTATTGGTCCGCCACTTCCGTTTCGCCGCCGGGGGGAGCCATATCGCCGCCGTGGCCTTTTAATGGTTCGCCGATCTGCTGCAACGTACGATCCACCACGCCATAGGCGATCGCTTCGCTCGCCTCAAGCCACAGATTACGATCACAATCTTTATGCACCTTCTCCATCGGTTGTCCGGTATGTTCCGACATGATTTCAAACATCCGCTTCCGCAGACGCATAATCTCCTTGGCTTCGATGGAAAGATCGGTAGCCGTTCCCTGCATCACACCGGAAATCAAAGGTTGATGAAGCATCACGCGGCTATTGGGCAGGCAATATCGCTTGCCCTTCTTCCCGGCCGCCAGCAGCCACGCTCCCATGCTCGCAGCAAGGCCGACGCATGTGGTGGATACATCGCAGCGCAGAAATTGCATGGTATCGTAAATGGCGAGCCCGGCGGTGACCGATCCCCCCGGTGAATTGATATAGAAGTTGATGTCCGCCTTGGCATCTTCATTGGATAGGAAAAGCAATTGGGCAATAATCAGGTTGGCGGTGTCATCATCAATCGGCCCCGCCAGAAAAATAACCCGGTCTTTGAGCAAACGCGAAAATATGTCATAAGACCGCTCGCCGCGGCCGCTTTTTTCAACCACAATCGGCACCAGACCGCTTCCCGCAAAGCGATTTTCCCCGATGGACAGCCCTGAAAAATTTGATTGAACCGTCATGAAGTCAACTCCTGTAATACCAGCCTGACGACACCGTTATCTTAGCGTCGATTGCAAAATTCTGCGCCATAATGTCGGCCGTGATATCGCTAATCTGCCTTCGGGCGTTTGGCCCAGAAAACTTCGTCAATTCCCGCCAGCAGATTGGCCCAGCGTGCCAGCGTAAAGAGCAGATCGCTGAGGCGGTTGATATAAATGAGGATCGCAGGCCCCACATCCTCCTCCCGCATCAGTTCCACCAGATGCCGTTCCGCCCGGCGGCAAACCGTTCGACACACATGCAGTTGAGCTGCAAGCACCCCTCCACCCGGCAGGACAAAATTCCTCAGTGGCGGCAATTTTTCAGTTACTTCGTCAATCCACTTCTCAAGCCGCTGATAATCGGCGGCGTCGATCCGGCGAATTTTTCCGCTGTTGGGGGATTGCAAAGGCGTAGCCAGATCAGATCCGGCATCAAAAAGCTCGTGCTGCAGCCGCTGCAACAAATCGGTTAACTCTGGAAACGGGCATTGGGCAATGGCCAGACCGAGATGGCTGTTGAGTTCGTCCAGTGTGCCGTAGGTCTCCAGCCGCAAATTGCACTTTTCAACCCGCCTACCGTCAAAAAGCGATGTTTTGCCTTCGTCGCCCTGTTTGGTGTATATACGCATACAATTCCGCTCCAGGATGTCGCCCGCCCGCAGGGTGACTCCCGCAGCGCCGACCGTGATGGAAGTTTAGATGCCTGTGCCGCCTGAATCAAATCCACCGCCGCTCGCCACCGCACCCGCGGAAGGCCCGCTGGTGATATTCGGCGGCAGCTTTGATCCGGTGCACCTCGGGCATACCGCGATGTTGACCGCCGCCATGGCCGCCGTCGGCTCGGCGCGTGCGGTGGTCGTGCCGGCGTATCAATCCCCACACAAACCGGAGCATCCTGCCGCCGCCGCGCATCACCGGCTGGCCATGCTGCGGTTGGCGCTGGCCGATGCGCCGGGCGTGAGTATCTGTGAGGATGAAATCAAAAGCGGGCGGGCGGTATATACCTACGACACGCTCCAAACCATACGAGCCGCCAACCCGGCCAGGCGGATGGCGCTGCTTATTGGCATGGATCAACTCTCAGCCCTGCATCGCTGGCACCGCGGGGCCGACATTGTGCGGCAGGTGCAGGTGCTGATGGTGCCGCGGGCCGGTTCAGCCAATGCAGCCAACGAGTCAGCCGTCTGGCGGGAGGTGCAGCGGCACTGGCCGCCTGAAGCTCTGGAGCGGCTCCGGGCGGGCCGCCTGGCGGTTGTTGTGCCGGGTATTTCATCCACCGATATCCGCAGCCGCATTGAGTCCGGCCGCCCGATTGCCGGACTGGTGCATCCCGCGGTGGAACAATATATTTTGATGAATCGACTCTACAACGCCGGATCATACTGACGCATCCGGAGGCGTTTCCGGTTCTGGCTCAAGCGATGATGACGCTGGCGGAATTTCCGTCGGCGGCTGCGGAGCTTCTCCTTCTGCCGATTCGCCCGCCTGCACCTCAATCCCGGATGTTTCCGGCGAAGCAATCGCGCTGTTCTCGGCGACCGCCTGCCCTGCGGATGAAAATTGCGACTGAAATTCCCGTATCCGGCGGCAAAGTTCAGCGTAAAAGGCCGAAAATTTGGTGTACGAAAGGGTTACCTTGATCTCATGTGTTCGGCCCGCACGAACAATGTACATCTGATGAATCGGGTTCAGCAACGAAAAGACCAGCCAGTAGACCAATACGGGTATCGGCCAACCAATCAGCAGCATGAAGAGCATCTTGATCTCAAAGCCGATGGACGTGTCGGCGACAGCCGCAAATACCAGAACGTCAACCGTCAGCAGGAACAACGCCAGCCACACGCGCCAGCCGAAACGTCGGCCGGTCGATACGCAGATTCGCTCGACGCGATTAAACAGAATTCGCCGGATGTTGTCGCGATAGCCTGATCCGGTCAGCAGCATCAGATGATCTTTTTCAATCACAGCCCGCCGCGCCGGGTAGCGGTTGGAAATAGGCCACAGGCGGGCTCCGGTCGTGATTTCGACACGTTCATCTGCCATGTACACCCCCTCAACCGTGGTAATAAAAATTCCAGTGCGGCACGGCGATCATCAATACGCCCGCTGCCAGCCAGAGCAGCAACCCCAATAGCATGATCACAACGTGCGGCATCCGGACCATGCGCCGATACAGAGTGCTGCGGCGCCTCATTCGCAGCACGCGAAACCAGTTCACCAGCCCGATTGGAACCCAGATAAAAAACAGAAAAAGCATCGGCACCGTGATCGGCAGAATCAAAATGCAGGCCAGCATCTGCCAGACGATGCGATCCGGCCGCGGCAGGACACTGGTAAACCGCTGGGCCACGACAGATCGGCCGGGCGGCGAATCGAGAAACTGCACGCTGTAGGTATTGCCGTCGATCTCGACGGTGCACAGGGCGCAGATGTAATTTCCGGTACCGGCACAAATGGCGATGGCCCGATGTTCGGGATGATGAGCACAGACGGCATGTTCTTCGGTTGCAGCGTCCGCTTGAGAAATCTGCAGCGGGATCGGGGCAAATTCATCAACAACAAATGGCGTGTTGGGGTGTTGGGGGCACTTCCATCGGTCGCCGACCTTTCGCAGGGTCTCGCGGCAGTTGGTGCGGGGACATGGAGGCGACATCGGCTCGGCCGAAATCGGAGCGGAGATTTGTGTCATGTCGTGCACTCCCTGAACCGGTCCACGATTCTCGATTCGCCTGCAGGCGCTGCAATATTCGCAATGGCACATGCAGTATGCAGTGAAAAATAAGTCCCACCGGGCAGATTGGCAAGTGGGGGGGGTGATCCACCGGCACATTCCTTCATGCCGCGGTATGCGGCTGGTCGTGGCGGCAAGCGACGAATAATCCGGAGGAGTCTGGAGCGAGCCGATGGGTTTATCCCATCGGGGGTGTGTCGTATTCGCGATCCCGCCCCCAATCGCGGCCGGGCGCAGTAACGGCAAATGTTAGCCGGTGGATTTATCCACCGGGGGCCTTTGCGTTGAAAACAATCATTCTGTCATGCGGCTGGAGGAGGTGCGGCATTTTCGGCCTGGATTTGATCCCGTCCCCCGAGCGTGTCCGATGTTGAGGGCGGAATGGGCTGGGCACCGGGGCCTGAGAGTTTAGACTCCTGACATTCCTTGATCCGTGCACTGATGGCGTCGATAAATTCATCCAATTTTCGCCTGCGTAGCCGCACGGCGACTGCAAACGACCGCGGGCCCGCCACGATTAAGATCAATGTAGCGGGAACCAGGCTCAGGCCGAGGGCGAACACGACGGTAATTGCGACGGGAATGGCAAAGATCCGGACGATATCGCTATGGTAAAAGTTGCCCAAACGGCCCGGACCCCAAATCGGCAGGGTTGCAGCCGCCAATAAACCCAGTGCTGTCAGTACCATGCGGGTATAAGTCGGCTTCACTTGGGCGATGTAGATGTGTGTTATTATTTGCAGCGGCAGTCGGAGAATCCGATCGGCGGTTTTATCCGGGGTGGACAGCAGCAGATGATCATTTTCAATGGCGGCGAATTGCCTTGTGAGGACGGCGTTCCACTGCCAGACCCGGGGCGGCGATTTGGGTTGCGTTTCAATCGTCATCACTGGATTGACCCTCGCGATAAAAGGATAATACGGTACGCAATAATTCCCAGCACCATCCAGACGCCCATTCCGACGGTAATTGCGATGAGCAGAGATCGCGGCGCCAGTGCCCGATAAATCCAGCTTCGCCTTCGCAATCGGATCATGGCCACAAGCTGCACGGCGAGATACGGCACCCAGATGATGGATGTGATCAGCATGATAAGCGTCAGAGGAAACAGAATCAGGCAGATAAACAGGACCGGGATGTTGCGATCCGGCCGCGGCAGAACTGAAATATATTTGGCCTTCAATAATTGCTGGCCCGCGGGTGTCTGCAGATATGCACTGCTCCACGGCTCGCCGTCAATCATGACGGTGCACGCCGGGCAGATGTAATTGCCGGAACCGCGGCAGATCGCCGTCGAAGGCCGATCCGGATGCTGGGTGCACGGGGCGTAGTGATCAGTGAGGTTATCGGCCTTTTCGCCTGCCTCCGGCGGCGGAGCAAAATCCAGAATGCGGTAGGACAACTTATGTTTGCTGCAGCGGAACAACTCCCCCTCGGGGATGAGATATTGGCCGCACCCGCGAATCGGACATGGCAGGAGCCTGAGTTCCCGGGCGTTTGCGACCGGCGGTGTCATGGGTATCCCCGTCTGGCTGAGCTTTCAGATTCCGATCGATCCGGCGCAGCGCAAATGCCCGCCGTACCGCAAAACCGTTCTAACGATAATAACTTTCAGGCGTGGTGGCAAACCGACCTCTGCGACCGATACGCGGGCGGCGTCACCGGTGAAATTAAGGCCCGCAGGCGGTTCGGGGGCATCGGCCGTAGAATGCCGCTGCGACAAATTTCAGCCGGGGCTGCATCTTGCCGATAATTTGTTAAGATCAATCGGCGGAGTATTTACCCCGGCGACTTTTTTTCGCACTCTTGAGGGATATGCTATAATAATTCCTCAAAAGGAGCGCCACCATGCGTTACACCGTCATCTTGGAACAGGAACCCGACGGCGGCTTTGTCGCCAGTGTTCCGGCATTGCCGGGTTGCGTCAGCCAAGGCGACGACCGCGCCGAGGCCCTTCGCAATATCCGCGAAGCTGTGGCACTTTATGTGGAGGATTGCCTCGACGCTGGCGACCCGGTGCCCCTTGAATCCGGTAAGGAATTCATTGAAGTCGAGGCTGGGTAAATAGAGGCATATCCTGCGTGGCAAAACTCCCCACCGATCTTTCCGGTCGTGAGGTCCGCGCCGCCTTGGAACGCGCTGGGTTCGTGTTCCGGCGCCAGACCGGCAGCCACATGATCCTTCGCCGAGACGAACCCTACGCCCGCGCCGTGATCCCCGACCACAAACAGGTTCGTATCGGCACCCTCCGACGCATCATTGTCGATGCCGGCCTATCCGTTGAACAGTTCATAGATTTGCTTGGACGATGACTATCAAAATCGGCCGGTAATTTCCGGACTTGAACATAGCAGATTATTTTGCGCATTTACGATATACGCGACGGGGCCCGCGCGGACATGCCGCGGAAGCCGCGCAGCGGCCCGCAGGCGGTTCGGGGGCATCGGCCGTAGAATGCCGCTGCGACAAATTTCAGCCGGGGCTGCATCTTGCCGAT
>JBMFVY010000038.1:0-28318 GCA_049965755.1 Phycisphaerae bacterium | reverse complement strand
AAAACGCCTGAATACCACCCATGCATCTACACCCGTGCATGTTTGACAACCATCTCTGCGACCGTGAATAATCCGGGCTAGGCTTGGAGCACCCCCATCTGCTTTATCGTATGAGATTTTCTCGGCGAACGGGCTATCTTGTGAAGCGCGTTACCCTCTACGATTCGCATCGATCCTTGGTCACCTAAGCTTTTACCTACCGGCGGTTTGAGGTAAAGGGAAAGACCATTTTCCTGCCCGTTAGAATCGTCGGCAACTCGGTCGGACTGCGGAAGGAGATTGCCGCCGCCGCTACTGTGCTCACACATCTTCGAGTGAATCAACCCATAAGTGATACTGAATTAACCATAAAGCCGACCGGCAATATTCCTCAAATTGCCACCGACAGCCCGGCGCAGGCCCAGCGCCGGCTCGACTTGCGGCGGGGCAACTCCGACTATCTGCCCTCGTATGGTGCCCTCACCCGCCTGCTTTTCGGTCCGCACGGCCTGTGCCGCGATGCGAACGGCAAAAGGAAAAAAGTTCCCAACCTGAAACACATCCTGCAAAATCCGCTGGTCATCAAATACCTTCAGGCAATAAAATCAAAGATCGTGCGGGGCACGAGAGCGGACTTGCTGCTTGACGAATTACTCCGCACGCTTACGTTGACCGGCCTCGCGGCCGTACCAAGCCTGATTGCCTCCATCCACAACATTTGACAGTAGCCCATGGTTATCGTAGAGCTCATGTTTCAGCGGTCGCAAATGGAATGGAAATGCAGCAGTGAAAGTGGCGCCTTCAATTACTTCCGGTGTGCGATACTCCTCCGATCACAGGACCACGCCGACACGTTGGGCCCATATTTGTTTTGGCGCCCCGCTGGGGTCAGTTTTCTGCCCGATGCGGTGTACCTGCCTCTGCGGCGTTGGCAGGAGGCGAACTTGGGAAAATGGGAGGCCTTTTCCATCCAGCTCGACCGGTTCTCGCACCTGGCCGAAAGCAGCGGCACCGACAATACCCACCTGATGGCCCAGCTTTCCGCCCTATGGCGGGCGGCGCAACCAGACCTGCGCTACCAATACCAATTGCTGCAAGTGCTACGGAAACTGAAAGCCGATGCCGTTCGATCCCACAGACAGCGGATGGTACATCTGATCGATACCCTGCAACCCCGCTGGCGGGAGCAGGTGGCTGGCAATCGTCAACTGGGCAAAATTGAAAGAGCGGCCGTTATTCGGTGGATCGGCGAGGTATCCAACGGCAGTTAAAAAAGAGGCGGCGACGGAGAGATAAAGTAACTGGGGTCACTGGCGGAACCTTTGTGTTCTTCACCTACCAAATCAGCCGCAATCGCGAAGCCGTGATATCAACTTCGCCGGCGGCTGGTGGGAGGGTGATTTTGGTTATCACGCTCTTAGCGTCACAGCACGTCATCAGCGTGCATATAAAGCCGGCCGTGAGGAACAACCTTCTCCCGCACACATTTCCCACACAGATAAAATCGCCTTGAGTTCGGTTCAATGCGGTCGGAATCATCTCCCTCGACATGCTGGTAACAGGCCACTCCGTCCCTGCCGCATAGCGCACAGGCCGTAGGAGAACCTCCATCCGCGCGCAGGAGTTGCTCGGATAACCGTGGATATTCTTCGTACTTGCCGATACTCTCACTCTGCTGCACGCTGAAGCTCAGGTGTTTCTCTTTCAGCCATTCCGCGATGGCAGGCAGTTCATCCTGATCGCAGAACATCCGCCATCCCCGCCGGTTGAAGAATCCCATCGCCTCGATCTGTTCCTGCTCGATCGACGTCGGCCAAGTCTTCAGTTTGATCATCAGCCTCTCTTGCATGGCGTGCATCCTAGTGCTTCGGGTTGAGGATTGGCAAGCGTATTGCCGGCAAAGCGCCGGGGCCGACGGGGTCTGATGCCGCCCGTCATCGGCATCCATGCCGTCAGTCAGCAAGGGCCACCGGTCGATGCGACCCGGAACTGAACGACGCAAGAAATTCCCGGTTGGTTTTATAGCGGTTAATGCCTTTGATCAGTGCATCCATCGCCACGACCGGATCGCGGCCGATCAATTGCCGCCGCAGTTGTGCCGTCTGTCGCGCCACCTGCGGACCGAGCAGCAATTCTTCTTTTCGTGTGCCGGAGGCTCCCAGATCGATGGCCGGCCAGATGCGTCTTTCCGCCAGCTTGCGTGAAAGCACCAGTTCCATGTTGCCGGTACCCTTGAATTCCTGAAATATCAGATCATCCATGCGGCTGCCGGTTTCAATCAGTGCCGAGGCGATGATGGTCAGTGAGCCGCCGTGTTCAATGTTCCGGGCGGAACCGAAAAGCGCCCGCGGTTCCTGCAAGGCTGACGAATCCACTCCGCCGGTCATCGTTCGGCCCGAACTGCCCACAAAATGATTGAATGCCCGTCCCATGCGGGTAATCGAGTCCAGCAGCACCACGACATGCTGACCGCATTCCACCAGCCGCCGCGAACGCTCAATCACCAGCCGACTGGTGCGGATATGCGAAGGCACATCCTCATCGTTGTTGCTCGCCCACACTTCCGCCTTGAGCGATCGCCGAAAATCCGTCACCTCTTCCGGGCGTTCATCCACCAGCAGGATCAGCAGTGTTACATCCGGGTGGTTGGTGGAAATGGCCTCAGCAATCTGCTTGAGGAGCGTAGTTTTACCGGTTTTCGGCGGGGCGACGATCAATCCTCGCTGGCCCAGACCAATGGGGGTGAGCAGGTCCATGATTCGCATCGCCGCAGGACCGCCGGGCGTTTCAAGTTGAATCTTCACCCGTGGATCGATCACGGTGAGGTCCGGAAAAGATGCCATCTGCCAGTAATCCTGCAGAGATCGTCCGTTGACATTTAATATCTCGCTGACGATCGGGGAAGGCCCGCGGTTACCCGGTTCGGCTACCGCAGTCACCTGCAGTCCGGGCTTGAGATGATTATTCGTGATAACCTCGACCGGCACGGTGGGATCGGCCGGAACGGGTTTGTATTTTCGCTGCTCGCTTCGTAAAAAACCTATGCCCTTATCGTTGATTTCTAAAAGTCCTGCTACGGTCGTTGACATACTACCTCATGGAAAAAATCTGCGGGTTTAATAACACACCACACCCGCCTGTTACCGGATATTCGACTAACTTTGGGGAAGATGAATCGTTTAGCCGACCCTATTCAAAGATTATACCACTTACTCCGGTGGAAACAAACCCAAACAGAAACACCCGATTTCCGTTTTTATTCTGCGGGTAGATACGCTTGAGTATACAATATCGTCGGCTGTGTAGACGCAACTTAAGTTTGATTCGTCTATAGGGTGCGGGAAGGATTTTGTTGATTTGGAGTCCATCATAATGGTTTCACATCCACGTCGCCTGTCCGTGGTAGGTATCATTCTGGCGATGTTATCGTTTTTTGTCGGCAATGGGGATGCCGGCGCAGCGATCAACCATCAGCCTCCGTGGCAGCCCCCGCCAAAAAATCAGAATGTGATTATTTCTAATGGAGGCATGTCTGTTGCATTTAATATCGCTTGGGGAGCGGTGGTCGTCGGAATCGCGGATAGGTACGTCGCTCATGAGCTCAACATAGTCGATTTTCACGATGTTGGCCGCGAACTTCAGGTGGATGAATTTTTATTCCACAATGCGCCGGGTCCTCAGCCGCTGCTCATAAACCCGACACAGGCAGGCGCATTGGGACAGCAGGCCTTCGCCGGACATCCACATGGAGTGACCGTTCCGGAAACCGGAAGTCATGTTGTGCGGTGGAGGGCCACTCGGCATACCTTTTTTGCGGTTATTCGGCCTCTGGATTACGACACCGGCAACCCGACCCACTGGGTGTACACCGAACGCGTGCATATTGACCGTCATGGCGTCGCTCATTTCTACTATCGGTTCCAGCGGCATGGCCATAGAACATTTCGGATGGGTACCGAGATCCCAACTCTCTACAGCGATCGCACCGATGCCTTCATGTATCCGACGCGGATTCCTTATGGCCGAAATAAGTTGATCGGAAAATCGACAGACGCTTGGCGGCGGCACGTTCGACTTGTTAAAGAGTCACCACGGTGGCCGGGACACAATATCATCTCAAAAGGATGGATTGCCAATATCGATACCGCCAATCGGATAGGAATTTTTTATACGACCCCGGTCGGTCTGCCGGAATCGTTCGGTTGTTTTCGAGGTGCCTCTGTCTCGGATCGAGCTCCCCTCGGAAAAAGCAACGTGGCGGCGAACCACCTGATTTGTCGCCCGAATGAAGTCTACTCCGAGCGGTTCTCCGTTGTGGTGGCCACACCGCAAAATGGACCGGTGCTGATTTCCCGTCAAAAGCCGGCTGAATTGCGGATCAACGGCAAACTCTGGCATCCGATACACCATTGATCCGCGCTGGTTGATGGATGCCATCTGTGTGGCGCTCAAAGACGTACGCCAGAAACCAGATGACGTTATCGGAGTCGCCTCGCACACGGACAGGAGTCGATGGTCTCATTGCTTTTGAAGTTTCGCGGTTCCCGCACTGTACACGGTCGTAGAATCGCCGCAACACGCTGGCCGCAGAACTTTTACATCGCCGCAATAACGGCGGCCGTAACATCGCTGCAACTCGCCCTGCCGCCCAGATCGCCCGTGAGCACCTTGGCCGCATTGAGCACCTTGGAACATCCCTTTTCGATGGCGGCCGCTTCCTGATTCAGGCCAAAGGTATAACGCAACATCATGGCAACGGTGAGAATGGTGCCGATCGGGTTGGCTTTATTCTGCCCGGCAATATCCGGTGCACTGCCATGGATAGGCTCATAGAACGGTACAACCGACGGATCATCACCCAAACACGCCGACGGTACCAGACCGATTGATCCGCAGAGCATGCTCGCCTCATCGCTGAGAATATCACCGAAGGTGTTTTCCGTAACGATCACATCAAATTCGGTCGGGCGCCGCAATAACTGCATCGACGCATTATCCACATACATATGCTCAAGCTGAACATCCGGATAATCCGCCGCCATGGCCGTCGCCGTCTCACGCCATAATTGGCTCGTGGCGAGAATATTCGCCTTGTCCACGCTGGTAAGCCGCCGCCGGCGCTTTCGGGCGGTCTCAAACCCCACTTTTAATATCCGCACGATTTCCTTCTCACTGTACGCCATGGTATCCACCGCCGCCCGGTTCGGTGCATCACCGGAAATTCCCTGCGGCTTGCCGTAATACAATCCGCCGGTCAGCTCCCGGATGATCATGATGTCGATCCCGGCGGCAATTAAATGCGCCTTCAGCGGGCAATGTTCGGCCAGCCCGGGCGGCAGCACCACGTGCCGCAGATTGGCAAACAGCCCCTTGCGCAATTCCAGCAGTGCGACCCTTTCCGGCCGCTGCGCCTGCGGCAGGGTCTTATCCCGATCCGGAAGCCCGACGGCTCCAAACAGAATGGCCTTGCTCCGGCGGCACACGTCGCGGGTTGCTGCCGGAAGTGCAGTGCCATGCTTGTCAATAGCGGCCCAGCCGACATCTGCATAAGTCGCATGGATCTGATGACCACCTCCCCGGGTAACATGCTCCAGCACCTTCATCGCCGCAGCGATGACTTCAACGCCGATTCCGTCGCCGGGTAAAACCGCAATATCAATCGTCATAACCAATCTCCAAATGACCATTCTCTTCAGCCGGTGCCGCCGTTTCACGCAAGGATTCGGGTTACCGAGGCGGTAAGGCTAATGCGTTTAACGTCCGGCGGCAAGCCGGCGCTAATCGTCGTATCTCATCGCAATCCCGAGGAAACGCCAAGTTGGTACCATCGCAGGAAGCTTGGGTAGCTTTTTCCACCGCTGTGGTGCCAGCATCTGCACAATTTAAGCCGCGGTGCCCGGCTCCGCTCGCCGGGCTCTACAGAAGTTCCTGATATCACGGCGATTGCCGCCTATGCCTTGGCCTCAAAAAGCGGGCATGGGCTGCACCTGCTTAATACTGCACATGCAGGCCGATGCCGACATATTGGATCACATTATTATAAAACTCTCCAAATGGAGAATGGCCATGATAATATTCCAGCAGAATCTGCATGGTGGGGCTGGAGATGGAGCCATTGTCAAGCTGAAAACCCGCCCGTGCGGAAATGTCGGTGGAATAATGCGTTTGAGCCCAGTTTTTCAGATCAATACCCGCCACAGGCGAAACGTAAAGGCTGTGAAAACGCGCAAAGGCGGGGCCGTGAAATTCGGCGCCGTATTGAAATATCTCCTTCCCCAGATCATAGGGATAGGTATCAAAAAAATAACCCGCACCGGCATACAGTCTGAACCAGCGGTGATAAAAGCTGTAGGACACATATCCACCGAATTGTTCGTAGGTAAAGACCGAAATGCCCTGCGTACCGCCCAGGATATTGGCAATGTACCCGTCGCCCAGATGGGAACTCTGGTGGAAAAAGCGGGTGTAGAAAGACCAGTTCCGGTGCCGGAATGCGACATATCCCCCAACCTGATAATCATTGTTCTGCAGATCGACGCTCGGGGCATTCGTGTTGAAATAGGCGTAATCGGTTCCAAAAAGGCCCGTCTCCCATTGCCAGCGGTGGCCCAGATTTCCACGATACAAAGGCACGGTACCGCCGATCGCCACCTGTACCACCGCATTGAGGTTCGCCGGATGGTACGGGGCATAATTGGCATAGGCCGCGGAAAATCCCGGCCACTTCGGGTCCGCCAGCAGCGGCGTAAATAACTGCCCCGGGGGCAGGAAACCGGTCGGCATGCGGTAAAGGTGGCGGCGATGGAGCACATTAAATCCGAAGGCCCACGGCAACTGCCGCAACTGTTTGGGGATCGGAGCGGTCGCCGGTACGGGCGGCTCCATCCCGACGGTTGTGGGGTTTGGCGTGCTGGAAGTGGCAGGTTGTGTGCCGACGACCGGCGCGGTTTGAGAACGGGCGGCCGGTGCGGCGAAGATAACTTCCCGCACGCCTTTGATTTTGCCAAGCTGCCGCGCAATCGCCTGCCGATCCGCTCCGGTGACATTCGGCGGCAGGCCTAAATGAATAACCCCGTCATGAACCGTAATGTTTGTGTTGGTAAGATGATAGGCGAATTTAAGCTCGGCAGCGGCGTAGCCGGCAATATAAGCATCCTGCGGTGCAGCCCATACCGCATGCCCCGCCGGGAGCAACATGAACAGAGCGACCGCCATCCACCGCGACGATTTCATACCCATCCTCACAAAAAAAATAAAAATGCGGTTATACCCGCATACCCACGCCATTATTCCGCTACAACCGCGAGATGATGCGGAGCTTTCGCGTTTGATGTCACCTCATCCCGTTGCGGGCTTGGTATCGGTTCGGGCGGTGGTGACACCGGCCTGCCGCCGGTTATGTCCAGCATTCGCTGCAGGCTTACACGCGACCAATACCGATCATAATCATCCACGCGTATCTGATTGATCACCCGCCCCTCGGCCAGATGATCCAGCACGTGCAGCAGATGGGGGGGATCGATCCGATACATCGTGGTGCATAAACACTGACAATCGGAAAGAATGACGATCTGCTTGTCCGGATGCGATGTGGCCAGACGATTGACCATATGCACTTCCGTCCCCACGGCCCATTTGCTCCCGGGCGGGCTTTCTCGAATGGTGCGGCCGATGAATTCGGTCGATCCGACCATATCCGCTTTCTGCACCACCTCCCACCGGCATTCCGGATGGACGATGACCCGGATATCCGGAATCCGTCGCCGGATGTCGTCCACATGTTCCGGGCGGAACAGTTGATGAACGCTGCAATGCCCCTTCCACAGAATAAAATTGGCCTCGGCAATCTGCCGGTCGCTCAGCCCGCCGCGCATTGCCCGGTAATCCCAAGTTACCATCGTGTCGAGCCCGAATCCCATTTTGTAGGCCGTATTCCGCCCCAGATGCTGATCTGGAAAAAATATTATTTTACGCCGCGGAGCGTCCCCCGGCTTCTGCCCGTTCAGCGCCCAGGTAAGTATCTTTTCGCAGTTGCTGCTGGTGCAGACGGCACCACCATGTTCTCCCACAAAACTCTTTACCGCCGCACTGGAATTCACATACGTGATGGGAATGAGTTCAAAATGCTCCAAGTCTCGGCACGCCTCGGTGATGATGTTCCACGCATCGACTACATCATCTGCCTGTGCCATATCCGCCATCGAACAACCGGCACCCATATCCGGCAGGATAACTTTCTGCTGCGGAGATGTCAGCACGTCCGCCGATTCCGCCATGAAGTGCACACCGCAGAAGATGACAAACTCCGTTTCTGTCAGTTCCGCCGCCTGCCGCGATAGCTGGAATGAATCACCCACGTAATCGGCAAAGGCCACCACATCATCCTGCTGGTAATGGTGCCCGAGGATCACCAGCCGCTTTCCAAGCGCCTTTTTGTGCTCGGCGATACGCTCCAGAACGGTCGCTTTAGGCATCTGCAGATACTCTTTGGGGATCGGCTGCTGCCATTCCATGGGTTAAACCTTTCATCAATCGCCACACGGCCTTTGACTATTATAGAACTCTTCGGGGTAGTTTCCGAATTTTAGCGCCATCGTGGATATTGGGGCGGCCGCGGCATTTCCCCCGCGGCCGGGTTACGCCCATAACCCGCGCATCAGGCTCGCCAGTTGATCCGCCCGGCGTTTGCATTCGCTTTCTGCTGCCGCCATCTGCTCGCTTCGTGGAGGACGCTCCTGACGGAGAATTTTTACAATTGCGGCGGCCAGCAGACGCGGGTCGTTCGGGGGCGGGGTTGCCGCCAGACCGGCCAGCGGCTGGGCGGACTGAATCTGCGCCGTCGCGGTGGCAATCACCGGAGTGCCTGCGGCGGCTGCCGCCAGCATCGGCGCCAGAATCACCGGGCCTTCCGCCGCCAGTACGCAGACATCGGCACCTGCAGCCAGTTCCTGCCATGGCGTTGTTTCCGGCTCCAGCGATACGAGTTCCGGATTCGCCAGATCACCGACAAATTCCAGAATTCGCTTCTGTCGTTCCCGGTTGATGCCCCAATATCCCGTCGGCAGCGACATGAGCACCTTTACATCCGGCATGATCTGTTCCACGATCGCGGCCGCCCATAGTGCGATATCGACTCGCACCGCCGGCCCGGCATCGGTGATAATTAATATCCGCGGGCCGCCGGTTTGCGGGGGATTCTCAGGCATCGAATGACGGGCACTGGAACCTTCCGCTTCATCGCTTTGAGCCGAAAGGGCCGTCGCATGGGGTGTGGCGGCCCCTTCGCCAGATGGGCTTGCGTTGTCAGTCTGTGCTGAATCCGTGGTCATTCGTCCGCACCAACCCTGCACGCAATAACGCAGGGTCGTGGAGCCGGATACCAGCGCCTCTCCTCGGTCGAAACCCACCGCCGCTCGCCGGCCCGGCACCAGCCAGTGTGCGTAAAAAGCCGGCGAAAGATACGGCTGTGAAGGTGGAATAAAATCAATACACAGCGGCACACGCCTGACAGCGGCCCATCCCGTATGCTGAGCCCAATTTCCCCATAATCCGACGGCATGCGGCTCAACGGCGTTAACCGCCCCGGCAACGCCGAAAAACGTGGCCGGATCGAATCGCCCCAGGCTCCGGTGCCACAAGATCCGCTCCGCCGGGATGCCGGTACGCTTCGCCGCCGCAATCCCGTCGTAGTGCCCCAATATCAGCAGATGGGCATCGTTATCCGCTGCATGCCACAGGGCGGATAAAAGTTGCAGGCCGGATAGGCCGATTGTCGGATCTGCAACATGTAACAGTTTTTTCAAAACGTCGCCTCGCCCGCATTTCATCAACCGCTCCGATTCTCACGGGAGCAGGTCAGTTCCAGATAATATCGCGTGTATTAAACACCGGCCCGTCCGTGCAGGTGAGCCGATACACCCAATCGGTGCCGCCGGGCGGTTTGAATTTAACAATGCAGCTCTGACAGGTGCCCATGCCGCACGCCATCGGCTGCTCCAGCGACGCCAGACACGTTACCCCATGGGCCTCTGCACACGCGGCCGTGGCCTGCATCATCCGGGTCGGACCGCAGCAGCAGACCACGACTCCCGGCTCGGCATGCTCCATCAATACCGTATCCAATGCTGCGATAATGCGCCCCGGCACGCCCAATGATCCGTCGTCGGTCGTTACAATCGACGCGATCCCATGCCGCGCAAATTCCTCAATGCACGGCTTTGGCACGGGAAGAGTCGAAGGCCCTCCATCGATCACCCGCAGCGGCAGAAGGTCCTTTCTTTGCACACCGACCAACGCCATCGTCGGGATGTTTGCTTTCGCAAGGCGCTCGGCGAGATAAAGCATCGGCGGAATCCCCACCCCGCCTCCGGCCAGGATCACGCGCGGCGTCCCGTGTGAGATATCGAATCCTCGCCCTAATGGGCCCAGCACGCTGACCGGATCGCCCGGCCGCAGCATTTCCATCGAGCGCGTCATCTTCCCGATCACCCGATAGATAATCTCGACCGTAGATACAGCCCCATCAACCGTGTGTGCCGCAATGGAATAGGGGCGCCGCAGCAGGGGGGCTGGCACCCTGAATTCCTCTCCGCCAAGCTGCGCCGGTCGCGTCCCCAACTCCCATTCGGTGATGCGATACGCCGGCTCCGGTACGTCGGTCCGTGTGTGCAGTTCGATGAATTGCCCGGGACACGAAGGTGGAAACTCCTTGACTTTCAGCACCAGGCGGTAATGTTCCTCACAAAGCGGAATATTTTGCTCCACCCTTGCCGTAAACATCCCCCGTTTGCTGTCGGGTACAGTTATCATCTCAATAAACATAGCCGGAATGGCCGGTAGTTTCCATGCCGGGCGTCTGCCGAGTTTCTTGCCTCGCCCGCACGCCGCGGCTGACCCTACTATAATCCCCCGTGTTTTGAATGGAGGTCTTGACCTTGGCAAAAGTTGCATTGATTACGGGAGGCGCGGGCGGCATCGGCTCGGCGACAGCGCGGCTGCTTTGGAAAAAGGGATATTCGCTGGTCCTTCTGGGCCGCGATGCGGATAAGCTGGAACGCTTCGGAGCGGAACTTGGCGATGCACACCGGCTCAAGTTATTTGCCGCAGACCTTACCGACCCGGAGCAGGCGGCGCAGGCGGTTCAGGGGGCGTTTGAATGGAAAGATCGCCTCGATGCCATCATCCACACCGCCGGATATGCCCCGCACCTCACTCTGGCGCAAAGTACGCCGTCCGATTGGCGCGATATCGTCGACCGAAATTTATCCAGCGCCATGTATATCCTGCACAGCGCCTGGCCGCTATTCGATGCCCAGCATAAAAATGCTGATAACCGCAAGGACTTTACCGGTGCTGCTATCGTATTAATATCCAGCGAGGCCGCTCGCGATCCGTTCCCCGGTCTGGGGGCGTACGCGGTATCCAAAATCGGTCTCAACATGCTTGCCAAAGTCATCGCTCGCGAGGGACAGCCCATCGGACTCAAAGCCTTCTGCATTGCCCCCGCGGCTACTGAAACCGGCATGTTGCGAAGTCTGCCATATGCCGACAAAATTCCCGCCGCGCAGATATTGTCCCCCGATGATGTCGCTCGGGCCATCGATGCCGCACTGGACGGCGGATTGGCCTACAGCAGCGGTGAAACCATTTACGTGCATCGGGGCGCACGCTGACGTGTGCGCCGGTGCGAATGGCGGCTGCCGATGTATGATGATTACCCCGAAGGTGGATTCCGGCGCGAATGTTGACGGCCGGTCTCAGAAATCAGCTATGAAGTGCATGTACCTGCATGCGAAGGGAAAGCGTACAAAATGGAAACCCTCCATCCGCGTGAAAAGCCTTTATCACATCAGCCCGGCGAGATACTCTGTTTCTTCATTCGTCATGCGGAGGCCCATCCGGCTGCGGACGGCGACGATGCCGGGCGGGCACTCACCAAATCCGGTCGCCACGATGCCCGTGATATTTTTTCGGTATTGGCACGCACCGCGCCCGATATTGGAATGATCTTCACTTCACCATTGTTGCGGGCGCGACAGACGGCGGAGTTGCTCGCGTCCGCCCTTCGACTTGAACAGGAGCCGGAAATAACGCCGCTGCTTGCCGGCGGGGGGCCTGCATCGCATTGGATCGATCTCCTCAGGCACCGCAAAAATCTTCCGCCGTACATCGCTGCCGTTGGCCATGAACCCATTCTGGGAAACTGGCTCTCGGAGATGTGCTTTGCATCGGGCCAATCTGTTCTGATGAAAAAGTGCGCCATCGCGCGGGTTCGAATCGAGTGGAGGTCCGGCACCGTCCGTGCAGAACTTGAGGGCCTCTATCAACCCGGTTTTATGCGTAAAATTGCCCGTTTTTGAAGCTCTAAATCGCCCCTGGGCTTTCCGGTTATCGGTACCTGCTCCGCCGTCTGAAAATTCAACTCGCCATATGCCCACTTGGGTGTCCTGTTGTACATATCAGTGCTTGGATGGCGGAGAGATGTGGCTGATGACGGAGCTGACATGATGCCGCTGACACAATCTCACGGGGCAGTCGAATATCTCCGGCGCACCCTCATATATGTCGGAAGGAAATCACTCTGGATTGCCGCCGGCTGGGTGATTGTCTATCTGATCGCCCGAATATTCGCGTCCGGCCCGCTCATGCTCATTGAGCCGGTGCTTGGGGCGATTTTCGGCGGCGCGGCCGGTTGGGAGATGGGAGATAATGCCGTCCCGGAGTGCGGCTTCACCGGGCTTTTCCTGTGGGTATTTCTCGTGCTCGGCTGTTGGGTGCCGATCTGGCTGGTGACATGGATCGAACAGGGCATTGTCGGAAAACTTTTCGGCTGGCACCTGACCTTTGGCGACTGGATGCTGCTGACCATGGCCACCCTGCTGTCGCTGATGGCCGCCGTCTGGCGAGCCCTGGCGGATGATTGAATCGGCGGGTGGTCTGCCGACATCCTCTTGGCGGTGAAAAATATATTAACCTCAGCCGCCGTGCCGCCGTCGCGGATCGCTGATCACGCCGAGTATGGCCGCCTGCGATGCGCCGGTGCAACTCGGCAGATTGCCGCGCATGCCCCGCAACGTCATCGCCGCCAGTACCGCAAAGCACATCGCTTCACGCGCGGCATTGGTAATGCCGAAGGATTCCACCGTCCGCAACTCCGGCCGACCAAACATGTTGAGGTGATGACTGATGCGTGCCATGAGATACTTATTCTCCTTGCCGCCGCCGCAGAAAATAATTTCTTCGGGCATGGCCGGAAGCAGTTTTCGATACGCGTCGGCAATGCTGCGGGCGGTAAATTCCGTTGCCGTCGCCAACAGGTCATTTGACGCTGGCCTGTCTTCCCGCGCGAGCAATTCATCTGCCATGGCGGCGCCAAACATTTCCCGACCGGTCGATTTGGGAGGTCGCCTCCGGAAGTATCGGTTGCGCATCAGCCGCGCAAGGAGAGACTCATCAATCGTGCCGGTGGAGGCTATGCGGCCGCCGAGGTCGCACGGAATCTGAAACAAGCGCTGCGCCAGCGAATCGATGAGACAATTGCCCGGTCCGGTATCAAATGCGATGGGTGGTAATTGGGGGCGTCGCTTCGCCGCCGGGAGCCAGGTCAGATTCGATATGCCGCCGATATTATGCACACAGCGTGTACGCTTCGGGTCCGTGAACAGCAGAGCATCAACGGCCGGTACCAGCGGTGCCCCCTGCCCACCGAAGGCCATATCGGCAGGGCGAAAGTCGCCGACGGTGGGAATACCCGTCAGAGCGGCAATGACCGAGACATCACCGATCTGCATCGTGGAGCCTATGCGTTTGGCGGATGGAGGTACGTGGGCGATCGTCTGGCCGTGGCTTCCGATGGCGGTGATCTGCCGGGCACGGTACCGGCTGTTCCGCAGAAGATGTTCCGCGGCCGATGCGAACTGCCGGGCGACGTGCATATCCAGCAGGGCGATTCGATCCGCAGAGCAGATGGCCGGGGCCATGACGGCCAGAATTTCCCGTCGAAGTTTTCCGGGCCATGGGTGCCGGTGATGCGCTAGAATTCTGACATTAGATACGTCAACCGGATTGCCGATTTCCACAAGGGCCGCGTCGATGGCGTCCACACTCGTGCCGCTCATCAGACCGATGATCAAATCCGGTGGCATTTTACGTGTCATGCAGGCACGCCCCGCGCGGCGGCGCTCAACTTTGCCGCCGATGGATCGGCAGCGGGTAGTGCTGATGCCGGGGTGATGTCCGCCAGCGTGTGCGCCTGGGCCCATTGCGATTCCATATCGTTGAGTTCACGTATCACAGGCAGGTCGACCATGCCGCCGAGCAGGCCGCCTGCTGAAACACGCTGATCGGCGGGGCTTTGCACGCAATGATGCGCCACGAAAAGCAACTCTGCAATTGTGATATTCTCCGGCGCTTTTGCCAGCACGTACATCGACGGATTATCGCCGACCTCATGCACAAGCTTCGCCTCGCTGAGCAGATTCAACAGGCGCGCGGTGGTGTCCAGTGGCAGGGCGAGTTCTTCCGACGCACCATCAAACGTCACACCGCTCCCCTTGCGAAATTGCATCACCAGAAGTGCGGCGAGAGGCAGAACCCAGCGGGGGTCCGCCAGATAAAGATCGCTAGCGTCGGATCGGCGGCCGTAGCGCCGCTTGAGAAGTGGAAAATGTTGATGGATAAACGCCGTTTCCAGTCCGATGAGCAGAAAGGTCCACGTCAGATAAACCCACAGCATGAACAGCGGAATCAGCCCCAGATTGCCGTACCATTTGCCGTACCCCGCGGCATAGGCCACGTAAAATCCGAAGCCGATCTTGCCCAGTTCCCATAACAGGGTGGCCGCCAGGGCGCCGACCGCAGCTGACTTCCATGCGACATGAGTATTAGGTATTAATTTATAAAAAATAAATATGATGATGAAATCCGGCAGATATCCCACCAGGAAGTTCGCCGGCCCGATGAGGATCGCCAGCCTCGGCACCCCGGCCGCAATGGAAACCAGTTTGGCCGTAATAATTAGCGACCCGACCACCCCCAGCGGCCCCAGCGAAAGCACACACCAGTAGAGCGTCACACGCCGGCCCCAGCTGCGCCGGTTTCGCACCCGGTAGATATGGTCAAACGCCGCCTCGATGACATTCATCAGGCTGATGGCGCCCCAGAGAAGCGTGGCAAATCCGACGACCCCCGTCCCCGGATTGCGCAGAACATTACGCATTTTGTCAATCTGCTTGATGATCGTATCGACAAACAGGCTCGATTTGGCGCCTGCGCTCCCACGATTATGCACCGCCGAAAGACCCAGTTTGCTGATCAGGGTATGTTCCGTACCGGCAATCTGTTTGCTTGATAATACCAGCGACAGAATCACGAGCGCCAACACCAGCACCGGCAGCAGACTGAATAACGTATTATACGTCATTGCAGCAGCCTGCTGGGTTGTCCGATCGGCACGGATGCGGGCCCGAAGGATTCGCAGCCCGATCATCAGATCAGGCCATGACGGAAAAAATCGCCTGCGAGTGCGAACCTGTAACTCAGTCATCGACTAAATCTCCCGGGAACCGGTCTATTTTCCAATAACCCGGCCACAACATTTTACTTCATTCGCACAAGAGCGCCTTGCTCGGGCTTTTAAGTATGGAACAGAACGCAGAATTGAAAAAAACCGAGAGTTCGTAACTGCCCGGTTTCAGTATGGTCAATCGTAAGATGCAACAGACGGTTTCCACCTCCTCCCGCCTTCTCTCGCGGCCAGCTGATACATCGTTACGCGACGGCGGCAAATTCCTCAACCTGATCAACCTCATCGGGTAAAGGGCGCGACGGCGGAAAAAGGCCATCTACCATGGTGAGAGTCGGTTCGCTGGTAGCGGAAATGCTTAAGATCCGCAGTTTGGTCAGGCCGGTATTGTAGAGGCAGTGCGGGGTTCCGGCCGTAATGCGGATGACCGTTTCCGGGATGATGGTATGCGGTTCCTCTCCGATGAACAGGATTCCTTCTCCGTCGAGAACAATCAATGTCTGGTCGTGGTCGTGTGAGTGCGGAGGAAAGTGCCCCCCACTATCCAGCGCTGACTCAATGACAGTTGAATCGCCGGCACCGCGCACCGGGTCAACCAGTTGGCGGACAACGCCCTTGACGATGAATTGCTTGCTGCTTTCGATCATCTGTTCGGCACTCATTTGACTACTCCCCGGGATTAACCCGCGTAAAGGCGAGTGTTGTTCTCCATACGCATGAGAATCTCATCGCCACATTTCTTCATTCATCCGGTTCAAATCTGAACCATCAGGAATTGACAACTATTTATTCGGCGAAGTGGGTCGGAGAGTTTAGCCGGATTTATTAACCCAGCAGATGATGCTCCGTCGCCGTCGGCAGTGCTTATCAATGGTGCGATAATAGCCGCGGCAGTTAAGCCGCGTTGATCGGCCAATCGTCATCGTTCGAATGAACGCACGATCTGCAGAGATTTATGGGGCGATTCCGCTTCTCACGCGGTTGCGGTTTCGAGAGGCTTTTCCAGACGCATCGTCCAGACCGCGAGAAGAACGGCAATAGCCAGCAGTACCGCTCCGCCCACCTGATGGGTGGTAGTGATAATCGCCTGCGCCATATCCGGATGCCGCAGCGGCCCCTGCCCTCCGAGAGCAATGACGGCCGACACCCCCAACATGACCTGTAAAAATACCATCGTGATCAGGGCGATGCCGATTCGTTGCATGATCGGCTGGTCCGGGTTCGCTCCCCACGCCCGCGCTCCGCAGAATACGCTCAAAATCAGCACGATGATGGCTCCGGTAATGTGAAGCGCCAGGATTTCTCCTTCGTGCCGGAGAATGCTGCCCAGTGTAAGCTGCACGAGCAACATGCCGACCAGTGCCCAGGCCGCCATAACCCCGACTTTTCTACTCGGCCGGGCTTTCTGCACCAACCCGCTCTGCCATGCCCGTGAACATGCTGCGGCGAGCGCGACGAGAACTGCAAAAAACATCTGGCCAAAAATGCCGTGGACAACCGCCAGTGTGGAACTCGGATCCATATCGTGGCGCGCGGTGGCCAATGTAAAGTGCCCGGTTACCCGCAATCCACCCATCATCCCCTGAATGATGACCATGACTAAAGCAATGACGGATAACCAGCGAACCCATCGCCGATTTTCATGCCGCCAGATGTAGACCGCCTGTATCAGGGTTACCAGTCCCACCAGACAGCCAAAAAGTCTATGTGTATGTTCAAAAAACACCCCTCCCGTCATATGCGCCAGCGGAAAAAGAAACATCCCATAGTGGAACGTGTCCGGCCAATCGGGTACCGATAAACCGGCGTTCATCCCCGTCACCATACCGCCAGCCATGATCAGCCAGAGCGTGGCCAGCGTCGTCACGAGGGGAAAAGCGCCGCTGGGGTAGATTCGTTGTCTGCGTTCGGGGTTCAGCCGACTGCCGACCAATGCCCCGAGAAAACCAAGTCCGCCGCAGATGATGACCGATAACGGCAGCGAGATGCAGTAATAATGAATAATACGCTGATCATTGGAGAGATCATGCCCCAGCGATCCCAAGATCATCAAATTTAACAGGCCGACAATTAAACCCGAATAAAGGCCCGCCCGAGGCCCGCGAGCCGTCCGCCATCCGCCGACAACACCTCCGCCCACCAAAATCAGAAGCATTAAAACCAAAATCGCCGGGCTCGGCACCAGCGTACCCGGTATTCGGCACAGATAGGCCGTCGC
Organism: Phycisphaerae bacterium; assembly: GCA_049965755.1. Classification (GTDB taxonomy): domain Bacteria; phylum Planctomycetota; class Phycisphaerae; order WQYP01; family WQYP01; genus JAJZGD01. The sequence goes on along the minus strand of JBMFVY010000038.1, from coordinate 10,598 downwards.
CCACATGGTTGTGGTTGTTCCCACGGCCAAGGCGAATATGTCACCGAGATTTTTTTTCGGCGCAATAGTTTGATCAATGGATGGTTCGAAAGTTGAAGGGGCAGTTTCAGTTTGGCTCATGTCAGCACATCACTCCATAAACCAATATGGTAGTGACTGGCCGGGGGGGATTTCAAGCGGTTTTGAAATTTTAGAAACTTCGATGCAAATCGCTCCCGCAAAAGCTTGAAGAAAATCCCGCCAACCCACGCTGAACACGCGTATCAAATCGCCTACCGCAGACCAAAAACTCAGGCCATGAGACCGCGTAAGTCCCATGGCCCAAATATGGTCGTAGCCCATTCATGGTCGACTCACCAGCCTGTAGGGGGGGGCACGAGCGCCCGTTTCAACTCCGGCGGCGGCGCAGCAAAGCCAAGCTCCCAACTGCCATCAAGCCAAGCATGGCGGCGGCCGTCGGCTCCGGCGCGGCCACCGTGATCGAGCCCACGTTCGTCGGACTGTCAAAATTCACTAATTCACCGCCGGAATTCAAGGAAATGGCGTTTTGGCCAAGCGCCGTCGCCACATCCGACGTAATCGGCAGACTGAAGTTAAAATTCGTACCGACCGTGATGGGACTGATCGTCCCGATAAACGGCAGCGTCACCGTGTAGGGAATCACGTCGGTTGTCTGATTGTAAAACGTGCTTCCACCTGAAGATATAGCCAGGTTTGCGGGGTAAGTTCCGTTGAGGATTTCATCGACCGAGGTTTTGGGGTCGGTGGCATTGATGCTGATGCCCGAAATGGTAAATGTCGTTCCCGTGCTGTTGGTGTAGCTGAAAGAGGAAGGAATCAGCGCTGCAAGATAATTGATGTAGCTGGAAAGCGCCACGTTGTTGTTAATAGCGTCACTGGCCGACGAACTCCCCAAACCGAGGATCACATTTTGCGTACTTGATCCCGACTGGGCCGGCGCCAATCCGATAATCGTGCCATAGATATTTCCATTGTCCGCTATAGCAGGACTGTGTACGGTGTAGGTCCCGCCGCTGGTCAGGTTGCCCAAATACGCGAAATCACCATTGAAGTAGGTGCCGCTGGAACTCGAGACGGCCGTCCCCAAAATCGCAAACGCGTTGTCAATGTTTTGTGTCGGCTTAATAGTCATGGCCACCGGCACGGTCTGCACCGCTACGGTGGCATGCGCCGCATTCGACATCGCACCGGCCGCACATACAGCGGCGACCGCGATTCCCCATCCGAGAAATTTTGTTTTACCTTGAAGCATGAAAATCCTTCCCATAACTTGATAACTACCGCCCCTGAAAAATAGGCTTATTTTCCCGCGCAGAGGCCAACGCGGGCAGCCACGTAGACACCAGCCGCTTTCGGTCAAACCGCTCGCGGCTCGAATGTCAAATATTCAATTGCGCTCTGCTTATCCCCAAGGTAGAGTTTAATACATTATTCAATCGGCGGCAAATTTTATTGGTCATTTTCGCGTTTGCGTAATAAAATCGATGCGCCGCATAGGAGACAATTGCAGGAGCAATGCCCGCTCGATGCCCAAGGCCCCATCGCCACTTCCGCCCGCGGCTAAATTTCACGAATCTCGTCGCGGCAGTAACAACGACGGATCGATCGCGTTAAACTCATGGTTGGCAGGTCGAAGTGGAAATCGGCCGCTTGCGCCTTACCATTAATGTAGGGCCCGGCTTGCTCGCCATTCCGGACTCGGATTTGGCCGTCGGTTTGTGGCAGGGCCGGACCGGAAAAAGCATTCAAGGATGTGTGTAAAGGTGGATCATATGGCAGTCAAAAAAAATCTTCCCCGTTTCTTTTGCATTCTCCCCTTGCCGGTGGGCGCGGCCTTTCTGCTGCTGCTCGCTGGCTGCGCATCGCCTGGCTACAGTTACTACCGGCCGGGCGTGTCGCAGTTTGTACCGGGCGATGCGGGGCTCCAGAGCCGCGACTTGGTGGATATGACCGACAAACTTGCCGCCGACCTGCTCAAAATTCCGCAGATTGCCAATAATCCCAATAAAGTCGTTATCCAGGTTACCAGCATCCGCAACGAGACCAGCACTCCGTGGCAGAATGATCAGATTTATCTGGCTCGCATGCGAACTCTGCTGGCCAAATATGCTGGCAATCAAATCGCCTTTACCCTGCCGCCCCAGCAGTTGGCCCAGTTGCAGCAGGAGACGCTGGGGCCCAATGCCGGCGGCTTTGAACAGAGCAGTCGCGGCGCAGCGCCCGTCTCCGGCCGCCTCATCCCGCAATATGCTCTCACCGGCGTGTTTTACGATCTGCCCAATTCGGCCACCACCTATTATCTCTGCGAATTTCAATTGGTCGATATTCGCACGGGCCAGTTGATCTGGGACGGAAAGTACGAGGTGCGTACATTGAATTTATATTAAAGTATTACGGTCGGCTGTGCGGTGGGCCGGTAGGGGCCCGCCCCGCATCTTTTCCGGCAGCCGCGTCGATCGTCCCGGTGGATGCTCTTTTCTGACGGAGCAAATGGCAGCATGCCCAGCCGCATTCCATTCCCCAGCCTCAATCTCCCGCCGAACCGCTGGTTGCAGGGGTTTTGGCGTCTCGTCGCCTGCTGGGTGGCCTGTGCCATCTCACTGGTCCTGATCGGCGGCTGCGCAAAGGATGCCATCAATCCTCACGCCCGCACCACGTTCATCAATTCGCATGATCTGATCGTTATGACCGATCGGATGGCGGCGGATATCGCCTCAAGCCCCGTTCTCGCCCGCCTTACCGCCCGCACGCCCATGGTCATCGCTCTGACCCCTCTGGTCAACGAAACGAATTCCATCATTACCCGCGGGCAGGGAGATGCGTTTCTGCACCGGATTCGCCTGCTGCTTTCATCCCACCGATCGCTCCAGACCCGATTTGTTTTTGTCATTAGCCGCAACCGCTTTCGGGATGTACACCAACAGACCCTGGCCGGCGGGAGTGCATCGGAGAGGCTTTTACCGCAGTACGCACTCCAGGCCACCTTTTACGCCGATACGCATGTGGCCCCCAAACTCCGCAGCGATTACTATCTTTGCACCTTTTATCTCACCCGGATCGGCAGCGGAGCGATCATCTGGCAGGGGAGTTATGAAATGCAAAAAGTCGTTCACAGCAGTTTTTTATATTGACAGGGCGGTGAGCGGATGTGGAAGAATGAAAAAAACAGTACGACGTCCGTGGCAGGCCGATCCAAGCCCGCCCGGCTGTCCCGCATCGCCCCGGCCGTTGGGGCCATCATAATCTCCGCATGTATGGCCGGCTGCAGCGACAGCGGTCTGCGCGTACGCGAAGCGACAAACCTCTATTATTCTGGGCAATATCGGCAGGCCGCCGCCGTCATGGCACCCCTGATCAAAAAGCCGAATCGTGATTTTGTGCTCAATAACTGCCGCTACGGTTCGTGTGCCCTGGCCGGCGGAAACCTCAACCATGCGGAGCAGGCGTTTCTTACCGCTTACCGCATCATGAACAGCGTCAACGTCAACACCGGCAGCCGGGTGCTCGGTGCAGTGGTCCTCTACGATGGGCTCAAAGTGTGGAAAGGACAGCCCTTTGAACGGGCGATGGCCCATTATTATCTTGGGTTGATATTTCTCATCAAAGGTGAATATCAAAATGCGCGGGCCGCTTTTCAAAACAGCCTCTTTCGGCTCAGGAAATACAGCAACCCGAATGTCTCCATGCCGCCCGCCCAGCGGTTTGCCCGCACCGATTCCAATTTCACTCTCGGCTATTTCGGCCTCGGCCTCTGTTATCTGAAATTGGGACACCCGCATCTGGCCCAAGCCAATTTTCAACGTGCCCAAAGCCTCGATCCGGATCTCGCCCCCGTTATCGCGAAAATGTATGACCCCCGCACCAACGCCGTGATCTTTGTCGATTATGGCCACGGCCCGAGGCGTCGTCATGCAGGCATGTATGGGCAGCAGACCGTCTTTACGCCCGCCCCTTGGCAGGTGGGGCCGCCACCGCCGTTGATCGTCTGGGACAATCAGCATCGCGTTCGCGGCGTGCAGCAAAGCGCCATGGCCAATCTTCTGGCCCTCGCTCAGGAAAAACGCTGGCTTACCATGGATACCATCCGGCAGGCCAAAGCGGTCGTGGGGACGGGATTGATGGCCGGCGGCCTGGCGGCCTCGGAATATGGTGCCTACAACCGCGATCAGACGGTCGCTCTAGCCGGACTTGGCGCGTCGCTTCTCGGGGCGGCGATTGCAGCGAGTTCGCAGGCCGATACGCGTTACTGGCAGATGTTGCCGCGTACCGTCTACGTGGCCCCGTTTCATCTGAGCAAAGGGCCCAACGTCATCCGCGTTGAGGCGGGGCCGCAGATCAGCGCGCCCATCAGCCTCAATTATGCCCCATCATCCGGGTATCGGGTTTTTTATGTTCGACTACCGTAAACGCCCGCACAGGCAGTATCATGCGCAGCAGCGGTGAGCAGTGACTGAAATGCTCCGCCGCACGGTTGATGGACGTATCAGTCACCGCATCCCAGGGGACATCGGTTATGCCGATTGAAATGCAGCTCATCCGCATCGTCATCACTGAGACCACAGACCAGCAGACCATTTTCCTCAAAGAGCGCCACGGCTCGCGCGTTCTACCGATGTTCATCGGTCAGTCGGAGGCCATGGCGATTGATTACCGAGTCCGCGAGGTTCGCAGCCAGAGGCCCCTGACGCATCAGTTGCTCGGTAATGTCATTTCCGAACTCAGCGGGAACCTCGAGCACGTGGTGATCCACGAACTCAAGGACGGTGTTTTCTACGCCAAACTGGTCGTCCGGCAGCATGAGAAAATTATTGAAATTGACTCCCGGCCCAGCGATGCGGTGGCGGTGGCCCTTTCTGCGGGCGTGAAAATATTTGTGGAAGAGCGCATCTTGGACGAGGTGTGCAACACGGGCGGCTGATGCGGGTGCCCGGAGGCGTTCTGTCCCCGCCTCTTGGACTGCCGTGGCCCCGCAGCGTGGCCGGAAAAATTGCCACGCACGTGATTATCGGGCCGTTCTTGATAGACTTGATTTTAGTGCCTTGTCAGGCAAGAATGATGTCGGAGGCTTTGGCACGGGGCGCATCCCCGGTCATTGCCTTTACTTTTTTAATCTTCCTGATTCTCTCTGTCGGATTGGCTCCTTAGATCATCCAGATAGGTGATCCCGTAAAGCTTCCAATTCCCCATGCCGTCGAGTTTTGGTTTCTCGCCAACGAACTGCATGGCCTCGAGTTTGGCGGCGAATGGCGATATCTCGTCGCGTGGCGGGCGGGGCATCGGGGCGCGTCGCCAGCCCCACCCAAGCGTGTACGCCGCCAAATCTGCGAGAAATACCCCCGTCGTCAGCTCGGAGTGTACGAAGAACGGCTCGGGCACTATTCTGGCGCTCCGATAGCGCCCGGTCGGTGTTCCGAGAAAATACGCCGCCATCTGCTGGATGAGAATCCTTGCTTCGGCCTTCTCCAACTCGTCAAACACCACCAGGCCCCGCTCGTGCGGCGGTCGGCCCTCAAGCAGGTAAAAATACCGTTCGAAAAGATATACATAATCCTTACGCAGCAGCCCCGAATCGGGACGCGGGGATTTAATATCCACCACCGACGCGATAACCTGAACCTCGTGACGGGCGGCAACGTTGATGACCTCGTCGACAAACCTGAGCACCTGGCGGCTGTAAGCCACAAGTTCCCGCTCGGTGACCGCACTGGCGTCTCCACCATTCCGGGCGGCGCTTATTCCCTTCAATAGCGCTGAACGTGCAAGTTCAGGTAAATCGCTTTCTGCAATGTCGAGGTGCCGGGCGGCACTGCGGAACCGCTTCCGTTTCAAGAGCTTTTTTGCCTTTAACTCCGTTATGCGCAGGTTGCGCAGATAGTCGCCAAAATAATCGCGCTCAGCCGCCCGGACAGCCTTGACCAGGTTCCAGAGATTGGATTCAGGTACTGCAACGCCCGCGAGTACCTCGCAGGGCATCTCGTGATGGTCGTGGCCGCTTTCATCAATAAATAACAGCATTCCAAACTTCCGATACGCCCCGGCCGTCGATTCGCAGGGTGATACCGCGATATCGTCATCGATCTTTTGACGTGCGGCAAGCCGCAGGCGGCCCTTTCGCCCGCCCGGTAACTCTGGTTTTTTCGACGCGATTGCAATTTAATCGCTGTGCCATACAATGCCTCGCCCAACCAAGGTCGGCCATGATGGTCGGTAGTGGTGGGGCCCTCGGCTGGGCCGACAGGTGGTTTGGATAAAACGAAGGTTTTTCCCGACCGCTTGACAAAAAGTTGAATGACGGTATCATTCAACACTCGCATCGAAGATGTCGATGTGAAACGTACCCCGGAAGAGCCTGAGTGATTCTCGGCCAAGTGGTACAAGTTGACGAAAAGTCGACAGCGTACTGCGGTTTGAGGAATTTGTTCCTCGGGTAGCAAGCGGGTGATTTATCAGGTGGCGTTTGGGTAAACGCCCTCTGCTAAATCTCCCGGGTTCTCCGGTGTAGATGTGTTCTTTGACAAGTGAACATGGTTTGGACGCCACGAGATTGTGGCAGATGCGTTGCAACACACGCGGATGATTTCATCCGTCGCGACGTGAATCTGCACATGATAAACCAGCCCTGACCGGCTGGTATATCAGAACTCTCTCGTGTGTAAGTCGATTTGAAAAGTCGTTTCGATTTCTACCCTGAAATCGAAACGCAAGCCAAGTCACTTTGAGAATTCTGAAAATACAACCTTCTTCTGCCGAATGCTCTAGCCAGCACCGGTTGAAGTGGTTGGTCAGATGATCGCAGTCAAATGCGTGTTATCTGATAGCTTTGCCAATAGGCAAGCTTTTCAAGGTGTATGTGACCCGGCCAAAGCCGCTCAGGCGGTGAGTAATCGGTAAACGACATTTAATTGAAGAGTTTGATCCTGGCTCACAGTGAACGCTGGCGGCGTGGTTAAGGCATGCAAGTCGCACGGGGTAGCAATACCCAGTGGCGAAAGGGTGAGTAATGGATAGCTAACGTACCTTTAACACAGGTATAGCCAGTCGAAAGATTGGGTAATCCCTGATAATGTTGTGATTCGGCATCGGATTACAACCAAAGATGAGGACCGCAAGGCTTATCGGTTTTAGAGCGGGCTATCTTCTATCAGCTAGTTGGTGAGGTAATGGCTCACCAAGGCTATGACGGATAGCTGGTCTGAGAGGACGACCAGCCACATTGGCACTGAGACACTGGCCAGACTCCTACGGGGGGCTGCAGCAACGAATCTTCCGCAATGGGCGCAAGCCTGACGGAGCGACGCCGCGTGTGGGATGAAGTCTCTCGGGATGTAAACCACTGTTAGGGTTAAGAAAGCGATAGGGGCTAATACCCTCTAGAGTTGATCTAGCCCATAGAAAGGGACGGCTAACTCTGTGCCAGCAGCCGCGGTAATACAGAGGTCCCAAGCGTTACTGAGATTCACTGGGTTTAAAGGGTGCGTAGGTGGCGCGTTAAGTCAGTTGTGAAATCCCCGGGCTCAACCCGGGAATAGCTTCTGATACTGGCGTGCTTGAGGCCGGTAGAGGTTACTGGAACGGACGGTGGAGCGGTGAAATGCGTAGATATCGTCTGGAACGCCAGTGGTGAAGACGGGTAACTGGACCGGTTCTGACACTGAGGCACGAAAGCGTGGGGAGCGAACGGGATTAGATACCCCGGTAGTCCACGCCCTAAACGATGCAGACTAGATTGCAGCGGGTCTGACCCCGTTGCGGTCGAAGAAAAATTGATAAGTCTGCCACCTGGGAAGTACGGTCGCAAGGCTAAAACTCAAAGGAATTGACGGGGGCTCACACAAGCGGTGGAGCATGTGGCTCAATTCGAAGCAACGCGAAGAACCTTATCCTGGGCTTGACATGCTGGAAGTAGAACATAGAAATATGAACGACCGGTATCCAATCCGGAACCAGCACAGGTGCTGCATGGCTGTCGTCAGCTCGTGCTGTGAAGTGTCGGGTTAAGTCCCATAACGAGCGAAACCCTTATCGTTAGTTGCTAACAGGTTATGCTGAGCACTCTAGCGAGACTGCCGGTGTTAAACCGGAGGAAGGTGGGGATGACGTCAAGTCCTCATGGCCTTTATGCCCAGGGCTGCACACGTGCTACAATGCCGTTGACAAACCGAAGCAAGACCGCAAGGTGGAGCAAATCGGAGAAAAAACGGCCCAGTTCAGATTGAGGGCTGCAACTCGCCCTCATGAAGTTGGAATCGCTAGTAATCGCGGATCAGCTATGCCGCGGTGAATGTGTTCCTGAGCCTTGTACACACCGCCCGTCAAGTCATGGGAGCTGGTAATGCCTGATATTCCGAGCAATCGGGACTACGGCAGGACCGGTGACTGGGACTAAGTCGTAACAAGGTAGCCGTAGGGGAACCTGCGGCTGGATCACCTCCTTTCTAGAGGATTAATCTGGATCGTGGTCCGATTCTCATCGACTGTTTAGTTTATTCAAAACACTTCCCCTCTCCCCCGATTGTCAGGAGTCCTTATCAGGCTCCGCTTAAACGATCGGCTCCCGACGCAGAGTCTCACAGCGCTGCACGGGACACTTAACCGTGTTGGAATCGGGAAGAGATTGCCCGTCCTTCGGATTGGCAAACAGACGATCGAAGTCGGAAACGTGGAGCAATCCACCCACGAACGTCAGAACACTCTCGGTTGCAAACCTGAAATGGTTTGCTTACCCCCTGTGGCAACACAGGTCCGGTGGCGTCCTTCTATCCGCTTTCGCGGAACTGATTGCCATGTTCCTTGATCATCTTGGCCGGCTCAGGTATCCCCTGAGCCGGTCTTTTTTTTACCTTGCGCTGCCGACTCAGCCGCAATGGGCCGTTCATACGCCCTGCATTGGGTCAGGTCACATGCCCCAGGGCCCAAGCCATCACGTTATTGAGTTGCGGAGCTGGAAAAATATTACCGGCGATATTGCAAGCTTCGCCACTTTCGGTTTATAATGCGTAACTTGGAATTTTGGAGAAATAGAAAATCTTATGCCGACGATCAATCAGCTAATCCGTAAACCGCGTCGTTCACTTCAGCGCATTAATAAGGTCAAAGACCTCGAAGCCTGCCCCGCCAAACGCGGCGTCTGTCTGGTGGTCAAAACCATGACCCCCAAAAAACCCAACTCCGCTCTCCGGAAAGTCGCCCGTGTGCGTCTCTCCAATGGAAAGGAAGTCACCGCTTACATCCCCGGCATTGATCATAATCTTCAGGAACACTCCATTGTGCTCGTCCGCGGCGGCCGAGTTCGCGATCTGCCCGGCGTCCGTTATCACATCGTCCGCGGTGTGCTCGATGCCGGTGGCGTCGAAGCCCGTCGCCGCAGCCGGTCCAAATATGGCGCTAAAAAGCCCAAGTGATGATGTTCTGATCGGGCGGCTCGATGTCGCCGGGTCTAAATTCTGTAAAGCCCCGTTGCCCGGCTTAAAGCGGCAGCAACCTGTAAGTATCCCGCATCGGCATGATGCGATACGGAGAAAAAGGGGACCCAAATGGGTGCTAAATCGTTTACGGTCAGTCGAACCGCTCTCAAGCCCGATCCTGTTCATGGATCGCTCGTCGTCGCCAAATTCATCAACTGCCTCATGTACGATGGCAAGAAATCGACGGCTCAGAGAGTGTTTTATGATGCCATGGAGATCATCGGCGATAAGGTCAGGGACATGAAGCCGATCGAAGTCTTTGAGACCGCAATCAACAATGTCAAACCGAATATCGAAACCCGTTCACGCCGCGTCGGCGGCCAGAACTATCAGGTTCCCATGGCTGTGAACCGCAAACGCCAGCAGAGCCTCGCCTTCCGCTGGATTCTGGAGGCGGCTCGCGCCAAGACCGGCAAGCCGATGTGCGAGCGTCTCGCCGAAGAGCTTATCGCCGCCAGCCGCCGTGAGGGTGCCGCAATCGCTAACCGCGAAAATGTGCACAAGATGGCCGAGGCCAATCGCGCCTTCTCCCACTTCGCCTGGTAACGTGCGGGGAAATCCGCCTCGTCAAAAAAATAATAATCAAGAGACCGCGATCCGGAGCAATCCTGATCGCGGTTTTTTTTGCAAAAAAAAACGGTCCGCCATGTGCAATCAACAGCACGGCGGACCGCTGGGAGAGATCTAACCGTTCAGAATACGCCTCAGGCTTTTCGGCGGCGACGCACGAGCACCACCGTGCCCAGCGCGATCGACATGCCGAAAATGGCGGCCGGTTCGGGCGTTGCGGCGGTCGGTGTCAGCGAAACGTCAAAGACGGATTGCGGAACCGCGGAATTGGTAATGAGTGTTCCGCCGAATCCGCTGCCGGGCTGAAACTCCGCCAGCATGCCGCCGGTGTAATCGGCCGCGTTGGTGTCGGTGGCGAGGCCTGCATATCCAGTCGCGCCGGCTATGGCAAAGCCGTAGGTGGAATCCGCTGAAAGCTGGAGGGCTTGGTTCAAGCTGATGGTGATGTAATCACCCTGTCCGATGCCGTAACCGTTCACGGGCCTGATGGAAGGAGCGAGGGTGTGGGTTTCCCTGCGAAGTGGTTGTTGATGGTCTGGTACA
>JBMFVY010000037.1:0-28609 GCA_049965755.1 Phycisphaerae bacterium | reverse complement strand
CGACCCGGGACACAGCCACATATCGACATCTGTTCATATCATGCCGTTCGGAAAACCTTACAACGCAAGCGGCTCCCAAAATGCACATGGAGAAAGCTCTGTGCCCGGGCGGGGCGTTTTTATCGGCGAGTGAAGCGCGGACGCTGGATAAAATTTCGCTTAAGATTCAGCGGGCAGAGCGGTGCGGTGCGGTCGTTGGAGCCGTCGCACGGGAGACATGCGTCGCGCGGGTGACGCTGGTAAAACCTGATATTTCGGAATGAAAGGCGATCATGGAAACCATGGAGTTTGATGTTGTATTCATCGGCGCCGGCCCGGCCGGATACACCGGGGCCATCCGTGCGGCTCAGTTGGGCATGCGTGTGGCGTGTGTGGAGAAGGAACCGAAACTCGGAGGCACGTGTCTGCGGGTCGGGTGCATTCCGAGTAAAACACTGCTGGATGCCACCGAGAAGCTGGTTCTCGCCCGTGATCATCTGGCACCAATTGGTGTGAAATGCAGCGGCGTTTCAGCGGACATCCCGACGATGATGGCGCGAAAGAACAAAGTGGTCGAAACGCTCTCAGGCGGAATAGCCGGGCTGTTCAAAAAAAACAAGGTTACCCATGTAACGGGCACCGCGACATTTAAATCGTCGGCCGAACTGCTGGTGCAGTCGTCATCGGCGCAGGCCGTCACCCTCAAAGCGCGACATTTTATTATTGCGACCGGGAGTGTTCCGATTGAACTGCCCGATCTTCCCTTCGATGGCCGGATGATTATCCATTCTGATCAGGCCATTGCGCTTGAAAAGGTTCCGGCGCGAATGGTGGTGGTCGGCTCGGGCGCCATCGGGTTGGAGCTTTCATCGGTCTGGCGGCGGTTGGGGGCGGATGTCACCGTGCTGGAACTTTTCCCGTCGGTGCTGCCGGGCAGCGATGAGGAAATGGCGCGGCTGATGGAACGCGCCATGAAGGAACAGGGATTGAGATTTCATTTTAATTCGCAGGCCCGCGGGGTGAGGCGCGAGAAGAATCAGCTTCTGGTGCGCTACAGCACCAAAATCGCCGATCGGCCGGATGAAGAGGGAGAACTGCCCGCCGATGTGGTATTGGTGGCCGTCGGCCGCCGGGCGTTTACCGGCGATCTGGGCCTGGAGAAGATCGGCGTCAAGACGGATAACCGCGGGCGTGTTGAGGTGGACGGACATTTCCGTACATCTGTTGAAAATATATTTGCGGTGGGAGATGTGATTGCCGGGCCGATGCTGGCCCACAAAGCGGAGGAAGACGCGGTGGCGTGCGTTGAGCGGATTGCGGGCGGGGCAGGACATGTGGACTACAACACCATCCCCTTCGTGGTCTACACGTCGCCCGAGCTGGCCTGGGTGGGCAGAACGCAGGAGCAGCTCAAGGCGGCGGGGGTGGAGGTGAAGGTCGGCAAGTTCCGCTTTGCCGCCAATTCGCGTGCCATCTGCATGAACGACACTTTCGGGATGGTGAAGATTCTGGCCGACGCCAAAACCGACCGTGTGCTGGGGGTGCATATCCTCGGGCCGCAGGCGTCGAGCCTGATTGCGGAAGCGGTGATGGCAATGGCGATGGGTGCGAGCAGCGAAGATATCGCCCGGACATGCCATGCCCATCCGACACTTCCCGAGGCGTTGCGGGAAGCGGCGCTGGGGGTCGACGGCCGGACCATCAACGCGTGAAACTTCCTGAGACTCATTCCACGGGGCGCAGCACAGGGGGAGCGAGCGGAGGCGCCGGGTGAGGAAATATTGTTTGCATCTCCAATTTGCGCCAGTAGGATGGAATGAAAGGAGTGTGCACACATGGCTGATACGGCAGTGCTGATTGTGATGGCAGATCCGCCCTGGGCGATAGCCGGGTCCGGCCACCCCTACCACAAGGCGGATAATCGGGAAATATTCCTCCGAACGATAGAGCTTTACGCCAACCGGGACGAGATCGAGCAGCGGATTTTATGCGTGCTGCCGGATGAACTGGCGCGGATCAACTCACGCTACGGCCCGAATCTGGGGTTTCAGGGGGTGCTGGTGTCGGCGGCGGGGCCGGACTGGTGCGGCACGGTGGCCCGTGCTTTGGAAAAGCTGGAACCCGGCATTAAATGGGTGATGATTCACGATGCATCGTGTCCGGCGACACCGCAGTCGATCCTCGATGCGCTGGTGGAGGCGGCTGCGGAAAGCGGTGCCGCCTGCCCCGTGATACCGCGGCAGGAATTGACGGCGCGGACCAACCAACCGGGCAAGCCGCTTCAGCCGTCGGCTACCGGGGGATTTTTAATACAATCCCCGTGCCTGTTTTCCCGTGAGCTGCTGGTGCGTGCCTATGGGGCGCGCCGCACCGCTGCGGATGAATGCACGATCGTGGAGGCGGCGGGCGGTAAAATCAAGGCCGTGGAAGGCTCACCGCTGAATCTGCGCATCGACTCGGATGCGATGGCGCGATTCGCCGGCGACCTGATCCGTCATCTGCCCAAACCCAAGCTCAAAGGACCGGTTTCACCGTTTGACGAAGCCCAGTGGTAAATCCGGATCGGCGGACCGCGTGAAGAAAAATATTGTTTTTGTCATTACAGATCTGGATCTCGGCGGCAGCCCGCTGGTGGTGAGGTCGCTGGTACGGGGGCTGCGGGCCGGGGGCAGGTGGAATCCGACGGTGATCAGCATCAAATCGGCGGGGATCGTGGCCAAATGGATCCGCGTCGAGGGGAGCGAAGTCGTGAGCCTTCATGCCCGTTCTCCCCGCGATATGAGCGCCGTGCGTCGCTATTGCAGAATCATTAACCATCTTGAACCGCAGGTGGTGGTAAGCGTGCTGGTACATGCCAATCTGCTCTCCACGCTCTGCCGGCGTGCGGGCCCGGCATGCCGGTATGTTCAGTCGATCCACACGCTTCAGGACAGGCCGATGTGGCACTGGTATGCACAGGGGCTTATCAGCCGGTCGGCCGATGCCGTCATCGCCCCGTCGCAGGCGGTGCTGGATAAAATTGCCGCCCACGGCCACTTTTCCCGCGGTGTGGTGATCGCCAACGGTGTTGAGACCGAGGAGCTTTTCAATACCGATCCGGTTCCCGCCGATGAACTTCCCTGGGAAGCCGGATCGAAGATCATCGGATACGTCGGCCGGTTTGATCCGGTAAAAAATCTGGATCGGCTCATCCTTGAATTTTCACAGGCACTGATCGCCGATTATGCCTCGTGGCAGAATGTGCATCTAGCGCTGGTCGGCTATGGAAAGATCGAGCCGCAACTCAAAAGTCTGGCGAAGCAGTATGGCATCCGGTCGCACGTGCATTTCTGCGGGCCCACCGCCTGCCCCGCCGCGTGGATGAAACGCTTTGACGTTACCGTCATGCCTTCTACGGTGGAAGGGTTCGGTCTGACGGTGGTTGAATCCATGGCGTGCGGAGTGCCGGTGGCGGCTTTCGACGCTCCCGCCGTCAACGAAATCATCACACATCAGCAAACGGGCCTTCTCGCCGATCCTGTGGAGAAAGGCTCGCTGATGGCGGCCGCCTTCAGGCTGCTACACGAACCCGAGTTGTATAAGGGAATCCAAATGGAGGGGCGCCAGCTTGCCGCAACCCGTTATTCCACCGCGCGAATGGTTGAAGAATATGACCGGGTGCTGTGGCAGCTCTAAAAATCACAAACATTTGGGATTTTTCTCCACTTTCATGTACCTACAATTTATCGGAGATTTCTAAACCGCTATCCACCATAGATTGTGGAAAAATGGTGCTCTCTGAACGGAGCGTCGGGCGTTTGTGAAGAAAATTCCCAGAAATCACTTGCATTGTGTCATGATGTGGGGCATAATGTGCCGACTTAATTGGTCAGCAGAAATGTGTTCTGCGGTGAGAAGGCGTTTTGATGTGGTTCTTAAGCCGGTACGACCATACGATCGATTCGAAGAATCGCCTTCTTCTTCCGGCTGCTCATCGAAAGGCGTTGGAACTTCAGGAGCTCGGCTCGACATTAATCGCCCGGGCTGTATTGGGCCGCGACCCCGAATCGACTCTGAAGTTCAGATATGTGGAGCTTACGCCACAGAAAGTCTTTGAAAAATTGTCGGCCGCCGATGCAACCCGTACGCATCTGGTGATCGACAGTAAGGAAGCTGAGAAAGCCTATCGGGTATTTGGATCGTCGCACCTGATGGAGCTTGATGACGCGGGGCGAATTCTTCTCACGGATCGGTTTGTGAACCGCACCGGCAAGGAACCGAACCCGCGGGGTGAGAAAATGCTTCAGGATGAAGTGAGTATTGTCGGTATGGGCACCACGATCCAGCTTTGGAATGCAGAGGAATTGCTCTGGTACGACAAGAGAAAGCTGGAATTGACTCTCGGCGAGCCGCTCTCTGGCTGGGACAACATCATGGACGAGGGTGGAGAAACGATTTCGCAGGGGTAGAAACGGCCAAGGACGTTGCTGTTGAGCCTCTGAGCTTAGCGATCCCAATCTTGGAGGGGATCGCCAACTCGGCAAGGATGCCGCGGGGACTCCATTAAGGCACAGCAGGCCTGACTGCACACGGATGTAGCAGCCAGGCCGGCCTTGAGATTCAGACGCTGCAATCGCCAGGAAGGCACTTATTGCAGATTAGCATCACGGAACACATGGAAAGTGAACCGCGGTGCAGGCCGGGCAGGATGCCCGGTTACCAGCCATGGACGGCCAGGCGGGGGCACGCTTTAAGCCAGCCGTGTCTCCGCCACCTTTGATATCTTACCACGCCGGTTTGCAGTTTGCACCCCTGCCGTTGGGGGCTCGCGGCGTGATGCGGTTGGTCCGCTGAAGTATTCGGCTATGGATAATCCTGATCATGGCCACCAGAGTGTTCTCCTGCAAGAATCCATTCTTCTCCTCGGTATCGAGGCAGCACAAACCATTGTCGATTGCACCACCGGCCGCGGCGGCCACGCATGGGCGATCGGCGAAAAGCTCGGCCCGTCCGGCACCCTCATCTGTATCGACACAGACGACCGAAATCTTCACTACGCCAAAGCCAGACTTCAATCTCTCGCGTGTAAACGGCGATTTTTTCACGCCAACTTCGGCCAACTGCCTGAAATCCTTCAGGCCGCAGGTATTTCCCGCGTTCATGCGATCTTCGCCGATCTGGGCGTATCAACCAATCAGATCACGACGGGGGACTACGGCTTGAGTTTCAGCAACGATTCAAAATTGGATATGCGGCTGGACCGACGGTCCAATACCACCGCTGCCGACTTGGTTAACCGCCTGGATCAGAACGAACTGGCCGACATTTTATTTCGTAATGCCGATGAGCGTTATTCGCGAAGGATTGCCCGGGCCATCGTTGAAGCAAGAAAGGTCAAACGCATTGAAACCACCGGCGAGCTCGCGGCCATCATCCGGTCGGCGGTGAAGGGGTCGCCGCGGGCGGCCATTGATTCCGCCACCCGCACCTTTCAGGCTCTACGGATGGAAGTGAATCGGGAAGCCTCATCGCTGGCAGGCCTGCTCACAGCCGCCCATGCGCTGCGGCAACCTGGCCTGAGGTTGGCCGTTATCAGCTTTCATTCCGGTGAAGACCGTTTGGTGAAGCATGCAATGCGGCAGTGGAAGATGGATTCTCTGGGCGAATCCCTGACAACGAAGCCGATTACACCCGGCGAGGCGGAGATTTATGGCAATCCCCGCAGCCGCAGTGCGAAACTGAGGGGCTTCATGTTTACCGCGGCGAATGTTTCGCCGACACAGCCGCCAGTTAACTCGTAATAGATGGGATGGCGAAGCGTTAAGCCATCCTGTGCAATAGACCGTTTTTTTGGGAGGTTCAAGGATGAACCGCGAAACAAAAGTTGGGCTGATTACCGGCTTGGCGATCATCGTCATGGTGGGGATGCTTCTGTCCAGTTACCTCAACCGGCAGAGTAGTTCCATCAAGGTTGCCAGTTTGTCGAACTTGGGATCGAAACTGCGGCAAACGCTGCTCCACCCCATTTCCGACCAGACCATTCCGATGCCGAAAGTCTCGCCGGCAGGAGTTCAGGCCGCTCCCGCGGGAGCCGCAGCCTCTACGGCAAGCCTCTCTGGGGCAACGCCGGCCGCCTACACCCCGTCATCTGCTTCCGGCACGGCGACAGTGGTCAGCATGCCCGGATACACCTCCACACCGCTGGTGACGTTTCCCACCGCGCCATCGCCGCACTTGGCGCCCGTAAGCCAAAATACCAATCTTCAGATTCAGAACGCGGAACAGACCCAAACCACATCTCCCAAAGGTGATACCACCTACACCGTGGCCGCCAATGATACGCTTACCCGCATCGCCTGGCATTTTTATCATGACAGCGGGCCGGTGGCGATTGAGCGGATCGTCCGCGCGAACCCCGGCAAACTCACCAGCCCGAGCAGCATGCTGCGTATCGGCGAGAAGCTGGATATCCCGCCCGCCGCCGGTCGCGTCACCATGCCGTCTCTTATGGCGGTCAGCACCGGCACCGGCCGAAGCTCCACAACCAAATCGACTCGCACCTGCGTCGTGCGCCCCGGCGATACGCTTTATCAGATCGCACTTCGCACCATGGGCGCCGCCACTGCAAAAAATATTAACGCCATCAAACAGGCCAACGGCATCACCAACGCCCGCGACCTGCGGGTGGGCGAGAAGCTGCATATCCCCTGATCCGGCCGGCATAATTGGCCGGCGGCCGCCCCAGGCGTGCCGAGCGCATCGAGCACATCCGTTTCTTACAACCATCGGCGGAGCGAATCTTGCGCGGTGTTGCATCCCGCGCTCCGGCGCCCTACATTCCTGCCATGAGAAATCGCAAATCCACCGTCGATGAAATCCGCGAGCGGTTTGACAGAGATGTCGAGCGTTTTTCCAATTTGGAAACCGGCCAGTCCGCCACCATGGACGCTCCACTGGCACTCGAAATCATCCAGCAATGTGCGGCCGCAAATCATCCGCACGCGTCAGCCATGCTGGACATCGGCTGCGGTGCCGGTAATTTCACGTTAAAAATTCTTCAAGCCCTGCCCGGCCTGAACTGCACCCTCATCGACCTGAGCCAACCGATGTTGGACCGCGCCGCCGAGCGCGTCACCCACGCAACGAGCGGCCGGGTGGAATGTTTTCAAGCGGATATACGGGAATTTAAGCCAAAGTCGGAATCGTTTGATCTTGTGGTAGCGGCGGCGGTGCTCCATCACCTTCGCAGCGAGGCTCAATGGCAAAATGTCCTGCAAACCATCCACGCCGCCTTGCGGCCGGGCGGCACATTTTGGGTATGGGATATGATCATCCATGAAACGCCCGCCGTGCAGCAGGTGATGTGGGAACGCTTCGGCCGGTATCTTTCAGCACTCAAAGGTGATGAATACCGCGATCATGTGTTCGCCTATATCGAAAAAGAGGACTCGCCGGCCAGCCTCAGCGCGCAGATGCGGCTTGCGGAGAAAGCCGGATTCCGCCGTGTTGAAGTGCTGCATAAAACAGCCGTCTTTGCCGCATGGATGGCCGCAAAGTAGCGCCCGGCATGCGAAGCGGCCCCGCACATCGGGCGGCATCCACTGTTTACACAGTTCGCGCCCCGAGGCCACGCCTGAAATAAAACCGGCGTGTCGACACTTGTAGCCGAGACACGCCGGTGATCCATCGCGCGGGCGGATTACAGGTTGCCCATGATTCCTTTTACGGCGGAGGCACCGGGGATATTGCCGGCTTCAAATTTCGCCGCAAGCGTTTCAATATCCGACATCGATTTAATACTTCCATTGGACAGGCCCGTCTGCACCTGCTGCAGGAACTGCGTCGCCTTGCCGAGATTGGCCGTCAGCGACTGCAATTTGCTCTCCGCCGTGGACGCATTGGGATAGACGGCGGAGATGGTCTTCTGCAGGTCGATCTTCCAGTTGCCACCGACTTTGGAGAGGAAAACCTTGGCCATGCTTTTTCCCTGATTGACGATTGCGGTTTCGCCATTGACGACGACGGAGGAGTTTTTCAGGCTCTCCAGCGTGGGAATGATGCCGCCGTTCGGGGCAATCTTCTGCACCACTGCATTGATGGCAGGCGCAGGGGCATTGAATTTGATGCTTTTTTCAACGGTGTCTTTAAGGGCGGAGAGTTTTGCGGCCGCATCCACGAGCGCCTTTTGCGCCGGCGAACTGGTCGAAAAGACCGATTCAATGGCCGACGCCTTGCCGGATTGAAATGCAGACTCTATGCCCGCCAATGCGCTGGACGCCGATGCATACATCGAACTGGCAGAGCCCGATGCGGAAGCACCGGTTGAGGATGCGGCCTTATTGGAGTTGGATTTGGAACAGCCGGCAACAAGTAAAGTCGCGGCAACGATGGTGATAGCGAGACGTTTCATGGTCACTTTCCTTCAAAAAACATGTCACGAATAACGACGATTTTTTCGCCGATCGAAAGTATATCAACAAGTGCATTTGACTGCGAGAGGTAAATGTTGATACTTAAGGGTGTATGGCTGATATATGCAGCCACCGCCGGACGGGAAATTTGCTCTCGGCAAGGGCGTAAAAGGTGCGAAGAGATTCGCGGAGCAGTGGAGAGGCGTGGAGAGTTGCGATTTTGATCGCGGGGTAGAGCAGTCTGGTAGCTCGTCGGGCTCATAACCCGGAGGTCGGAGGTTCGAATCCTCCCCCCGCTACTGCTTATAGGAAAGGGACTTGCAGCAATGCGAGTCCCTTTTTTTGTTGGCCCAAAATGGCCGCCTGTACACAAAATCAGGCCCCACCGGTCTGCGGTGGAAGTGCTCAGAAGTCTGCCTTACCCATGACGGGTAACTGCAACGGATTACATCCCGCTGCATACTGCCCGCATGCGTAGAGGCCTCGAAAAATCCGCCTGGGGGTCACGCGAAGCATCAATCATTTTGAGCGGCGTTAATTTTCGCGATAAAGTTGGCGGCGGGTTATGAGATGGAATACCCCGTGCGTCAACTTTGAGATGCGCCGCATTTCATCTTCAAAAATCGGATCGCGACTCAGAAGCGAAAAGGTATTCACGGGAACGTGATATACCAAAGTCTGACCGGCAATAAAGTTCACGAGCTTCGGATTAAAATGGCCATCGGTCAGGAAATAAATAACATCCGGCTTCATGGCGTAGGCGACGCGAAAGGCCGTGGCAAAAGGTTGCACCATGCCGTCATTACGTCCCTCGGCAATTATACGATGCCCTTTGAGCAGGTAATCCATTTCAGTAACGATCGGCCGAGTGGCACGGGTCAGGCCTGTTTCATTGCCGAGGATGTGAGGATGCGCGGCAAACACAACGACGGCGAATTTTTGAAAGGGCATGAGATGATTGATGGCCCGCCGAACCTCCGCTCTGACGAGATGCAGGCGACCAATCATGGACCCTGAATGATCAATGATAAATACAACCTTTTTTGCCTGAGAGGTTATGCCGAAGAAAGTTACCGTCATTTTTCCAAGAGCGGCTCCGTCGGGTACGCCCATGGGCGAACTCATGGCGTGGGTATACACGTTCCACCGCGTCCCGAGTGTAGCGGGTGATACGCCGATAATACTTAATCGCTTGGCCTGAGTGTTATCCAAGAGCTTAGCAGAATTAAGCGTATCAACGGCATTGGAGAGTGACTCCATGGAGTGTTCCTGCTCCGCGAGCCTCCGGTTATTGCGGGCTGCGGTTTTCAACAGCAATTTGTCCGTGGCGCTGCTGTGGTAAAACGATTCCGGTACGACCATGGGTTTGGGCGGAGGCTTAAGCGGCGGCTTGAGAACGGTGTAAAGAATTAGAACAACCATGAAGGCGATGGCATGGATCAAGATGGAGCAAATCCACGCAAAGACCTTATCCAGAAGCGTTTTCTGCTGGTTAAAGACAGGTCTTCGCCTGAATACCGCAGCAGGTGAGGGCCCGGAATTTATTACGGACGAAAGCGTCTTGTGGCCGACACTTGCCTGCACGGATCGCGCTGCCTCTCGGGATTTCACTGCGGGCGACTTAGTTACACCTATGCCGCTGAGTTGACCTTTTGAGCCAACCCGTACTGATTTCGCCTTGAGTGTACCGCCCTTCGTGGGCATCGCAAACCCTTAAAACATAATGACTGCAACATTTGCCGATGGATAGCGTCCGATAAACGAGGATTGAGCTGTACCGGGGAATTTTGCGCAAGTTCCGGGATATATACTGACGGCGATCCGATGAAATTCCAGACCGGCTTCTGAGATGAAGCGATGGTTTCTGGATCTGTATCGATGCTGAGAGCGGGTGCGGGAGGATGATCTCCAAGATTCCCGCCTGACCGTCGGTCGGTAAAACTCATGATTCATAGCGTTGCTGAACCTGCTTTACGAGGACGCCCTGCCGATGTTCCATTCCACCCACATGGGAGGAAAATGGCTGGATAACGGTCGCCAACCGAAAATTTATCGGCTTGATAACGATTTCGCTTGACATGGCCATGCGTTTTCAATACAAGATAAGGAGCGTTGGACTGATAATGTCCATCCGCGAGTTGGGCTGCTTGTATGGAGTCTAAGTCGAGGACTTCCGTAAGATGGCGGAAGAGTCCGGCATGAAGGCGGAGAGAGGATTTCCGCCCCGGACGCGTATTGATGGAGGTGTTTTAAGACGGCGAAATCGCCGAATGTAAGGAGGCATCATATGCCAGCACGCAAAAAAACCACGACAGTGACCGAAAAATCAGCTCCCGTCCCAGTGGGTCGATCTGAAGCTAAGGGAAGTGGAACCTCAACAACGAGGCCCCAAGCTGTAGTACCCAAATCGATCACCCACGAACAAATTGCTGAACGCGCCTATCAGATTTTTCTCAAACGCGGATTTGGTCCCGGTGATGCAGCATCAGATTGGCTTGAAGCTGAGAGACAGTTGAAAGCCGGTATCTGAGCTGGAAACCCTCGGACCTGACGGGTTGATTTGGGGTGAAATAAGGAAATTGGCGAGCGTGGTCGCCTGCCAATTCCTTTATCGAGGTAGGTTATTGTCTTGGCGGTTATACGCCTCCACCACGTTCTGAACGAGTGGATGTCGGACGATATCACCTCGACCGAGCTCAACAAAGTCAATTCCTCTGATCCCTCTAAGTTTGCGCCGCGCGTCAACGAGCCCGCTGATTTGATCTTCATCCAGATCAACCTGAGTGGGGTCACCGGTGATCACCATTTTGCTGTTCTGCCCCAGACGGGTGAGAAACATAAGCATCTGCGAAGGTGTGGTGTTCTGGGCTTCGTCCAAGATGATCATGGCGTCGTTGAGGGTACGTCCGCGCATGTACGCCAGTGGAGCCAGCTCGATGACGTCATTGGCCATCAAGCGACGGATTTGCTCGTAAGGCATCATGTCATGCAGGGCGTCGAGGAGCGGTCGCAGGTAGGGGTTCACTTTGGCCTGTATGTCGCCGGGGAGGAAGCCGAGTTTTTCTCCCGCCTCCACAGCCGGGCGAACGAGCACCAGACGTCTGATGAGTCCGCGTCTGAGCATGGTTACAGCCAATGCTACGGCAAGAAATGTTTTGCCCGTTCCGGCAGGACCGGCGCAAAAGACAAGATCTGATTTTTCCATCGCAGCCACATAAGCCGTCTGTCCGGGTGTGCGCGGTGTGACCCCCTGCCCGGATATGGCAACGTCGAGCACACCGGCAATTGTGGAGTCGGATGCAAATCGCGACGCCACTCTGCCGACATCGTCGACGGTGAGCGATCCGTTGCGAGGCAGATTTCTTCGCAATTCCGCCACGACGGCGACGCAGCGTTCCACCGCTTTTGTTTCGCCGCTGATTTTAAGGTGATCACCGGCCGCGAAAATCTGCACGCCCATAAGCTGACGCAGCAGTTTCAGATTTCGATCGGCCGGTCCGAAGAGCGCCAACTTATGGCGCGGCTCAATGTCCAATGTAATCATGTGGTGCGCTTCAACTTTCCGCTTCCGTCAAGAGATCAGCATGCGAGGGATTATATTCGGCGAAAGTCACCGGGGCGAATGGTCCGTAAGACCGGTGTAAACGGCCTGCAGCAGCGCGCGGGCCGATTCATGGGGGGCGGAGATCGTCCAGCGGCGGGAGTCGGCGTCCAGCGCGGATCCGACGATGTGGAGTGTGTCTGCAGGAAGCAGCGGCGCAACTCGGCTTGCCCATTCCACCGCGATGACGGCGTGCTGCCCCAGGAGATCATCCCACCCCACCGCATCAAACCCATCGGGGCCTGCAACGCGGTAGGCATCGAGATGAAACACCGTTTTAGCCACCGGGCGGCCGTCGGCAGGATAAACATTTAATAACACGTATGTCGGACTGGATACTAGAGAGATATCCGCGACGCCAGCACCTGCCGCCAGCCCGCGAACCAGTTCGGTTTTGCCCACACCGAGATCGCCGTCAAGGGCGATGCACTGTCCCGGAGCACTTATCGCCCCGATGATGCGACCGAGTTCTGCGGTCTGTGCGGCACTTTCCGCGATTACCGTTAATCGACCTTCAATCATCTGCGTGTGCATCGGGTTATTTTCTCCAGCGAAGGTGGGTGGCGGCATTTTATTACCTGGGACGGTTCGCCCCGTGATTCCACCCCCCTGTCGGCCATGGGATACGGCGGCCGCACGATGTTACTTCAATATTATTTTTGACACGCGTGATCCGGCCGATGGTGTGGATCGGCAGTCGATGTACCGCAAGCCGTGCGGCGTCACGCGGCGCAACCGTAAAAAGGAGTTCATAATCTTCACCGTCGCAGAGCGCGTGATGAAGCGGGGTCAGATCGTCGCTG
This sequence comes from Phycisphaerae bacterium, assembly GCA_049965755.1. GTDB lineage: Bacteria > Planctomycetota > Phycisphaerae > WQYP01 > WQYP01 > JAJZGD01. The sequence goes on along the minus strand of JBMFVY010000037.1, from coordinate 15,836 downwards.
CGCGCGAGGCGGCGGGCATCCGGGTGGATGGGTATGCAATCGCCATCAATTTCAGCGCCTACGTCCGACATGGCCAGCATGCGCGGCAGGTCAATCGCCAGCCCGTCGGAAATATCCATCATGGCGTGGACTTGGGTGATTTCGATGAGCCGTTGTGCAAGGGCAATACGCGGCGTGAAGGTCAGATGGCGACCGCGGATGCTGCCGCCAAGCGAACCGGTGACGCAGATGACATCGCCCGGTCGGGCGCCGGAGCGAAGTACCGGGCGGCGCCGGGGCAGTCCGAATGCGGCGACGGTGATGGCAAGGCGTTGGTTCCAGATGGCGGTATCGCCCCCGACCAAGGCGCAGTTGAAGTTTTTCGCCGCCGATTCGCACCCTAGATAGAGCTTTCTAGCCCACGGAAGCGAGACATCCTCGGGGAGCGCAACGGCGATTAGAATCGCGACGGGCAGAGCGGCCATCGCAGCACAATCTGAAAGACACCGATTTACGGCCTTACGACCGACGAGGCCCGGCGCATGGTAGCGAAGATCAAAATGAACCTGATCGAGACATTGGTCAATTTTCAGCAATGTAAGGGGTTTGCCGCTCCGGTGCGGCAATCGTATGGCCGCCATATCATCGCCGACCGGCACCGGAACCGCCGGGGTCCTCCGCGATTTTTCATACACCCATTTTAGAAACTCCGATTCTTTCATCTGCCGTATTGTAACAATATCGGGTACTGCCATCGCGCAGACTGCAATCCAATGAATGGTTTTTGATGGGACGAGCCAACTCACCCATTCAGAGAAGCTCTCTGAACAGCAAAAGGAGTCAAGAACGCCAGACCAAACAGCCTCGGATGCCGTATGATATCCAGCGACAGATTAGGATAAAAACGGAGGACCGAGCCGTCATGCCATTTGTACGTCACGCGGGATTTATCCTGATCATGGCGACCGCTTCGGCGGCTTTCGGTACCACGCCAAGCAGCAGCCGACCCATCATTTCTGCTGACTCACTGAGCCTGATTCCCATGCCGCGGCACATCACGGTCTACAAAGCAACGTGGTCGGTCCCCACGCTGGTGAAGATTAAGGCAGATCGGAAATCGCAGCGGCGAAGTGCCAACTTTCTGGCGGCGTTTCTCAAGCGCCGGGGCATTGAAGCACGCGTGGTAAGATCGGGTCCCGCACCGATCAGCTTCTTGCAGATTAAAAATGATCCGGAACTGGGGCATGAAGGGTACCGGCTTGACGTTCGATCCGACGGAGCGGTGCTCGAGGCGTCCGCCGGGCCCGGCTATTTTTACGCCCTGCAGACGTTTGAAGAACTCTTTAACTCAGCCCGCTGCTCGAATCATGCGATTCATGAAGTGACAATAGCGGATCATCCGCGCTACCGCTGGCGCGGGATTATGCTGGATTGCAGCCGCCATTTTTTTACACCGCCGGTGGTGAAGCAGTTCATCCGGCTGGCTGCACATTATAAGCTCAATATATTTCACTGGCACCTGACGGACGATCAGGGGTGGCGGATTGAGATTCCGCAGTATCCGAGACTTACCGGGATCGGGGCGTGGCGGGCCGGAACGGAAGTCGGGGGAAATCCGCACGACATCAACCACCGGCGCTACGGTGGCTTCTACACCGATGCACAAATCCGACAGATCGTCGCCTATGCCGCAAGACGCTACGTCACTGTCGTACCCGAGATTGACATCCCCGGACACTGCACGGCGGCCCTTGCCGCTTATCCGTGGCTCGCAGCCGGCAATGGGCCGTTTCAGGTGCGGGAAATATGGGGGATCAGCAACGTACCGCTGAGTCCCAGTCGTCGGACATTTGATTTTCTCGATACCGTCTTTGGAGACTTGACGCAGATATTTCCGGGCCGATTCATACATTTGGGCGGGGATGAAGTTTCAGCGGCGGCGATGAAGGCCTGGGCACAAGACCCGGTCGCTGAGAGGATCATGCAAAAACAGCATTGGACGCCGGAGCGTCTGCATGATTATTTCCCGACCAGAATTGCCCGATTTCTTGCAGCGCGGGGGCGGCGGGCGGTGGTGTGGAACGATGTACCGGCTAAAAGCCTCCCGCACAATACCGTAATTGAATGCTGGAACAGTTCCGGGATCGTTGCTCATGATGCCGCTCTCGGCCATGATGTGATCGTTGCCAATGAGGGGAGGCTGTACTTCAATTTCTGCCAAGGTGATCCGCGATATGAACCGCACCCCTTGAATTCAATCATCACACTGCGGGATGTTTACGACTACAACCCGTCATCGCTGCTTCCGCGATCGTTGCGGCCGCGATTGCTTGGGGCCGAGGCATGCCTCTGGTCGGAACGGATCGCGACAGCGCGACATCTTTTTTATCAGGCGCTGCCGCGTGAAATGGCACTGGCGGAAATTTGCTGGACTCCGCGGCAAAAGCAGAACTACGCCGGTTTTTTAAGGCGCTCCGGGGGCCAGTATACATGGTTGATGCGCCATCACTACAATTTCTGCATCCCGCAGCCGCAGGGGGAATTTGTTCCCGAGACCGGCCATGCGGCGGCGAAACGCGTGCCCGCCCGTAATCTGATCACGTATCAGACATCATCTGCCACAGGATTGATCCGACTGCACGATTCGATCCCCGGCGCAGTTATTCGTTATACCCTCAACGGCACCGTCCCGATGGAAACGTCACCACAATACCGCCGGCCGATTTCAGTTTCCATAACACCCAAAGTGCCGGTGGTGGTGCGCAGCATAGCGTTTTTGAAGTCCGGTCGATGCAGCGCCCCCGCACGACTGAAAGTGAAGCGAACGGCACAATAAATTTCCGCCTGCAACGCCGTCATGGGCTTTCACGCGTCTGCATTGGGGAAACGGGGGGGATATCTAATATTGTATACCGCCTTGCTGCAAGGGTTTTCGGACGTTTCGGGCTGCTGATGGTTTTAATGAAGGAAATGCCGGATACCGGTATGAAGCATGGCTACGCCCCGCTGATTGCAGAGTTCAATGGTATCCGCATCCCGTTTGGATCCACCCGGTTGAATCAATCCCGTAATCCCTGCATCGAGCAACAATTGAGGCCCGTCGGCGAACGGGAAAAATGCGTCGGAGGCCGCAACCGCCCCGGCCAGTTTTTCGCCATGGCCGTTGAGACGGGCGAGTTCAATCGCGAGGCGGCAACTGGTGACCCGGCTCATCTGGCCGGCCCCCGCACCAAGTAACTGGCCATCCTTAACAATGACAATCGCATTGCTTTTGACGTGCTTGCAGATTTTCCAGGCGACGAGCAGATCGCGGGACATCTCAGCGGACGGTCGGGCGGTGGTGACAACATTGAACGCAGATGCGGGTTCAGGCAAATCATCCGCCTGTTGAACCAGAACACCACCAGAGATGGATGTAAATTTCAGGTTCCGGGGGGCGGTATCGCCGCGAGCCGATGTCATGGGAACCGCCAAGAGTCGGCAGTCGGCCCAGCGGCGGCGCAGTATCTCCGATGCATCGGATGCAAAATCCGGCGCGATGAGAACTTCCAGAAATTTTTTGCCCGCCACGATAGCGGAAGCGAGTTGATAATCGACGACCCGGTTCACCGCGACAATACCACCGAAAGCTGCCACCGGATCACCGGCGTAGGCAAGTTCAAACGCGACGGTCAGATCAGGGGCGGCGGCACATCCGCACGGATTGGCATGCTTGATCACGGCAGCGGCGGGCTGATCAAATTCTGCGGCCAGCGAAAAGGCGGCGTCGGCATCGAGAAGATTAATAAAGGAAAGCATCTTGCCGTGCAGTTGTCGGGCTCCGGCCACACCGTCGGAACGAGTCCCCTCCGCATAGAGAGCGGCGGCCTGATGCGGATTTTCCCCATAACGGAGATCGCTGATTTTGCGATAGCTTTGAATCAGCGTTGGGAAGAGCCCGGCGGCGGAGGCCTCCGAATCGGCGTTAAGCTGTCGGGCCAGGTAGCGGTGCACAACGGCGTCATAGGATGCAGTACGCGCAAAGGCGCAGACCGCGAGATGGAGTCGAAATGGCAGCAGGGTTGACCCGGCATTTTGGCGCAGGTGATCAATAAAATCGGAATACTGTGCGGGATCGGTCACCACGGCCACCGAGCGGTAATTCTTGGATGCCGAGCGCAGCATGGCGGGGCCGCCGATATCAATATTCTCCATAGCATGTTCAAGTGACGTATTCGGGTCCGTCACGACTTTTTCAAAGGCGTAAAGGTTGACGATGAGTAGATCAATCGGACGAATACCATGAACTTTCATCGCGTCGAGATGTGCCGGATGATCGCGCAGGGCCAATAATCCGCCATGGACGGCCGGGTGCAGGGTTTTGACCCTTCCGTCCATCATTTCCGGAAAGCCCGTGATGGCGGAGACATCTGTGACGGAGATTCCCGCTTCGGTGATCGCCCGGGCGGTTCCGCCGGTTGAAATAATTTCGACGCCGAATTCGGCGCTCAGAACCCGGGCAAGATCAACCACGCCAGATTTATCGGTAACGGAGATCAGTGCGCGTTTGACGGGGACGGCGTCGATGGAACTCACGAGAGGTATCTCCAATGAATAATCAAGTATTAAACAGATACCGGATATCAACGTTCAAAACGAAGACTCCGCAAACGTTACCGATTGAAATGATCAGGCATCCAGTTCAGTCCAGTGGATAGCGACGCACCAATGCCAGGAGAAAGCCATTGGTGGATGCGACATAAATGCGTTTTGAAACCGTGGATTTTGCATACACACACGGAGTCGATTCCGTTGCACGGTAAATCACATCTCCATCGGCGGGCGAGATAATTAAAAGTTGATCCCTGCCGGCGGCGGCAATTCTGTGGCCGATCTTTCCGACGATACGTTTTACACCCGCTACCGGGCCCCACTGCATCGATCCGGTGGTTGGATTCAGGCTCATAAGTCCGGCGCCGCCTGTGCAGATCATCAATCGTTTACCAAACATGACGGGCTGGTGAGTCAATCGGCCGGGCAGGCGCGTAATCCACGGTGCCAGTCCTGTTGAAGCATTAATGGCGTACAGATTGTGGTTCAGACACGGGACGAAAATCAAGCGGCCATCGGTGGCGAGATCAGCGACGACGGAACCTGAGAGAAGCCGCCGCCACCCACCACTGCCATCGGTTGAGATATGCCCCCAGACACGGCCATTTTGTGATCCGCAGACCACCATTCCGTCGAGAACGATCGGCCTGGAGAGAAACGCATCCCCGCGTGAATATTGGGCCCAGTGCATGAAGATGGGAATGTGGGGCGAGAGAACATACATGCGGTCATGATATGCTCCGATGAACATGCGGCCGCCACTGATTAAAGGGCGAGTTGAGGGGGCAAACTTCAGGGTCTGCGATTTGGTGACCGCTCCGTCGGCCTTGCTGACAACCAGCAGTTTGCTGCCGGCAACGATCAGCAGATGGTTTTTACCGTAGCTGACTGGTTCAAGTGTCGCCTGCCCGCGCACGGCGTATTGCTGAGTCCATTGGATGGATCCGGACGAGGCGTTGATGCAAATCAGGTAGCCGTATTTGGTCAAAACATAGACGTTTTTCCCCAGCAGCCATACATGGGTGATTTGGTCGTGAGTCCGTGGCCCCAGGCCGAGCGGCATCTGCCAGAGTACTTTGAGACGCGCATGGTGAAGCACGGAGTTGGAAAACGGGGCCGTAGCAGCCCGTCCGAATGTGGTTATCAAGGTAATAGAGGCAACCACCACAATGATCATGGCGTTACCGGAGCGACTCCACCGCTTGGCATGCATCAATTTAGCTCCTAAAACTTCAGCAACCGTTCGAATTTCACCCGGCCGTGCAGGTCGGCAAATACCGCCACACCCCCAGCGATTGTTGTAACACCGTCTTTGCGTCTCCGCAATACCGATGCCCCAATCTTAACCGCCGGGTTTTAATGGTCAACTTGCATCGATCGGCGATCTCAAAATGCGATTCAAGGCCTGCCGAGATTCGGTTTGTCTCGGAAAAGTATGAAGGGGTATGGCGGACACTGTGGAAGCGGTCCGGCCGAGGTGACTGGAGGCAACGGAGCGGGGCCGGTATCCTATAGAACAGATGAAGGTTCTGCTGATCGCCAATTCTGCCAAGCATGAGGCCGTTACCGCCGGCCACCATTTACTGGCCGATTTTTCGCGCAGAACCGGCGTAACGGCCAAGTTTATGGAGGGCGTGGATGAAGCGAGTATCGGAAAGCTGGCAGAAATACCTGATCTGATCGTGCTGCTGGGGGGTGATGGGACGATTCTACAGGCGGCCCGCTTTCTGGCCCGATACGGCGCCCCGGTCGCGGGAATTAATTTCGGCAAGCTGGGTTACATGGCGGCGTTCACGCTGGATCAATTCAAGGAACATCTGCCTGCCCTGCTGGAGGGGAGATTTCAGACGACCGACCGCCTCATGCTTCAGGCGTCAATAATTGGATCGGAATCCGGTTCGGGCGTGCGTGACCGTCACAAAGCGCCGAATCTGGAAGCTGAGTATCTGGCGCTTAATGATGTGGTACTCAACGCCGGAGCCCCGTTTCGAATGGTGGAACTCACGGTGCGGGTGGATGATTCGGATACGGCCACTTTCCGTGGTGATGGGATTATTATTTCCACCGCTTCGGGGTCAACAGGATATAACCTTTCGGCCGGCGGGCCGCTCATTACTCCGGATGTCAAGGCGATGGTGATAACGCCCATCTGCGCCCATTCGCTCTCGTTCCGGCCGGTTGTGGTACCCGACGGGAGTGCCATCGGTATAAAACCGCGGCGACTCAATGACGGGACGCATCTGGTTATGGATGGGATGATTATCCATCCGCTGAATGCGAAACAATCTGTGATCGTTAAAAAGGCCCCGCACCCGCTGCGTCTGGTGATCAACCCACATCAGACACACTGGGAATTACTCGCCAGTAAGCTGCACTGGGCGAGCCGCCCGACCGCCTGATATGGAGTGTTCCCATTGGTGAAGATGGACAGGTTGAAGTGACTATGACAAAACAAATAACGACATCTCCGACACCCCCCGGCAGTGCGGGCGCGGTGTTCCGCGAAAGTGCCTTGGATTTTCGCTACATATTCCGGGCATTTCGAATATCGATTGAACCGGGGATATGGGTGCTGGCTCTTCTGGCGCTGGTGATCATCTACACCGCCGGGAGAGCGGTTGATGGCATCTGGGGGCCGCAGGTGTTACCCGGGGAAATATCGGCATTTCATGATCCGTCACCGGGTGCCTACCGGGAGATGATCATTCAGGATCGGCTTAATCGCCAGGCGGCGCTGGCGGAGATGTTGCAGGACTACGCAACTCCGCTGCACTCCAAGCAGATTGACGCGCTGGAGCATGACCCGCGGGCGGCGGAGAGTGCCATCGTGGCCGGGATGGAGCGGCGTTTTCATCATCGGCTGGCGGCGCTGGCGAAAGAGCAACCCGCTCTGTCGATGCGTGCCCTGCATCGACGGCAGCGCCGACTGGCGATGGAATTGCTTGGGAATGTGAGACAGGTGCAGAGCGCCGTGGGACGCGGGATATTTGATGCGGCGATGCATGAGGAATTGAAGGAATTTCACGATCTCGTCTTCAATGTTCTCAACCCACTCCGGATTGAAACGACCAAGGCCGTACCGCAGGCGGGAGGACGACCTACGGGCTTTGAAATATCGGTTGCGGTCACACCGCGCAATTCTTCCGTGGCGTGGCAATCCGACACCGTATGGGGTTGTCTGGCGAATATGTTTGTCACCGTGCCGGAATGGCTTATCACCGGTGCACCGCCGATGATTGCCCGGCATTCAGAAAGCGGCTGGCGACTGGGTTTTGAGCGTGTCGGCTATCTGCTGACGATCATGATGTTCTTCATCATATGTATTGTGCTCCTGGCCCTGACAGGCGGTGCCATATGCCGCTACACCGCGCTGCGGCTGGCGGGAGAGGATCCATCGATCTTTGCCTGCATTCTCTTTGCCATACGGCGGTTCTGGTATTTCATCCGGGCGCCCCTGCTGCCGATCGGGCTGGTTGCGGTGCTGGGGGCGGTAATGGTTGCGATCTCGCTTATCGGTGCCATACCGTGGGTCGGGCCGATCGTGCTGGGGATGCTGTTTATAGTTCTGCTGCTGGGCGGATTTATCATCATGCTGGTGACGCTGGGGTTTGTGGCGGGCCTGCATCTGATCTACCCCTGTCTTTCGGTTGAGGCGTCGGATGGATTCGACTCCATCAGTCGCAGTTTCAGCTACATCTATAACAGTCCGTGGCGTGCAGCCTTTTATACGATTGTCGCTCTGGTCTACGGTGTACTGACCTGGTTTTTCCTGCTGGTGGCGATGTATGTGCTGCTCTCGGCAACACATTTTTGCGTTGGCATCGGGATGAGTTTCTTCGGGCTGGAGCACGGGACCTACTCGGGCGTTTCGGTGCTGGAGACCATCTGGCGCACACCACATCTGGAGCGTTTGATCGCGCCGATCAACTGGTGGGCGATGGGTTGGAGTGAATGGATTGCCGCCATTTTCGTCTATTTCTGGCTTTTCCTGCTGGTGACGTTGCTTGGAGCGTACGTGGTGGCGTATTACTTTGCATCGAGCACCATTATTTATCTGTTGCTTCGACGCCATGTGGACGGGCAGCCTCTGAGTGATATTGAACGCCCGGAAGATTCGGGTGCGGGAGAGAATGCGACCAACGGCGGCCCGGCGGCCCGGCCGGCTTCAGGGGGAGCAGCCTGACGATGATCAGCAGCCATTTTCTGAGCATACTTAAGACCATTTGCGATCTACCAACTGCCCCGCTGCGCGAAGAACATGTGCTGGGTTGGATTGCGGCATTTGTCGAAACGCTTACACCGCCGGGAAAATTAGAATGCCATTTCGACCGGGCGGGGAATCTGCGGGTGGATCATATCGTACCGGATGATTCATCGGCGGGACCGAAGGCAAAAGCCGATGCCGATGGACCGCAGCGAGGAGCGGCGGAGGCAGGCCGCCGAAAACTGGCTTTTGAAGCCCATTTGGACCATCCGGGTTTTGTAACCCGTGAGATGGTCAGAGAAGAAGATGGATTGCTGCGGGCGGAATTTCTGGGGGGAGTCAAGCCGTCATGTTTTGCGGGCGCCGGCGTGCGGCTGTTTTATCCGGAAGGTGCATCGGCGTGGAGTTTTTCGGTAGTGACGGGTGAACCGAAGCGGACGGAAGATTCGGACGCGCTGAGTTGCGTGCTGAAATTGCGGACGCCGGGCCGACGGATTCCGGCTGGCGTCATCGGGATGTGGGATCTGCCCGATGCCACCATATCGGGCGAGTATTTCATGGCACGCGTATGCGATGATCTGGCGGGTGCGGCGGCCATGCTGTGCATGCTGGATGAAGTTTGCCGGCGTGAGATTCGGGAGCCGTTCTCGCTGCTTTTCACTCGTGGCGAGGAGATCGGCTTTTTGGGCGCCATTGCCGCGATTGAGGACGGAACTCTGGCAACTTCCGATGAGCGGGCAAGCTGGTCGGTGGTCGGTCTGGAAAACAGCCGGGCGCTGCCGCAGGCGCAGATGGGCAATGGACCGGTGGTGCGTGTGGGTGACCGCACCGGCATATTCAGTTCGGCGTTGACGCGGTTTATCAAGCTTTGTGCGGATGATCTGGCCGATGGCGAGCCCGAATTTCATTACCAGCGGGCTCTGATGGACGGTGGCACATGCAACAGCACCGTTTTTGACGCGGCCGGATTTGATTCTGCAGGGCTGACATTGCCGCTGGCCAATTACCACAATATGCTCTCTGGAGAGGAGCCGTGCAGCAGCGAAGCCCCGCGTGCCGGCGAGAAGATCGCCGCGGAAGCAATCCACGTTGGAGATTTTACCAATCTGGTGGAGTTGATGCTGCAGTTGGTAAGCCGGTTTCACGCTTACACGGGGGATCATCGCGGACTCCAAGAGCAGTTCCGCGATCGCCTGTCCCGCTGGGCCGATCAACTTTATGCCACCGCCCGGGTGCACCGGCAGATGGATGGTTAGATGACGAGAATGAACAAAACGGCACGACCGCCACAGAACGTGGATTTTATCTGGATCGATTCCAAGCCGGAACTCGTAAAGTTCTGTCGGCAACTTGCGCTCGCCGGGGCCTTTGGATTTGATACGGAATTCATAGGTGAGCGCACCTACCTGCCGGAGCTGTGCCTTATTCAGTTGTGCGGCGCGGAGCAGGTGGCGCTGGTCGATCCGATGGCGATCAACGATCTGACGCCGTTGGGAGAGTTGATGATCGATGCGAACATGATTAAATACTGCCATGCTGGCGAGCAGGATATTGCCATCATGCACCAGTGTGGTTTTACGCCTGTGTCGGTTTTTGATACGCAACTGATGGCGGGCCTGCTGGGCTTGGTTTATCCGATTTCGTACGCCAAACTGGTTGAACACATCTGCGGGGTACAGTTGGATAAAGCGCACACCTACAGCGCCTGGGATCGGCGTCCATTGGCCAATGCCCAGCTGATGTATGCGGCTGATGATGTGCGTTACCTGCCAGCGGTATACGGGCGGCTCAGGGAGCAGATTGAATCTCACGGGCGATTGGAATGGATGAATGAGCTTTGCGCCGAGGAATTAAAGCAGGCCGTCGAACCGCCGGACCCGCGCAGCCTGTGGCTCAAAATCAAGGTGCCACGCTCCATGAGCCGGGAGCAACTGGGAGTTCTGCGTGAATTAACGGCATGGCGGCATCAACTGGCGTATGAACATGACACGCCGGTGAGAGCGTTTATGACGGATGCGGCAATTCGGGATGTTGCCAAAATGATGCCGCGCAGCATGGCGCAGCTTTCGTGGATTGAAGGGATCAGCGAGCAGGAACTGCATTCGTACGGCCCCTTCATGCTGGATTTAATACAAAAGGTGCGCGAGTCCCCGCGTGATCAGCTACCGGAATCGCTTCAAGAACCGAGGGATTCGCTGGAGTGCAGTCGGTATATTGAACGTGTCTGGGCGGCGGCGCAGGTCATATGCCTGGGGCAGAGCGTAACCACCGGACTGGTAACCAGTCAGACGGCCATAGCGGATTGGGCGGCGCGAAAAATGGCGGGCGAAAATCTCGATACACATGAGTTGATGCGGGGGTGGCGGCGCGAATGTCTGGGCAAACCGCTTGAGGAAATGGTGGAGGGCCGCAGCCAATTGACGATCTCCATGAACGGAAATGAATTCAAATCGTCGATTCAGACGGGGAATTGATGAATGTGCGGCATTGCCGGATTCGTCGCCTGGAGTTGGGGCAAGCGTTCTCAATCTGAATTGAGCCGATTCGATGCGCTGCTTGCTGACGCGGCACGTCGCGCCGATAAATGGCTCCGACATCGCGGGCCGGACGGGAGCGGGCAGTGGAATCAGTCGGGCGGTGGTACGCCGGCGACGCGCGTCTGCCTGCTTCATCGCCGATTGAGCATTATCGATCCAGCCGGTGGGCAACAACCGATGGGGAATGAAGACGGCCGCGTGCAGGTTGTATTTAACGGTGAAATATACAACCACCGTGAACTCCGCCGCGAATTGGAAAGCCTCGGGCATGTGTTCAGATCTGACCATTGCGACACGGAGGTGCTGGTGCACGGCTGGGAGCAATGGGAGACGGAATTGCCGTCGAAACTGCGCGGAATGTTCGCCTTTGCCATCTGGGATGGAAATTCGAGCGAATTATTTCTGGCACGTGATTATTTCGGGCAAAAGCCGCTGTTCTATGCAGCGGGTGAAAATCAGTTTGTCTTCGCGAGCACCATTCCGGCGGTACGCTGCTGGCCGGGGGTGGCGGCGACGGTGTCACGGTCCACACTGGCCCGATATCTGCATTCGGGGTATGTATCGCCGCCGGAAACGGTTTACCGGGAGATTAAAAGTCTCGCGCCGGGCAGCTATCTGCGCGTGACCGGAGGGCGGCTATCGACGGGAAGTTACTGGAATCCGGAGCTCTCGGCGATGAACGCAGGCGGCGCGGCAGCCGTGATGGGCGATGAGGAGATCGCAACGCTGCGGCAACTGATTTTGAGTGCCGTGGAATCGCAGCTCCACGCCGATGTTCCGATGATCGGGTTTCTGTCGGGGGGGATTGATTCGGCGATTATCTGCGGGGCGGCGAAAACACTTCTGGGTGATTCGTGTTCGCTGCAGGCGATCACGGTCGGCTTTGAGGATACGGCCTTCGACGAGATGGCGCTGGCGGGAGAAACCGCCAGGCTGCTTGGATTGCGGCATCATCCTTGTCGAATCGATATGGAATCATCGGCCATGGCCACGCTGGAATGGCTGACGGCATTTACGTTGGGGCAGCCGTTTGCCGATTCTTCCATCCTGCCAACTTATTGGGTGGCGAATAGCGCCCGGCAATTGGCCCCATGCGCTCTGTCGGGAGACGGTGGGGATGAAATCTTCGGTGGATATGATCGATATCGCGCCATGCGTATGCTCCATGGTGGATTACGAATTCCCGCCTGGCCGTATAAATCTGAACGGCTGAGGCGCTTGTCGGCGGCCGGCCGTGAAAAACACCGGCAGGCTCAATATGCGGCGATCACCGCACTCTTCAGCTTGGAATCACTGGCGCCGTTGGGCGGCACGGGCGACATCACTCGCCATGAGGCGCAGCGAGATTTTGACGTCATCCGCGCCTGCATGCTGAGCGATCAGGGCAACTACCTGCCGGGAGATGTGCTCTGGAAAGTGGATTGTGCTTCGATGGCTTGCGGACTGGAAGTGCGGAGTCCGCTGCTGGATCATGAACTGGCGAACTGGGCGAATCGGTTCAACGGGAATGTCATGATGAATTGGCGACGTGGAAAGCTTCCGCTCCGGCGTGCCATGGCCGACATGCTGCCCAAAGGCGTGCTACGGGGTCGCAAGCACGGATTCGGCGTTCCGATAGGGCGCTGGTTTCGGACATCGCTGCGGCATGCAGCGGCGGGTTATCTCCTCGCGGGCGATTCATTTACGGCAGAATTGGGCCTCGGGATGCTGGCGGAGCGGATGTGGGAAGAACACCAGGCGGGGAGGCGGGATCATACCCATCGGCTATTCGCTTTGCTGATGATGGAAATTTGGCGGCGGCAAAGTCCAGATATCGCCTGTGAGGCATCATAAAGAGTTTCTATGGAGCAACGCGGCAGGTGCCGCCAATATACGCCCTGCAATCGGAAGTCTGAGACTCTTCGGGCCGGAGAGCGGATGCAGCAGGAGTTTTCTGCGGCCTTTACGAGTAGAATATGGTTTGAATTCCGGCAGCGGATGGTTGTAAATAAGGCTTTTTAGATTCAATGAAGATAAGAAATTTCTGTATCATTGCCCATATTGATCATGGCAAATCAACTCTGGCGGACCGGATATTGGAGCGTACTGGAGCCATTACCGAGCGGGAAATGCAGGCTCAATTTTTGGATGATTTGGATCTGGAACGCGAGCGTGGAATTACCATCAAGGCCAGTGCTGTTACCGTGCCGCATGAATTTGGCGGCGAGAAATACATGTGGAATCTGATCGATACGCCGGGCCATGTGGATTTCCATTATGAGGTGGCCAAGGCGCTTCAGGCGTGCGAAGGGGCTTTGCTGGTCGTGGATGCCACGCAGGGCGTTCAGGCCCAGACCGTTGCCAACGCCTATGCCGCCATCGAAGCGGGGCTGGAGATTGTGCCGGTGATCAACAAGATTGATCTGCCCAGTGCACAGCCCGATGCCGTTGCGGAGGAGATGGAGCAGGTGCTGGGGATTGATGCGCTTTCGGCCGTGCGGATATCGGCAAAAAGCGGCATCGGAATCCCGGAACTTTTTCAGGCGATTTGCGAGCGCCTGCCCGGACCACGGGGAGACGTTAACGCTCCACTTCAGGCGCTGGTGTTTGACAGCAAATACGACGACTACCGGGGCGTGATCGTTTACGTGCGTGTGTTCAACGGGCGGCTGACCATGGGTCAGAAACTGCGGTTTATGGGGCAGCAGCGCATATATCAGATAACGGGGCTGGGAAAGTTTACGCCGCGGGCGGTGGCGGTGGATTCCATCGGAGCGGGTGAAGTCGGCTTTCTGGTGGCCAATATTAAAACATTGGGAGATGTGACGATCGGCGATACCGTAACCGACGCGGTGGCGCCGGCGGCCGAACCCCTACCCGGTTATCGTCCGCCCAAACAGATGGTGTACTGCGATTTTTATCCCGGCCCGGATACGGAATATACCCAGCTCCGGGAAGCGCTGGAGAAACTGCGGCTTAATGATTCTTCCTTTACCTTTGAACCGGAAACATCTGATGCGCTGGGCTTCGGTTTCCGGTGCGGCTTTCTGGGACTGCTGCACATGGAGATTGTGCAGGAACGACTGGAACGTGAACAGAAGGTGCAGGTGGTACAGACCGCCCCCACCGTCCCCTATGAAGTAGTACTGGCCGATGGTTCGGTGAAGATGATTGATTCCGCATCGGGCCTGCCCGATTTAAGCAAGGTCAAGGAGGTCCGGGAGCCGATGATCCGCGCCAGTATTATTGTGCCGGCGGAGAATATCGGCGATATTTCCAAGCTCTGCCAGGAGCGGCGGGGCGTGTATCGGAAAACCGAATATCTCAGTGCGTCGCGGATTATCATGGAATATGACTTGCCGCTGGCGGAAGTCATATTCGACTTTTTTGACAAGCTGAAAACGGCGACACGCGGTTACGGCACACTGGATTACGATCTGATCGGTTTCCATGAAGAAGATCTGGTCAAAATGGATATTCTAGTTAATGGCCAGCCCATTGACGCCCTGAGTCTGATTGTGCATCGGTCCAAGGCGGAATCCCGCGGCCGCGCCATCATCCGCAAACTCAAAAGCGAAATCGGACGCCATCTCTTCGAGGTGCCGCTGCAGGCGGCCATCGGATCGCGTGTTATCGCCCGGGAAACGATCAGTGCCATGCGGAAGAATGTTACGGCGAAATGCTACGGCGGCGATGTGAGCCGCAAACGCAAACTGCTGGAAAAGCAGAAAGAGGGCAAGAAGAGAATGAAACAAGTGGGACAGGTGGAGATACCACAGGAAGCCTTCATGGCCGTCCTAGAACCGGGGGAATAGAGGCGTTTTCCTACACGCCATCCGGCATCTTGGTTTATCGGACATCCCACTCTGCCGACTTGATCTATTGTTCTATCATAGTATCTTCTCCCAAAATAAAGCTTTTGCATACCGCCATTACCCCAGGGCGAACGCATACTCAGATCAGGTGGAGATAAGGCGTAGGAGATAGTTTTTGTCCCAGCTGGCGATGAAGCGTTTGCCACGGATGCTCGCCTTGATTGTTTTTTCGCGCTTAAGCAGATTCAACGCCAATCGGTTCAGTCGCGAATAGTTCTCCGCCGAATGGTCCACCCGCTTACGACTCCGGTCTTCGTTGAAGGTCACATCCAACTGCCCGTGCAGATGATTCTCTACCGCCCAATGGCCTCGGATATATCCCGCCAGTTCTGCCGCCGTGGTTCTCGGAAGGCTGGTGATATAAAAACATCGCTGCACGCTGGGCTTGCCGGTGAACTCGCCATAGTCTTCCCTTTGGCGTTCCACCAAGATCAGCCCCTTGATCGATGGCCATTGCTTGCGTATCTCCGGCCGAAGCAATTGGGCCGCATGACAATACCAGAGCTTTCGGACTTCACGCCGTCCGTGCCCTTCCTCCGCCTGCTCATGGAACTGCACCGGTGCGGGAATCCCCTTCTGCTGATCCAAGGCCAGATCGAGCATGACCGACTCGACATTCTCTGCCAAGGCTTTCTGGTTGTCCTTCACCGGCAAGACATAATCGCCTCCCTG
>JBMFVY010000036.1:0-28946 GCA_049965755.1 Phycisphaerae bacterium | reverse complement strand
ATCGAGATGGGGTTACCACCAGCGTGTCTCTTCCCACCACCGGACCCGGCACGCCGCGCCACGTTTTCCCATTGAGCCGCCATTGGTAATTCCGCAGGTCACCGTTGGGATTGCTGACGTTACCCCCTTGGATATCATGAGTCTGCAGAGCAAAAATCACGCCACGATGAATATTTTCCTGTTGAAACACCTTAAGTTGCCGCAGAAGCAATTGCAGATTTCCCGTCGCATAAATGGAGGCAAATCCCAGCCTGTTGTAATCATTCCCGGGGCCGAATTCCCTCTTCATTTTGGCAATCTGCTGCCGATACTCATCGTCAGTAATACTATGTGGCTCCAGCCCACCTCCCCATAACGGCATAATATAAAGGGTGTTGCTGTGATCCGGCTTGGGGCGGGATTTTCCGACGGCTGCTCTGACCCCGGACGCCAATATCGCCCCGGCGGAACCGGCCAGAATATCCCGGCGTGTAAGCGTGTAAGCTCTGGCAGGTCGCCGCGTCATTTTCACTTGATCAGCCATAATCATTCTCCATTGCTGCTTCATCTGTGATCGGCCATGATCTCGAAGCCACTGTTCGCATCCTCTGGACGTGTCGGACTTACCGCAGTCCGGCCCAAAGGCAGTTTATACTCCGCCTCTCTCGGAAAAAAAGCTGAAACATTTCAAAAATGGTTGTGCATTAGGCGAGGCCTGCCCGAGAGCATACTCCCGCTCGGAAGAACGAGCGGCTGGCTGGTAACGGACTTTATGGTTGGGGCCTGGCACAAGTGTTGTCTGTGGCCCGATATCAAGCCTCCGGAATCAATGCAGCACGATGTATAAGGTGTTAGAGGGCAAATGAATGATTGCTTTGCCCCCGAGGTGCCGAACGGGAATCGATTTCACCGCGTATCCGGCCGGGTTCAGCAGCGTGGCCCGATGGATGCCGGGATTTGTAATAGTTACGGTGGCATGAATATCTGTTACTTGCCAGGGGTTTTTGCCGGTGCTGATGATTTTCCGTCCTGCAACGAGTTTGCCGTTATACGAAAATTGCATCGGTTGACTTCGCCAGCCGACCGGGCGGGCCATGGTCCCCACCTGAACTAGAATTCGGCGGCTGATATTTAAGGGAAGGCCGTCCATTGAAACGATAAGAATCGAGGCATATGCATTGGAGCATCGGATGGTCGTATCGGCAAGACGAAACTTCGGCTTCCGGGCATGGGAAAGAAAACCGACAACTCCCTGGGCTTTGGGGGTGTCGAGAGTGCAGATTCCAAGGCGATAATTCATACGAATCTGGCCCGTATCGCTGACAACGGTTCCGCGCTTCATATGGATATATCGGGATAAATCGGATACATAACTTCGGCCCGGGTTGGCCCCATACCTGACCCGCACGGGCCCCACCAGAAACGCCAGCGGATTGACCGCCTTTTTAATATTGGAATCCGGCGCGATATTATTGATATCCGTTTTGGGATTGTACGTGGAACCTTCAGCAATGATTGGCGTGCGCCGCTGCCACATATCGTTAAAGCTGCGGCGCTCGATCACCGCCGGTGCGCCGCGCCGAATGTCATCACGGCGAAACATCAACGCTGCAGCCGGAAACTGCCCGAGCTCCTCGGGTGTGGCGATCGACCATTCGAACATCGGATGCCACCAGGGATTATGGGAGGGCGTAAACGGCTGATGCCATTGGTTGTGAATGGAAAACCAGTTAAAACTCGCCACGCCGCTAAGCGACATATAGGCAGCCACCAGAAACGGCCCTTCCGCCTGATATTTATCCGGCGCCACCCATTGACCTTCCATCACCACCATCGGATAACCAATGACCTGTTCAAGATTTACCGGGATGGATCGCGGATGCAACAGACATGAAAAATTGGTATATAGGTCGCCGGGCATGATGGCCCACGTGGCATTCTTCCCGATATGGATGCCCGAGGTGTAACGATCAATGCCGAGAACATTGCCGGCTTGCTGGTGGGGAACAATATCCGTGCCGCAATAAGGGCCAGAATAATATCTCGTTGTCGGCACCGCTTACTGGAAATCATCTGATCCAGCCCAAGCTTCCGCAGGGTACCGAGCACCGCCGCCACATGGCCGTGCGGCAGGCTGGAAGCGACGGCCAGGCACTCCGGGGAACCGACCCATCCCACCGGTTCGTCGCGCAGCAGGCGCCGCAGAGCCTCGATCTTGGTAGGGGACCAATGGGAAATATTGGCCAAGGTGCGTTTGTGCACGATAGAGCCCCGGCGTGTGGATTCCCGCAGGAGCGTAGCGGGTGGCGACTTGCGGTTGGGTATGACCTCGACGTACATGAACACAGAATACAGCATTCATTCTCAATGTCAATAGCACAGCTACAACTTACATGGGTACATTATCCCGACGAAAAAACGACCGCAGAACCCACCAAACCCCCTGCAGTCAGGCAATTTCTCTTACCAATAACAGTTTTTCGGGGTTAAACTCTGGAATAAACGAACATCAGCCGAATTGGTGGCGGGCTGGCGCAGGATCTGCCCACAACTTCAAAACGGCACCTTATCGATGGCGACTTTGTGGAACCGCGCCGCCACATTCCCATGCAACTCCGGATTTTCCGGGTTGAGCTCCATGACCGGGGCGCCCGGCCTGAGATCAAAGGCTGTGAGCTTTGCCCAGATCATGAACGGCATGGTGGTGAACTTGAAATAATATTCGTGGGTTTTGAGGTCGGCGATCACCTTGTATTCCGTGTTGTAGGTATTGAACCCCTCCATCGCCTGATACGGTGCGCCGATCGGCACGGCGACGTTGTTCAAAACCGAGTTCATCTCAAGCACGGCCCGTATCGAGGAGGCCGGTTGGGGAAGCATATGGACGTAATACGAGGCCCGGACGAACCGATCAAGCGGATTGACATTTCCAGGCAGGGGCATATCCCGATTGGGATGGGTGAAATTAAACCGCTTCAGATTTTTCAATTGCTCAGAAAACGCCGGCGCATTGGTCAAAACATCATAGGCTGGGCTCTGATAGGCATGCATCTTTCCGTGCACATATTCCAGTACCGCGCAGTTGCCCCGCGGGCCGACAATATGCAGGTGCAGATGAGATCGCTTTCCTTTGGCAGTGAAATCCACCAACTGAATGTTTCGCATCAGGGTAACGGCCTGTTTGACGGATCCCGCCTGATCCAGCAGATATTGTACCCACAGACCGACCTGAAGCCCCTTGATCTTTGGATTTCGCTTCCCGTAATCGCTGTCAAAATAATTGGCGGAAATGCTCAGTCCACGGCTATTGACGCCATCCACAGCCCCCATGCCGTATACCGACACCACCATGCTTCCGTATCTCGATATCCAATGAACCTCCCGCCCCTGAACAATCCGCCTGCCCAATAATTTTCCGCCGTCCCGCCTGATGCCCGCGGGGAAAACATAAATGCGGGCTTCCGTGCTGGTGTACCAGTCCATCGTCCGGCCGGTGATTTCCCCCAGTTTCGTTTTCCATGCAATACTGGTGCAGGCGCCTGATTTCCGCACGCTGATCCCGCATGTCGCGGTGATCAACCCCGCAAGCAGACCACACGTAAGATGAGTTCTTATTCGCATTGTATCACTCCTTTCATCAACGTCGGTATCAGCGCCGCGTGACCTCCCCGCCGGCCCCCGGTTGTGGATGGGTAAAACGGCGCAGTTTGCCCAGCCCGGCGTAACGCATCAACGGCTGGGGGTGCATGTCCATGCGCCGCCACGGCAGTGGAATGTCCTTCCACCGAATCATCGGGCCGCCGAAGCGACGGGCCGTGGGTTTGTAGGCGGCAGAAAACAGATTTCCCGCGCCGCGTACATTTTTCCGTAGCGCGCCGAACATAAACGCCAGAAGAAGCGCCTTGTGGGATGCGTTGATGAATTGATTATCGATCATCATCAGATGGGCGCCGGGCGCCGACAGGACAACAGCCCCGGTATAGTAAGGGGTCACGATCGTATCGTGCACAAGGTACAGGGTGCCCGTATGGTTGGCTTTGCCATCGCGGCCGAAATTGATCACTTCTCGATTGCCCGACATGTTCTGCTTTTTTATGATCACACACCCCAGCACGACCGCATCACTGTGCGGCTGATCGGTAATGCCCCGGCTGTCGACGAAATCCATCTCGCGGTTGGCTGATCCATGCAAATAACAATATTCCACCCATGTGATGTGGGCACGGCTTTTCAGATTGTGGCCGGTGATGCTGTCGGAAATATCACATCCGCGCACCAGAACGCTGGTTCCGCCGAGATACAGGTTGTGGTTATAACCGGCGTGCACATGCGTGCCATTTCGGGTTATCCGGCAATTTTCAATTCGTTGAAACTCGCCGGTACGCCGGGCAAAGCTGCCGTTGCTCATAATCCCCATGTCATTGCCGTAGATGTAGCAGCCGCGGATGGTGACATGGTTGGCAGCGTTAATACGGACGCCGGCCCCATTGCCGTCGCGGTTGTGAGCGCCCGTCAAAGCAAACCCTTTAAGGACGCAACCGTCGGCGGTTGGATCAAACTGAAAAATGGCGCGGGGCGTCGGCATCCGGCCGGAATAGTTAAAGCCCGCACCATCAATTTTGATATATCGGTCGGGAATCGCACCTTCAATAGTGATGCGCGGCGTTCTCATCAGGATCGCTACGCGGCGATAAGGGCGATTGCCCGGCTGCGGCCAGACTTTAATAGTGTCGCCCGGATGGGCGGCGCGAATCGCCGAAGCGATGTCGGCAAACGCACGGCCCGGCCCCACCTGAAGGACCGCCCCGCCGGCCACTTTCGGGATCATGCAAAGGCAGTTGATCAACATAACCCCGATAAAAACCGGTTTGAAAAAGCGATGATTCATAGACCATAACTCCAAAATGCCTTACCGGCTCTGCGTTTTGCGCGTTCTAACCGCATTGACGAACGTTAGCAACTATCGAGGCGAAAAACACTTTATGGCATTAATCCGGCATCGGGTTATTGGGCACCATGTGGACTTGCAAAGTCGCGGGGTGCCTGCGCATTGACATACGTCGTTGAGCGGGGAAGATAAGCACCTGCCAAAGAGTTCAGGGGAAATGAAATCATGTCGGGATACAAAGTCGGAATTGCCATTGTTATCTTGCTAATCATCATCGGCGGGCTGGCGGTATGGCTGAAAGAAAGCCAAAGTAGTCGAATCGGACCACCGACCGAGGCAACGGCGGGCTACCGTTTCATGCGGCCGATCGAACTGGCGCGGACGCCCATGGCATTCATGCCGTTGGAAGCCGGCCATGGTGCAGGGCATATCTATCTGGCGGCCTATCGCTATTTGCTGAAAGAAGCCCCCGATCATCACACCATGAACCAGATCGATGATAATGCCTATCCGAACAAAAATCCGGTTATCCTGCATCTGGCCAAAATGCTTGAAAAGGCTGCCGGGCTCAAAGTGTCCCGTCAGTTTATTCTCTTTGATAAACGCATTCCGATGCCCAACATTAAGCACACGACCGCCAACAATCTCGAAGTCATATCAACGGCATTGAGCGATCTGGGTGAGGCTTATCTGGTCACCAAGCACCCCAATCAGGCTAAAGTGGTATTCGGCGCGGTTATGTCCTTTGGATACCGCCTCTGGCTGCACGGATTGCTGGTAAACATTCGATCCACCGGGCTCGGGGCCATGTCGAGTGCTACTGCAGGACTCAAGCAGCTTTATTCCACCGGCGAGCTCAAGAATCGCACATCCAGGCATGAAGTCGATGCGTTTCAACGTGATCTGCGAACCACGACCCACCGATGGCTCTCAAAAATGGGTGTCATTGTGGTGATCGATCCGAATCCCGGCGATATGGCGAATGTCGTTCGACATGACCAGGATGTTTCATGGAAACTGGCCGCCATCAACGAATTGGGCATTGACCGCTGGGCAACAACATCCGCCGGGCAGCGAAAGGCCATCATCAAACTTCTGACCCGACTGGAGCACAATACCAATCCATATATCCAGCAGGCCGCCCACAATGCCCTCAGCCTCACCACCGTCGATATCAACGAAATGTGAGTCGGCGTTACGGCAGATACTTCGGAGCACCGGGTATGCGAAACACGGATCGGCAACATTCGCAAAGCGATCAGGCTCATGGTCTGCCGGAATTGGATGTCGCTGTCGCGATCATCTGGGATACGAATTGCGAGCGATTGCTGATCGCGCGGCGGCCGACGGATAAACATGTGGGCGGAATGTGGGAATTTCCAGGCGGGAAACGTGAAACGGGAGAATCGATCGAAGACGCGCTGCGCCGAGAAATCCGCGAGGAACTCGGAATTGAGATCACTATTCTCCGCTCGCGGCCGGTCACCTTGCATCGTTATGAACATCGAATCGTGCGACTTTATCCATTTGACTGTCTCAGCGGTTCCGTTACACCCCAGCCGCTGGCCAGTACGGAATTGCGCTGGGTAACACCCGACGAATTGCGCCAATTGCCGCTGCCGCCTGCCAATGCCCCGCTGATTGTAGACATTATCGCGCAGCCGCTGCGGCAACCGGACGTTAATGCGGCCGAAGATCAGCGGACAGCAATACCGAATCAATAAGACGGATGAATGTGCGTCACCTGATTGGCGATGAGCGTTGAATCCGATACGTGACCGGAGAGTACCTTGCGTGCCTCCTGCTGAATGTTCACGGCGTACTGTGGATCATGGGCGATCTGCTTGAGGACCATGCGGACTGTCGGGTCCTTGCGCACGGGCCAGAGTTGATAGATACACGGCCCCAAAGCCGCGGCATGCGGGTGAAGCACCACGGGCAGCAGGCGATGCTTAATCTGCCACGGTTTGAGGTTGTCGACCGCACTGTAAGCGGCGGAAATTCCCGCGACATTATTCGCCGCACCTTGGAGCCCGATAGACCCGAGCACGCTGGTGTTCGCCGCTGCCCGCTGCGCATCAGCCCCGCCGGAAAATGAAAATTCCCGTATCCGTACCAAACCATAATGCGGATGGGGAAGTGCCGTGGCATACCGATCCTGATTGGCAACGGTAATATGAAAAATCTCAGTACGAACATGGGCGATGTATTCATCCGGCTTCTCCGGATTGGTGGACCGGACAATGTGAATATCCGCCGGCCAAGTCGTACCGAAAACATCCGTCAGGTAGATATTCAAATCTTCAAATCTCTGCCAGTAGCGGCCGGGGTGTTTGCGGTGCGTCCTGCGTATCGGCAGGGAAAGCAGTTTGAAGGCCTTCTGATCGGCGGAGGTGGCGCCGGTGGAGATCAATTGGAAAAACTGATTGATCATTTTTTTTGCGCTGGTGGGATAAGCCTCGGCGGGGTTCACGGCGGGCTTTGAGAACATGTAATAGGCCGCAACGATGACCCCCGCGGCGACAATTAAAAATACGATAAATTTAGAAAGCGCCGCCCCGCAACGCACGGGCAGATGCCGCTGCGCCCCGAAGGCTTTCGAATAGCGGATGGCTGTACGGATGGACGCATTCATGGTGTTCTCCGTCAATTCAACCCGGTTCTCTTGGCACTGAGCATTGCCTGTGCTCAGGAATATAATGTACCAGAAACAAGTTGCGAACCCATCACCACGGCAGCGGCCGGCGGATGAGATGCAATAAGCTCGGCAACGGCGGCTTGGGCCGACCGGGGCACAGAATTCACCGGAAAAACCGACATATCCGCCCGAAGGCCGGAATGCAGCCGCCCCGCATTCAACTGTATTGCCTCGGCGGGCCACTGTGTCACCATCCGGAAAAGGGTCGCCCATGGAAGGCTCGGCAGGTCTTGCCGGGCGCAGGCCGCCTCGGCGAGCAGGTTCAGGTCCGGCGTGCTGGCGAGCGAATCGGTCGCAATGCATACCCGGATGCCGGCCTGGAGCATTTTCAGACACGGATGCTCTGCGATGAGATGATGACCGAAGTAATGCCGCGTGCGCGGACACATGGCCACTGAAATCTGGTGATGTCCCGCCAGTACCCTGATATCCGTATCATTAGCGTCATTCACATGGGCAAGAATCGCCGGATGATTTGCTTCCAGCAATCCCCAATGCGCGGCCCATGTGACCGGGCTGCCGTCAAAAGTGGGAATCTCGTCGTCGAGCACATCGATGATTTTTCGTAGCGGCCAATGGCGTCCGAGCGGGCCGGAAAAATCACGCAAAAATTCCCGCTCATACGGAAGCTCGGCCAGATGCATCGCCAGCGGGTAATGAGCGGCATTGGCGTGCTGCACGATCTGGCGCAGCGCCGGGCCCTCCACCGAGTAGGGGGCATGGGGCGAAAGGCCAATCTGCATTCCGGCTGCGAGCCCGGCCGGTACTTCAGCGGCACGGATCCGTGCCGCGAGTTGCCCGCGTGCTTTGCCCGTGGCGGTAATTTCGCCAAAGCTGATGCCCCCCATCGGCATATCGGCCGCAGCGCGGCGGGTGATCGCCGCATGGCGGGTAATATCCCCGATGGCGGTTACGCCGTAGCGATGGCATTCTGCGATTCCGGCGCTGACGGATTCCGTCAGCGTTGGTTCCAGTTGTTCGGGCGGGGGTGAAAGTTCGAAAAGGCGGCAAACCCAATCTGGAAACTTGGCCGGGGCGGGAATTTTTCCCCGCAGATACCCCAATTCCAGATGCGTATGGATGTTCACCAATCCGGGCGAAATCAGCTGACCGCCGGCGCTCCAGTCGGCTGCATCAGGGTGGCGGCGGCGAATATCCCGCCACAGGCCGACATCGGCTATCCGGCCGTTGTGCAGAAACACCGCACCGTCAGAAATCAGCGTGTTTGCATCCGCCAGCACGGCCGCGGCGTGAATAATCGAATCGTCAAGAAATCGGTGGTCGGGCATGAGGCCTCATCGCAACAGCAGTTCGCCGACAGGAGGAAAATCACAGTGCGCGGCATCCGCCGCAGAGGTCGCACGCCTATCCGAACTAGGGCGGAGTTTAATGATGGCGCCGGGCGTCGGCGGAATCAATTTCATTCAGATAGGCCAAGGTACGTTCCAATTGCCCCTTAAGATGGCGCACCCGCAGCAGACTTTTTACCCGCGTGAGCAGTTCCAGCTTGTTGATCGGCTTGGAGAGAAAATCATCGGTGCCGCTCTCAACGCCCCTTTCGATATCCCCCATTTCATTCAGGGCGGTGACCATCAGGATCGGGATGTCGGCAAATTTGGGATCGGCCTTGAGGCGGCGACAAACTTCAAATCCGCTCATTTTCGGCATCATGATATCCAGAATGATCAGGTCAGGCCGGATGCGGGGAACCTTGGCCAAGGCTTCTACACCATCGACGGCTACCTCGGTGGTGCAGTTGAGCGATTCAAGATATGCCTGCATCAGTTCAACATTCTGGGGATTGTCATCCACCACCAAAATGGTGCTTTTGGGAAGATGGGTATCGTGACTGTTTGCCATGGCGGTCTCCAAATCGGGGAAAACGAAATTTCTCCGCACCGGCTATTTTACGGCGGCGGCCGTGAACCGTCAGGAATTCATCTCCGGGACGCCATGCATCACTGCCTGCCTTTGAAGTAATCTCTTGATTGATACAAAGCCTGCAAAATTCTGGAGGCAGGCCCGAGACCATCGCCCTGCCGGTTGGTCTTCCGTTGTCTTGGGCGTAAACTTGGCCGAGGGTGTAAGGCTTTGCCGGGCGGACTGCAACAGGACGGCGGCGATGGCCGCATGAATCAACGTGCCGCTATCCGGTAACGGCTGACGGATAAGGATCGGCGATGAAATTGAAGCACATGTCACGATGGACAGCATATGGTTTTTTATGGTTGGCCGTTGGGCTCTTGGTGATCGCCCGGATCGGACTCGCTTCCATCGCGGTCGGGCGCCAGTTATCTCAAGCATCAGCAGAGATCGCCCGTCCGTCGGCTTCCGCGGCAGTTACGGTGGTGTCTTTTTCTCAAAACCCAGCTCCGAGTATGAAAGGCGGTAATTTTAATATCCGCATCCAAGCACGCCGTTCCACCATTCATCTCGGTGGATCGGTGGTCATCCGGTGCCGGGTCACCTCAACCAGGCAGAGCGCAGCGGGCATACAGGTCTGGCCATACGTTGATGGTCGTCAATGGG
The DNA here is from genome assembly GCA_049965755.1 of Phycisphaerae bacterium. Lineage (GTDB taxonomy): Bacteria > Planctomycetota > Phycisphaerae > WQYP01 > WQYP01 > JAJZGD01. The sequence goes on along the minus strand of JBMFVY010000036.1, from coordinate 18,852 downwards.
GAGCGCCGGAAAAGACCGGGGCCGGAGGGTTGGTTGACGTTGTTATTCCGCTTCCCTATCCCGGTACCGCCCGTATCCAATTGACCACCGACGGCCCGACTGACGCCATTTTTCCGGTCGGCCTTCCTCTGACATCCGGCGCGCCGGTATCCAACACCGTTGCGGTCAGGGTATTACCGGTGATAAGCACACCACCCGTTCACCGACGGCATCTCGTCGGTATGGAATATGAACCATGGTTTACGCCGATGATGATGCGCTGGCAGACCGCCGAAGCAGTGCCCCTGATCGGCCGATATGATTCCCTTGATCCGGCGGTTGTCAGGCAGCATGCCCTGTGGTTTGACAGAATGGGTATTAATTACATCCTGATCGACTGGACCAATAACCTCTGGGGTGATCACCATTTCAGCCAAATCGATCCACGATTCAAACAACTCATCGCCTCAACCACCTTCCTTATGAACACCTATGCGCGGATGCGACAGGAAAAACTCGCCGTACCGAAAATAACCCTCCTTCTGGGCCTGAAGAACGGCCCTCACACCACCACCACCGCCATCAACGAGGAGATGCAATGGGTCTATGACCATTACATCCGCAATCCCCGTTATCGCGGCCTGTGGCTTGATTATCACCATAAGCCGCTGATGATTATATTTAATGACGGTGGCCCGGCATTCCTGGCCCGCACACTCTCCAAGGGAGAACCCCCGATCAACGCCCGGCATTTCACCATCCGCTGGATGTCATCCCAATTACAGAACAGACCGCAATTGGCCCGCATGAAATATTGGTCGTGGATGGACGGCACAACCCGACCCGTACCTACGTGGGATGGAAACATATGCGAGGCACTGACCATCACCCCGGCATTTTTTGCCGCAGGAGGCTGGCTGGCACCCCCGGCGCGAGGACGCGACAACGGCTTCACCTACGTCCGTGAATTTAATACCGCTCTGCGGGATCGCCCCCATTTTCTAAACATCTGCCAATGGAATGAATTTGCCGGTCAGCCGGTCGGCCACGGGTATGGCGTCCACCACAATATTTACATGGACTGCTACAACGTGCATTTCAACAATGATATTGAACCAACCTCACTGACGGATTGCGGCTGCCGCGGCTGCGGCGGATGGGGATTTTATTATTATAATCTGACACGTGCCTTCCTTGAGCTCTATCACGAGCATGATCCGAAAACGACCCTGATGGTGTTTGGGAGCCCGGGACGCCATGCCGTCGAGAAAGGCTCTCAGATGCAGGTGCGATGGGCCTGTGCCGGCAAGGCACCGGGCAGCTTCACACTCCGGCTCGACGGCCATGTCATCGCCCGTAATCTTCCCGCCGATACACGGTCGTTTAATCTGAATCTGCGGGGCCTCAAACCCGGTCGCCACGCATTGACGCTTCTCGCCGACGGCGCCCTGAGTGATTTTAAGCTCTCTTACCGGCGTCCCGCCCATCGATTGCAACACCCAATTCCGGCCGCAGCCCATGGGGATTTTCTGATCAAATAAAGCGCGATACGCGAGCAAGATATACGGCGCGCTCTTCCCGCGACCGTGCTGAGAGTCCGCCCCCCATGGCTCAACAGCGTGGGGTTCGCGGGCGCGGCTCGTTTTACCCACTGCGATGATCAAACGCCGTGGTCTTCCCACCGCAAACCACAAAAGCATTTGCAGGCCGATCGTTCCCGGAATAAATATTACAGCGGTCGCGCGGAGTGGTTCCACATCTCATCGGTCACCATGGCGTCGTGCCCGCCGGCCGCCAGAGACTGCTGCGAAAACATCGCGTGATACATGCCGGCGTGTTCAATGAGTTCGGCATGATTGCCATATTCGGTCAATCGGCCCTCGACCAGCACGGCGATGGCGTCGGCGTGCATGATGGTGCTCAGGCGGTGGGCGATGATGATGGTCGTGCGGTTGCGCATGAGCTGCCGAAGCGAATCCTGTATCGCTCTCTCGCTTACGGCATCAAGTGAACTGGTGGCCTCGTCGAGAATCAGGACCGGCGGGTCGGCGAGAATCGCACGGGCAATGGATATCCGCTGCTTCTGGCCGCCGGAAAGCTTGCTTCCCCGCTCGCCGATCTGGGTGTCGTACCCGTTTTCCAATTCCCGAATGAAACCCTCGGCATTGGCGAGCTGCGCAGCCCGGACAATCTCCTCATGCGTGGCGCCGCGGCGGCCGAAGGCGATATTCTCCTCGATGGTGCCGTCAAAGAGGAACACATCCTGCATGACCATGGCACACGAGCGGCGCAGATCGGCACGGCGGATGTCGCGGATGTCGTGTCCGTCAAGGCGGATGCTGCCGCTGCGCACGTCATAAAACCGCGCGATCAGATTCACCAAGGTGGTCTTCCCGCTGCCCGAGGGACCGACAACCGCCAATGTACTGCCCGCCGGTATGGTAAGATTAATATCATTGAGCACGGTCTGATCATCCCGGTAGCCGAACGTGACATTCGCCAGTTCGATACGCCCCTCAATGTGCGGCAGACTTATGGCACCGGGTTTGTCGGGCATATCCACCGGCTGACTGAGCACATCGCAAACCCGGTCCAGCGAGCCGAGATTCTGCTGCATGGCCTGCATCGAATCAATCATCTGAGTGATCGGTCCCAGCAGCATCAGCGCGAAATATTGAAACATCACCAGATTGCCCACCTTCAACTGATGATGCAGCACCATTTCACCGCCGTACCAGAGAATAACGATGCCGATGGCCGGCACAAAAACCGCCCACCCGGTGGCCAGCAACCGCCCGAGGATCGAGGTGTAATACTGCTTTCGCACCATGGTGTGCTGGCGGGCGGCAAATTCGGCCAGTTCGGTACTTTCCCGGCGGAAGCTGCGCACCACACGTATCCCGGCGTACATGTCGCTCACCCGTGCGGACAGCATGCTCCGGTCGTCCTGAATGTTACGCCACAGCGGCCGCAGGCGGCGGAAAATCAGCAGGTGCACCAGTATCAGCGGCGGGATGAGCACCACGGCAGCGACAAAAAGCTGCCAACTGGTGACGATGAGAATAATCAGAATCAGGATCATTCGCAGGGCCGCACCGGCGGGGGTAACGATGGAATTTTGCACGCCGCCGACGATCTGATCGGTATCCGACATGATCCGGCTGATGATGCCGCCGGTGCGGAAATCGGCAAGTTGTGCCAGCGAGAGTTTTGAAAGATGCGTGTGGAGGCGCTGGCGGAGCGTAGCCGCAAGTTTGTAATTCAGTCGTTGAACCGCCAGCACCCGCAGCCATGAAAGTGAAACGCCGATGATCTCGGCAATAATCAGAATGATGGCGAGGGTCGCGAGGCCATGTTCAGGTGAGGCGGTGATCCAGCTCCGCAGGCCGCCCGCAGGCAGCATCCGCGCGATCGACAACGGCTTGCCTGCAAACACATCGTCGATGGCCAGTTTAAGCACAAAGGCGGGGCTCAGGGTAATCAGCGATGTTCCCAGCACAACCAGAAGCAAGACCGCCACCGACCCGTAGTACCCCCGCAGCATCAGGGCATATTCACTCAGCAGTTTCTGTTTGGAAAATTTGAATTGATGAGGCGGGCCCCAATTGCCGCGCATGTGGCGGCCGCCCCCGATGGGACGCTGAAATTCACGCACCGCCTCGGGCTCGACAAGCCGGTCGCCGCGCAGGTGCCCCTTCTTGACGCGGGCGAGGAAATCCTTGAATCGTTGTCGGCTTGATTTCATATTTTATATCAGCATTCCATCCGGCACTTACGCACCGCTTTTAATAATTGCTGCCGTCATGGCGCACATGCACCACCGGCTGCGTGTGGGGGGTGTCGTTCAAACCCCCGTCCTCAGCCACGCCCAGAAACAGATCGTGATCTGCACCAAAATCCACCCGCTGACGAAATCGGCACTTGATCCACGCGCACGCATCAGGAAGAATGACACACCCATCATCCATCCGCAAACTGCGGACGTTCTCAATGGCCGCCGGCCCGACCAGTGCATGGCGGGCATATTTTTTCAGCAGCAGCCGGTCTCCTCCGGCAATCACGTTGATGATATACACGCCGCTGCGCTCAATCGCCTGCGTCATCGGGCGCTCGCGGTTGATCGCGGTGGCGATCACAATCGGATCACGTGCCGCCTGCTGCACGAACGACACCAGCATGGCGGAAAAATCGGGGCCCTGACCGGCAGTGAGAATAAACAGGCCGCTGGGAATCTTGCCCACGGCCCGAAACACCGGCAGGACTGGATCAACTGTACTGTCGATAATCGTCATTCATACTCCTCTTCAACTTCTTTCATTGGCATTGATGGTGCAACTCGTCTTGGGCGTTTCCCACAGGCGGACACGCGCAAGCTTCACTGGCGCAGCAAACTCACCGGCCAGAGAGTTAAATATTACCGCAGCGATATTTTCCACGGTCGGATTAACCTCTGCGAACTCCGGCAGTTCGACATTCAGATGCCGGTGATCCATCCGGTTAATCACCCTGTGATTAATAATATCATGAAGCTTCTGCAGCGGCATGATCCGTCCGTCCGGGCCGACCGGACCGCAGATGGTGACTTCAAGCTCATAATTGTGCCCGTGTCCGTGCGGATTGTTGCATTTGCCGAAGGTGGCGGCATTCTGGCTGTCGGTGAGATTCGCACTGTGGAGGCGATGGGCGGCGGAAAATTCAAACCGCTCGGTCAATTCAATCATATTTTCAACCTCGTCGCTGATCCGGTAATAAAGCCATGGGCTGCATGCGAGCGTGAGACTTTTTACCTTGATGTTGCCCGGGTGGCCGTCTAATAATTTCCATGCGTGCCGCAGCAGCATCGGTGCAGTGCTCACCGTGCCATCCCGCCACTCGCCAACGATTCCGCGCCTCACCAGTTCATCAATCTGTTTGATGTTCACCAGCATGCCGGTCTGATGATCAATCTCGCCGGCGGCCTCAACCGTGAGGGTAAGCAGCGGCTCAAGCCCGGACCCGAGCGGATTGCCGGCAAACGAATTACCCGTAGCGCCGGACGCGGGTTCAATATCCCCGCTGAATCGCACCTCCCGACATAATCGCACATACCGACCCATCGGGTAATTGTATACCCGAAAAGTTGCTTGAGTGGTGATGCGGTTCAGACCCTTCGGCAAGCGGCGTCCATCCCAAGCCGTTTGAATGCGTCAATTAGCCGTGGCGATTATTTCGGGTGGGGGCGCATGCGCCACCGAACGGCTTTTTATTGCGGGGGATGGCGGCGTCCGCACCGCCGCTAAAGGGTTGACATCGTCTCCCACTGGCCGTCAGTTTCACCGCACGGAGGAGAAGTCATTTTGACCGCTGCGGAGGCGGATGGGCGACGGCTTAATCAACAGTTTGCTTTGGGACGCGCACACGTTACACTTCGGGGGTAGACAGTGCTTCTGGTAAATACATGGTCTCGGGAGGTGATGTATGGCGTTGGGCGGTGAAAAAAGGCATCGTCGCGGAGACAACCGTAAGGGCCGGCGGCCACGTGGCCAAACAGACCGGGCGACGGAGTACCAAAGCCTATTCATTTCTTCGGCGCAACCGTCCGACAGGACGTCGCTTGAGCAGCCTCATGCGTACCCCTATGTGCCGATGGTGACGGTGTACACGGCGACAACCCCTTCACGGTCTCCCAAGTGATGGGCGAAGCATGCCGAATTGGGGAGACATCTCGTTAGAAATCCAGAAAGTCGCGGCGGAACGTAAGATTAAAATCGAACAGGCGGCAGCACTGGTGCGAGGCCGCCATCTGGCGGCGCTGCGGGAGAAGACCGGCCGGAACTTGATCGCGTACTATTCCGGCTGGCTCTCAAAACCACTTGCTTACGGAATGGAGATAAACGACGAGGACAAGAACGGCTTTATGTTAGCGGTTCACAAGATGGATCGGAGTCGCGGGCTTGACCTCATACTGCACACGCCGGGTGGCGATATCGCCTCGACCCAGTCCATCGTGAGCTACCTCCACCAACTCTTTGGTAATGACCTTCGGGCCATCGTACCGCAGATTGCCATGTCGGCTGGCACCATCATTGCCTGTTCATGCCGACAGATATTAATGGGTAAGCAATCCAATCTCGGCCCGATTGACCCGCAGGTGCGAGGGGTACCGGCGTACGGCGTCATCCGCGAATTTCGAGACGCATGTAAGCAAGTCAAACGCGATCCCGCCAGCACACCACTCTGGCAGGTCATTGTTGGTAAATACCATCCGACGTTCCTCGGACAATGTGAAAACGCAATAAAATGGTCCAATGCGTTTGTTAAGGAGCAACTCGAATCGGTGATGTTCGAAGGGAAGTCCGATGCCGACAAAATTGCCGACAGGATCGCAAAGAAGCTTTCCGATTATGCGCACAACAAGACCCACAGCCGGCACATTCACACCGATGAATGTGAGAAGATGGGATTGAATGTCGTCCGGATTGAGAGCGACCAGAAACTGCAGGACCTGATCCTGACCGTACATCATTGCTACATGCACGCGCTTGCCAATACCGGGTGTATCAAGATTATTGAGAATCACAGTGGAGTCGGCATCTTAAAGGCCCTCGCAACGGGAATCCCCCAGCAATGAGCCTGGCAGGCGGCTTCTTTTTCAGCCTCGCCCGGCCTGCGTCTACCCAGCGGCGTGGTTTGGAGCGATTATCAGACTGTCGGGCTCGTATGGCTGGCAGATTTCAATCACACGGCCACAGCTCGACGGTCGCCAAAACGCTGCTTTCGTGGGCGGTGAATTCCTACGCTTTCAATCGATAATCAGCATGGCGTCGCCGTAGCTGAAAAAGCGGAACCGATTTTTAACCGCATACGCATAGCATTCATGCAGGGCCGGCAGGCCGATCTTCGCCGCCACCAGCGCCAGCAGGGTTGTCCGCGGCAGGTGGAAATTGGTAAGCAGACCGGTGCACAATTTGAATTCATGGCCCGGCGCAATAAGCAGATCGGTGCGGGCTGAAAGGGGCCGGCTTACATCGCCGGTGAGAATATGTTCCGCAGCGGCCTCCATCGCCCGGACGGATGTCGTCCCCACGGCGATGATCCGCCCTCCCGCCCGGTGTTGATCACGGAGCCGACGTGCGGCATCCGGTTGAATAATAAATGATTCATGATGCATGCGATGATCGGAAAGGCGCCCGGCGGTAACGGGTGCAAAAGTCCCCAACCCGATGTGCAGGGTGATGCTGATGCGGCCGATGGCGCGGGCATCGAGCGCGTCGAGCACGGCGGGCGTGAAGTGCAGACCGGCCGTCGGCGCCGCCAGGGAACCGGGGTGGCGGGCGTAGACGGTTTGATATTCGCGGCGATCCTCAGGCCGGGCGATGCTGCTGCCGCTTTTTTTTCGGGCCTGCTCGATGTACGGGGGCAGCGGCATGTGGCCTCGCTGGTCGAGATAGATCGCCGCCGGCAGCGCAGGCGAAACCTCCACCCGCCAATGACCGGCGGGATCTTTGGCGATCAGCCGCACCGATCCGTCGGGGCTGCCTGCGGGGGTGATGACAGTGAGTACCTCGCCGATTTTGCACCGGCCGCGGGATTTGATAAGCATTTCCCAACAGCCCGGTTCGCACTCCGCGACAAACAAGCCGCTGGTCCTCGCACCGGTCGCACGCCGAAGTTCCAATTTTGCCGGCAATACGCTGGAATCATTAAATACCAGCAGATCGCCCGGCCGAAGCTGGCCGGCAATCTCGTAAAACCGATGTTCGGCAATCTGTGCGGTCGCCTGGTGGTACACCAGCATGCGGCAATGGTCGCGGGGATGCGTCGGCTCCTGAGCGATGAGTTCGGGGGGTAATGGGTAATCGAGATCTTTGAGGTCGGTCATGCGGACGGCAGCTTATTTGTTGGGAGGCTTCGATGCAAGTCGGCAGCGGGGAGTGCGTGCCGCCCGCGACGGGCAGTCGCATCAGGTTATGTCCCGCAGACGGTTTTTTTTGCTGCTCTGACGCCGGGCCTTGGCGACCGCACGTGCGGATTTCCACCGGCGCAGAAATGTCCGCTCGCGGGCGTTATCCCGGCTGCCGATCGGCAGGGCCAGTACTGTTTCAATAATCGTGGCGGCGGAAGATGGATGGGCGATACGCTGGATGGCGGTTCGCATGGCGGCAAGCTTTTCCGGATGGTCCAGCAGTTGCGTGAGTTTCCACGCCAGCGTCGGCAGATTATTACAGCGGATGGCCGTGCCTTCCTCCAGCAGGTGATCGCTGTTGCGCTCTTCCTGGCCGGGAATCGGATTCACAATGCACATGGGCAGGCCGCGGGCCAGCGCCTCGCTGGTGGTCAGCCCGCCCGGTTTTCCGATGAGCAGATCGGCGGCGGCCATATATTGTGCCATTTCCGTGGTAAAGCCGACGGGAACGAGCGAAACGTTACCGCCACGGGTCTGCTGGGCAATTTCATCGAGCTGGGCCTTGAGCTCGGCCGATCGCCCTGCGATGACCACAAGCTGCACGGGGCGCTCAATGCGTAAAAGCTCTTCGATTAAATCGGCGACCGGGCCGACGCCGTATCCTCCGGCCGAGACGAGAATCGTCAACAGCTCCGGATTCAATTTGAGGGCATCGCGGGCGGTGCGTTTATCCACCGGCACGGCAAACGCCGGATCAATCGGAATGCCGGAAACGGTGATGGAATCGGCGGCGATTCCGAGGCGCGTCATGTGTACCCGCGTTTCCTCCAGCGCCACAAAATAATGCAGATACGAATGCGTGAGCCACATGGCGTGGCAATCAAAGTCGGTAACGGCAATAGCGGGCTTTACGTCGAGCTTGCCGACCGCATGAAGCCATCCCACCAATGCCGCGGGTGTGAAATGGGTGCACATGATGATATCGGGCTTGAAGGTGGTGACGGCCTTGAGAAATGGGCCGGCGTTGAATTTTTCAAACGCGAGGCGCATTTTTTCATTTCGCCAGGGTGTATCCATGGTGTCGTAGATCCAGCCGAGCATTTTCGGCGCATGATTGATGAGATCGAGATAGACCTGGGAATAAAGATGGCGAAATATTTTGGTGGTGTATTTAAGCATGTCCCAATGTTGCACTTCGCCTATCTGCGGATGATCGGAGCAGACTTTAAGCAGGGCCTCGGCGGCGCGTACATGCCCCGCGCCGGCGGAGGCGGAGAGTATGAGCATTCTTCGAACGGGCCTGTCATCCATCGGAATTGATCCCCTCACGATTCTGACGCTAAAGCTTCAATATGGCGTCAATCTTCGACGCGACGATAAAATCATTTTCCGTCAGACCGCCGACCGAATGGGTAATAAATTGTACGGTGCAGGCGCTGTAACTGACCTGCAGATCGGGATGATGATTTTCCAGATTGCAGAGCCAGGCGATCATATTGACGAATTCAATGGTTTGATGAAAGTTCATGAACTCGAAATGACGCACCAGCCTGCCGTCCTCGAGAGTCCAATCCGGGATGCCTTTCAGCAATTTGCGGATACCCTTTTCATCCAGCGGCCCGCTGATTCCCTCGCACCCTTTGCAGCGGCGCTTGGCGAGCGATTTGCTCTTTTTTTTAGCCATTTTCTGCTCCAAATTGATCACGTCGATCCGCCACGACTTCAGTCGTAATTATAAGCATAACGAACAAAAACGTGGATCGTTGCCAGCGAGCGCCTATCTGATGCTATGATAATGAAGGAAGAATGTGAGTTTTTCAGGGGATCATCAGCGGTGAGCAGTTCAGCAACCATAGATACAGCGGCCCTTTCATCCGAGCAGGTCCGTTCGGCACGCCCGGCAGGCCCGGCCGACACCCATCTGCCGGACGCCAAGGGGCACTTCGGCTATTACGGTGGCACGTATGTGCCTGAAACGCTGATGGCGGCGGTGCATCAGCTTGCGGAGGTCTACGCGCAGGCCCGCAAGGATACGGAATTCCAAAGAGAGTTTGAATACTATCTGCGGCAGTTTGTGGGTCGGCCGACACCCCTTTATTTCGCCCGTCGTTTAACCGAACTTGCCGGCGGCGCCCGGATTTACCTCAAGCGTGAAGATTTGGCCCACACCGGGGCACACAAGATCAACAATACCATCGGTCAGGGGTTGCTGACGGTCCGCATGGGTAAAAAGCGCGTCATAGCCGAGACCGGTGCCGGTCAGCATGGTGTAGCAACAGCGACGGCGGCGGCGGCGTTCGGGCTTTCCTGCGATGTGTACATGGGGGAGGAGGACATTCGACGGCAGGAACTCAATGTCTTTCGCATGCGGCTGATGGGGGCGCGGGTGATTCCGGTTTCCAGCGGCTCACGTACGCTCAAGGACGCCACCAACGAAGCGATGCGCGACTGGATGGGCTCGGTTGAACATACACATTACATCATCGGCACGGTGGTCGGGCCGCACCCGTTCCCGATGATTGTGCGTGATTTCCAATCCGTCATCGGGCAGGAAACACGCCGGCAGTGTATGGAGGCGATTGGGCGGCTGCCGGACGCGATTGTGGCGTGCGTAGGCGGCGGGTCTAATGCGGCGGGTATTTTTTATCCATTCATTGATGATCGGGCGGTGAAACTCTACGGCGTGGAAGCCGGCGGCCGCGGGCCGAACCTCGGCGATCACGCCGCATCGCTTACGCAGGGTCGGCCCGGTGTGCTCCATGGGTCGCTTTCGTACATTCTGCAGAATGCGGACGGTCAGACCGCCGATGTGCACAGCATTTCAGCCGGGCTGGATTATCCGGGCGTCGGGCCGGAACACGCGTATTGGAAGGATACCGGGCGGGTGTCTTATCATGCGGTGCGCGACTCTGAAGCGCTGGACGCATTTGAATTATTGGCCAAGCAGGAGGGAATTATTCCCGCCCTTGAATCCTCGCATGCGATTTCCTTTGCCATGGATCTGGCCCGCAAGATGCCCCGCGACCAGGTTTTAGTGATTAATTGCAGTGGCCGGGGCGATAAAGACTGCATGGAAGCCGCCCGATTAATGAATCTGCGGCGTTCGGCTCAAGAAGGCCACTAAGTCCTGCCGTGGGCGATGATGCCGCCGGACGGATCGTTCAGGAGACAGCTATGAGATTCCGGATGTTGATGACATGGAAGGCGGCCTTGTGGATCGCGCCGCTGGCCATTCTGGCAGGATGCTCGCAAACCCCCACGCGGCCGCGGACGGCCCTGCGTTCACCGGGCAGTTACAACTCGGCAACCGCCCTGCTGTTCCGCGCCCCGGGCCCCAAACCGGATATCGTCGTCGCCCTGCCCAATGAGCCCGGCGGCAAAGTGCACGTCACCACGGTGGCCGACGGCTTATTCGGTAAAGCCCCGAGCACGCCGATCCAACCGCCGCCACTCCCCGTGGAGACGGCCATTCATGTGATCACGGAAAACCCCAAGACGGGAACAGCGCCCGCTAAACCCGCGGCCACGCAACCCGCCACAACCCGGCCGGCAACGACTCAGCCCGCGGCCACCGAGCCTGCGACCACGCAGTCGGCGACAACTCCGCAGTGATTTACGGGCGGTTGGAAGACGCCGGAGTCGGCCAAGATGGCCAACCCCCGAATTCACGTGCGATGTATGATCACGCGGATCCGCCGACGCCGCCCGCCGGCTGCGGGGATTCCGGCGGCTGATCCACATATTCAACGCGGGCCGGTGGAATCGCGGCCAGAAAATGCCGGCCGTAATATTTAGTCTTGATTCGTTTATCCAGCACCACCACCATCCCGCGATCGCTGTGCGTGCGGATCAGGCGGCCGAACCCCTGTTTGAATTTCATAATCGCCTCCGGCAGGCTCAGCTGCTTGAACGGATCGCCGCCCGCTTTTTCAATCGCCTCGGCCCGCGCCTGGGCCAGCGGGCGGTCCGGCACGGGAAATGGCAGTCGGGTGATGATGACGTTCGTCAGGGCGTCTCCCTGAATATCCACTCCCTGCCAGAAGGAATCGACGCCCAGCAGAACGGAATGCGGTGTCGAGCGAAACAAGGTCAGCAGTTGATCCGTGCTCTGTTCCTCCCCCTGACGCCAGAGCGGGTAGCCGAGCTCCTGCAGCGGTTTGGCCAGATATCCGTGTGCGTCGGCAAGCATTTTGAAGCTGGTAAATAAAATCAGCGCATGGCCGCGCGACAGGCGGATATAGTGCAGGGCACGCTGCATCGCCGCCGGCAGAAAGGCCGCCTCTGTAGGGTCGGGCAGATCGGTCTGCACATACACCACACACTGTTTCGGGTAATCAAAAGGTGAGCCGAGCTTGAGTTCCTCGGCATTGGCTGCGCCGCACCGCTGGCGGAAAAAGGCAAACTCTCCGCCGCCTGCCGCCCCCTTGCGATTGGTGATGGAATCGGCGAGTGTCGCACTGGTCATCACGACCGATTTGCATGTATCGAAAAGATGCGCCTTGAGAAAAGGGGCCAAGTCCGCCGGCGCCGCGTGCAGCGAATAGTTCAGCCGCTGCCGCAGTTCGCACTCAACCCAATGCACCAGATCGTTCTGGCTCGGCTGAATAAATTCCCCCACCACAGTCGCCAAACCACGAATGCGGTTACCATGAGAATTCAGTTCAAAAATATCACGCCGACGACGGTCGGTTTCCTCCGAGGCGGCATTTTCAACCGGAGAATCATCCATCAAATCCTCCGGCGACATTTTTGACCGGGCGATCATCGGCGCCAGGATCGATTCAATCTGATTGGCCAGCTCGGTCAGGGCAGGAGAGAGCGTATCGGTGATCGGCAGGGGGCCGAGGATGCGGCGGCTTGGGGCCATGGTGGTGCCGTACCAAACGGCGACATCGGAGAAAAATTCGTCCGATGCCATCTGCACCGCGTCAATTCGATCCTGCAGCTCCGTGCGCTGCTGATCTGAAAGTTCGCGGATGGTGGGAACAAGGCCGTGGCGTTTATCACGGGCCGAAAGGCGTCTCATGAGTCGCTGCACCGAGCCGGGCGTGAGCTGAAAGCCGAGATTATCCGCCGCCACCTGTTCAATCGTATGGGCCTCATCGAGGATGACCAGCTCATACGGCGGGAGGATACCGTACCCCTGACGCCGCAGCGCCAGATCGGAGAAAAACAGGGCGTGATTGCAGATTAATATCTGCGCATTTTGCATGCGGCGGCGGCTTTTCTGATAGTGGCACGGATCATAAAACGCGCACTTCTTCCCCATGCAGTTGCCCGTTTCCGCACAGACGCTTTCCCACACGTCCCACATCGGCTGATGCGGCAGGCTGGCACGGCTGCCGTCGGTCGTAGTCTGGGCCCACTCCGCAATCATCGCCAGATCGCTGGAGGCGTTGGGCCACGGCAGCAGGTGGGCCTTCCGCTCCAGCGCCATCTGCAGACGCCGCAGGCAAACATAGTGACTGCGCCCCTTGCAGAGTACGGCGGAAAATTCATCGCCGAATACCTGCCGCAACAATGGAATATCCTTGTTGAGCAACTGCTCCTGCAGGCTGATGGTGTGGGTTGAAATGATGACACGCTTGCGCGCACTGAGCACCTGCGCAATGGCCGGGATCAGATAGGCAAATGATTTTCCCGTGCCGGTACCGGCCTCGACGATCAGATGGTGCGGCGTCTGAAATGCCTTTTCCACGGCCCGAACCATTTCAATCTGCTCGGGGCGCACGCGAAACTGCTTCATCTTTCGTGCGATGGGTCCGTCGGCCGAGAGCATGTCAACACAACTCTGCATGATCGATTTAGAATATCCCGGCCGGGGCAGTTTGTCCCCATGCTCGCCGGGGCCATGCGGCTTTCCCCTTCCTGCGGCGGGGGGGGTTATAATCCCGGTTAGTGGTGCGGAGGCCTACACCTTGCAGACGGTTGTCAAAAGTGAACTCGGTCATCACCCCGTCCGTCGCGGCAAGGTGCGCGATGTCTACGATTTCGGCGACCGGCTCGTCATCATCGCCACCGACCGCATCAGTGCTTTTGATGTCATTCTTCCGACGCCGATCCCGCAAAAAGGGGTTCTGCTCACCTCCATGAGCAATTATTGGTTCCGGTTCTTTGACGGCCGCATCGGCCACCATCTCATCAGTACGGATGTACCGGCCGCCATGCCGGAATTAAGCCCCTATCGTGAACAGCTTCAGGGGCGGTCGGTGTTGGTAAGGAAAACACAGGTGATCCCCATTGAATGTGTGGTGCGCGGATATCTGGCGGGCAGCGGCTGGGCGCAGTACCGCAAAACGCAGTCCGTGTGCGGGGTTTCGCTGCCGCCGGGCCTGCGGCAATGCGATCAGTTACCTGAGCCCATTTTCACCCCGACCACCAAGGCGGCGCAGGGGCACGATGAACCGGTGGATTTTGACACCGCATGCAAAGAAGTGGGGCGGGAGACGATGGAATTTGTGCGCGATCGGTCGATTGAGCTTTATGTGGAGGCGGCGCAGGCCGCCCGCAGGCGCGGCATCATCATCGCCGATACCAAATTTGAATGGGGCATCCCCGAACAAGGGGCGGCACCGATTCTGATTGACGAGGTGCTTACGCCCGACAGTTCGCGCTTCTGGCCCGCCGACGAATACGCCCCCGGCCGCGATCAACCCAGCTTTGATAAACAGTATGTGCGAAATTATCTCTCCGGGCTTGCCTGGGATAAAACACCGCCCGGGCCCGAGCTACCGCCCGATGTGGTACAGCGGACACACGACCGATATCTGGAGGCCTTTACCCGCCTCACCGGCCACCGGAGCTGATGGGGCGCAGAGTCGCGGGCTTCTGTTGGCGGCGGAATGCCGCGAGAGCGGCGGGGCGCGGCCCAACCCGGCCATTTACTTCATTTCCAATATTTCCTGCGCCAATACGCCGTAATCGGCGCTGCCAGCGGAATTGGGGGCGTAGGTGAAGATGCTCTGCGAAAAACTCGGCGCCTCCGCCAATTTGATGTTGCGCCGGATGCGCGTCTGAAGCACCGTGGCATCCGCCCACGGCTTGCCGGATCCGCGTGCAGATTCAATAAATTTCTCCACTTCCTCCGTCACCTCGCCGGTGAGCCGCGGGGCCGCTTCATATTGGCAGAACAGCACCGCCGAAATTTTTAACTCCCGGTTCAGCCGGTCCCGCACCAGCGAGCAGGTTTCCAGCAACCGCGCCATTCCCTGCAGCGCCAGAAAGTGTGCCTGCAGAGGAATAATCACCTCCGTAGCCAGGCACAGGCTGTTGAGGGTGAGCAGGCCGAGGCTTGGCGGGCAGTCGATGATGATAAAATCAGCCGGTACCGGTTCCTGTTTCCATGCGTCCGCCAGACGGTGTTCGCGCCGGGGCATGTCCACCAGTTCCACTTCCGCACCCGCCAGATCGCTGCTGGCCGGCACCACCGAGAGATATTCCCCCACCGGATGGAGTGCCTGCTTGATCGAAACACCCTGCGTGAGAACCTGATAACTGGAATGATGAATCCCTGTCGGCTCCAGCCCAAGATGGAACGATAAATTCCCCTGCGGGTCCATATCAATCAGAATCACCCGCTTCTTTTCATCCGCCAGCGCAGCGCCCAGATTTACCGCCGTCGTGGTTTTGCCCACGCCCCCTTTTTGATTAAAAAGTGCAATTCTTCTCATGGGCTGGAAGTCTATACCGGAACGGGAATTTTCCATAGTCCCGCGGCCGGTGCATCAGCCGAAGTGGGCTTTTGCGCGAGGGTTACGGTATGGCGGCGGTGACCGGAAGCGGCTATTGTTTCCGGCATGAAAGAGATCGATCGCGTGGTGGTATCGCGGCACCGCATCAATCGCCGCGTGGCGGAATTGGCGGCGGAGATGTCCCGCATTTATACCGGCACGGAGCTGGTGATCGTGCCGGTGCTCACGGGCTCATTTATTCTGCTGGCGGATCTGGTACGCCGGTTGCCGATGAAAATGCGGGTTGATGTGCTGGCGGTCACCAGCTACGCGGGCCGGGTCACCCCATCACATCGGCCCACCGTCGTGCTGCCGGGGCGCCTGCCGCTTTCCGGCCGCCATGTGCTGATCTTGGATGATGTGCTGGAGAGTGGCCGCAGCCTGGAGGCGGTGCGACGGATGATACAGCGGCGGCGTCCGGCATCCATTCGCACCTGTGTGCTGCTGCGGAAGGGAGCTGCGCGTCAGGCGGGCCTGAGCGCCGACTTCATCGGTTTTGACATTGATGACGAGTTTGTGGTCGGCTACGGAATGGACTTCAATCATTATTACCGCAATCTTCCGGATGTGGTGACGCTCAAACCGGAGGCATTGGACGAATCAGCGGCATAAACCGCAAGGCGTGCAACGGGCGGCAGCGGTGCCCTGCACCGGTTGGGCCAAATTGTTTGTGATGTATGCGGCGCCGCGTCGGCCGACCGCCCGGTCTTCCTATGCTCTGGCGCCTGAGCCAGCGATTGCGTGGGAGAAGGTTAGGGATATTATTCGAATTCAGTAGGTTGCCGGTATTTGCCGCCAGGCGGAGATTCCGCGGTTCGGCAGCGAGAATGCCGGCATCCCGCCTTCTCTGATTCCGGAAAAAAAGGAGATCAAATGGCACGTGTCCCATCTCTTGATCGCGCCTCGGGCGAACTCCGGGCGCTCGTGGTGGAGAGTAACACAGCAGCACCCGTCATCGGGCCGGCACTCGCCGGTAATTTCAAAATCGACTGCACAACGATCACGCTATCCAGCAGCAGCGGTGCTGAGGTGGCCAGCGGCCCGGGGTATATCGCCCAAACGCCCCCAGATGGTTTTCACGTAACCATATTCCTCCCCGGCCCGTTGCTGGCGGCCAATGAGCGTGCGGTCCCCCCGCCCGGCTCGCTCCAAGCTGGCTCCCACGCGCTGGCGGCCACCGATATATTCGGCCGGACTTGGAGCGCGGCATGCGATCAGCCGAATCCTCCAAGCGGCTGCATAGGCGGGCGCGGACACACCCTTCGCGCCCATTGTTTCGAGCTAGTGCTGTGCGAGAATGGATGGCCATCGGACGCCAAGGACAACCGGGTCGAGGTCTGGAGCCGGGGGGAGCTGCGTCTTCCCAACGCGGCGAACGACCGTCGCCTTCTGCCAATCATCGAGGGGCCGGCCGTGCTCGGCCAACGGGAACGCCGTGTGACCGTGGTGGCGAACGGGTTTGAAGATCGCGGCTACGAATTCGCCATCTTTCACCACGGCGGCAACACGTGCCTGCGCGTGTTGTGCAATGAGCCGCCCCCAGCGCACCTCGCGTCGCGCCTTTGGGAGTCGATGCTCTTCACGCTCGGGGGGCCGCTGGCCATAACCGCAATCAGGACGGTGACAGGGGGTGTCGGTGAACTTCGGATCAGGCCGCCGGAGCCACCAACCGACGGCCGGACCTTTGCCCCCATCGATACCTACTCCGGGCCGCCAACCGGCTTCGAGTGGGAGATTTTCCGGCGGTACCTGCGCTACGTGCTTTCCGGCGACCCGCCGCCGGATGGGCAGCTGCACCCACTGTCCGCAAGGGTATTCGGAGTGCGAAAGTCCGAAGGCCTCTCGGTGAACGCACAGTCCTCGTCCCTTTCCGTCGCGGTGGAGGCCGTCGTCGATCTCATCCCCAATTTGGCTGCGGTCAGCGGGGAAGACCAAGCGGCGCTGAGGAAGTTGCGGTGCTACATCAAGAGGTGGCCTGATTCCAATTCAGGCCCGAGAGAGCGTGCCCGAAACAGGGCCACAGGCTTCATTGGCAGTGCGATGGGTAATCCGAGCGCTCGCGACTCGCTGCGCCAGCTCTGCGGCCTCGGTGCGGTGTCTGGGGCCAACGTGGACGCTTGGCGCGAGCTACGGAACGCGGCGGCCCACGGTGACTGGAGCGGTTTACAGCACGACCAGCAAGGGTGGTTTGATCGCCTCGGCGCGGTGCGGACGCTCTTTCACGAGATCGTGTTCCACATCATCGGCTACCAAGGCCAATACACCGACTACGGCCAGGTGGGATTTCCCCTGTTGGATCATCCCCGCAAATAGCCCCACTGGCCGACGGGCCACCTTGAGCGCCAGAGCTGGCTGGCGGCCGGGATTGGGGCACGAGAAAAGGTGACATCGATCATTATCATCTTGTCCCCTGCTTTTTTGGTCTTCCAAGCGGGTTCAGTGTGTGCTCCAATCCCATCCTTGCCGCCATTCTTGCCACCCAGTGATCTTCTCCCAAGGGACAACCACGTTTGAAGCTGGTCAGCAGACGCTCACGCTCCGGCTTATCCATGGGCCGATTTACCAGAGCCCGCCAATTCCTGGGGCGATCCACGGGCCATGGACTCAAAAGCTCCGCGACCAGCCTCTTATCACCTCCCAAACTCGACCAAGGCCAGTCTTCCGCATGTTTTACCAATTCCGCCCGTAAGGGGTTCGCCTCCACATAACGCAGCAAACCGACTAAATATCGGCTGCTTTCAACCGGGAAGCTTTTATACCGCCCCTGGTACAGATGGCCGCTGGTTTGCGGATAATCTACACGAAAACGTTTGACGTGCGTGTTGCTTACCCAAGAGAGGTAGGCGGCCAGATCGTCGCCACCACGCGGGCGTAACACCAGGTGCCAATGGTTGGGCATCAGGCAGAAACCGAAGACGTCCATGGGCACACGCTGTTTGCCGGCGATCAGCAGTTCCACAAAGGAGAGGTAGTCCCCGGGTTTGCGAAAAATCTTCATGCGGCCATTGCCGCGGTTAGTTACATGATAAATAACACCGCCCATAGCGGCTCGTGCGGTTCGTGGCATGGATCAAGATCATAGCCCTTGGCCCCACCCATGTCAACAACGGTGGATGTCACTTCTTCGTGTCCTAATAGGATCGGACAACTAAACCGGCAATATTTTCAAAATGGCGCCTATTCCGCGTAAGCAGCACCTGGCCATGGGCCAGAGAAACGGCCGCGATCATGGCGTCGCAGTCACCAGTCGGGCGGCCG
>JBMFVY010000035.1:0-29316 GCA_049965755.1 Phycisphaerae bacterium | reverse complement strand
GTCGAGACGCAAAAACCGTTGATTTTACGGCCTCATATGGCCCTGCGAAGCATCAAATTCTGATGGAACATCCGCTACAATTCGGCGGTTGCACCGGCTCCGGGGAAGATGAATGAAAACCGCTCGGCGGGCAAAATATGGGCTGCTTACTGCCGCAGGGCTGCTTATGTCGCTCTCCGGCTGTACCGAGCTTCACACCGGTGGGGCCAAGCGGTGCGGTTTTACCGAGGTGCTTCATGTCTACTACCGACACAAACACAGTGCGTTTCTCCAGGGTGACCTGTATCTGCCGAACGTCCGGGGACCACATCCAGCGATCCTTCTGATTCACGGCGGGGGATGGGTGTGGGGGTACGATGACGACTGGGCGGTGGCGTGGATGGCACGCAAATTGGTGCGGCGCGGATATGCCGTCTTTAATATCGACTATCGCTGGGCCGGGCATGGAGGCGGATTTCCCCGCAGCATTGAAGACGTCAAAAATGCTTGGGCGTGGTTGATGGTTCATCGCCCCAAGTATAATCTCGCAACACACCGCCTCACCGTCGTCGGTCTCTCAGCCGGGGCCTACCTTGCCCTTATGGCAGCTTATACCCGCGATCTGAACCTCTTTCCCGCCCGCGATTATCCGTCCGTGCATCTGGCGGCCAACGCCGTTATTGCCTTTTATCCCCCGACGAATCTCTCCGAAGTACGGGCGATTGCACACTGGTGGGCGTTCGGCGTGGCGGGGAAATTTATGGATCGGTGGGTGAGCCTGCATGACGGCCGGGGCTACCGGTACGCTTCGCCGGTGAGCTATGCCTCTGGCGGCATGCGAACTTACATTCTACAGGGGCTGCTGGATGTCATTGTGCCGGCTTGGCAGGCGGACGAACTGGCAACAAAATTAAAAAAGTATCATATTCCCGTGTCAGTTTACTATTGCCCGTGGGCGTCGCATGCCTTCATGGATTTTCCGGGGCCGGCCCGATGGACGGGATGGAAAATATTTATCGGGATTCTGAATCGGCTTGACGGCTCCCATACCCTCAGGCGGAATCGCCCTGAGCACGGCGCGTACGATGCCCCCGCAGAAGCAGACGGATCGGCACTTCACGCAGCACCGTCCGCAGACGCAGTTCACGCACGAAGAATCGTTCATATTCCTCATCCACCGCATCCGGATGATTGACAAAGAGCACGATGGTTGGAGGGTGAGCATCAATCTGCGTGGCGTAGTACACCTTGATCCGCCGCCCGTGATGGCTGCCGGGGCCGCGTAGAGCGACAATTTCCTCCACCACGGAATTAAGCTGCGCCGTCGGCAGTCTGATGCCCGATTGCTGGTACAGATTCATCGCCAATTGGAGCGTTTCAAGCACGTTATCGTTGTTGAGCGCACTGATGCAGGAGATCGGGGCAAATGCAAGCTGGGGAAACAGGGTGCCGAGATACTGGCCGAAATCCGCCGGCGAGGCGCGTCCCTTGACCATATCCCATTTGTTGACGACAAAAATCACCGGCTTGAAATTTTCGGCAATGTACCGGGCCAGCTTCTGATCCACATCGCCGGCCTCCAGCGAGGCGTCCAGCAGCATCAGCGATACATCCGCCCGACGGATGGAACGCTGCGCCCGGTGGTAGCTGTAGAATTCCAGATCGTCGGAGGTCATTTTGGATCGCCGCCGAACGCCTGCGGTATCAATCATTAAAAATGTCTTGTCTTCCATGCGGATGCTCACATCCACACTGTCGCGCGTGGTGCCCGGCACATCGGAAACAATCACCCGGTTGCACCCCGCCAGGGTGTTGATGAGCGTACTTTTGCCTGCGTTTCGCTTCCCGACCACGGCAAGCTTGAGCACCGGCTGATCAATTCCAGCCGCGGGCATCAGATCGATTCGCCCGGCTATGGCATCGAGCAGTTCGCCTCGGCCGCGATGATGCGTACAGGAAACACATACCGCATCGGGAAATCCGAGCGAGAAAAATTCGTTTTCCGCCTGCGCCTGCCCCGCTCCGTCAACTTTGTTAATTACCAGCAGAACCGGCTTGGCAAAACGGCGGATGAATTTGGCAACCGTCCGGTCCAGCGGCGTTACGCCGGTTTTGGCGTCCACCACCAGCAATAGAAGGGCTGCCTGATCGACGGCGGCGCGAATCTGCGATTCAATTTCGTCGGTGAGATTGTCGCGGTCCTCCACCCCGTGGCCGCCGGTGTCGATGAGTTCAAAGACACCTTCGCCATGCGAGATCGTTGTGGTGATGCGATCCCGCGTCACACCCGCCGTTGGATCGACAATGGATATGCGTCGCCCGGCGAGCAGATTGAAGAGGCTCGACTTGCCGACATTCGGGCGGCCTACGATTGCTACGCCGGCCATGGTCATTGAATGTACGCTCCATTTCGGGTCAGGCGGAAAGGCATGTCCCGTTTATTGTCAGGCCGTTTTGCCGCAGCACTGTTTAAACTTCCGGCCGCTGCCACACGGGCACGGATCGTTACGCCCCACCCGCGGTTCTGCATTGACGATGGTGGCCACAGGGGCCTCCGCAGCCTGAATCTCCGGCGTGTCGCCGTCATCCAAGCTGCGCGATTCTGCGGGCGCCGCAAAGCGTTCGGCATCCACACCGGTTGATTCCTGCGGATCAAACACTTCCTGCTGCGCCGCGTAAACATTACGCATCTCCTCCGGACTGGCGACCTTGATCTTGAAGATCGTATCGGTCACCCGATCGCGCAGCACACGCAGAAATTCTTCAAAAAGCCGCGTTCCTTCACGCTTGTATTCAATCACCGGGTCGCGTTGGGCAATGCCCCGCAGCCCGATGGTGTCGCGCAATTGATCCATGGCGTAGAGGTGATCCTTCCACGCTGTGTCATAAATCTGCAGCAGGACGTTGCGTTCAAGTTCCGTCAATTCGATCCGCAAAAAGGCGCGGGCCAGTTCCGTAATCCGCTCGATGCGTTCTTCCGTCGGCTCACCTTCAAATTCATCGGGCGCCGCCGGAGTGGCGAAACGATCCGTTACCCATGCGGCAAGCATTTTGGATTCGGGCAGTTTCTCCACCGCCTCGCGCACCTGCTTATCGATTTCCTCCACGGCGGGGCGAACCTTCGCCAGCAGCGTCTCACGTACTTTATCCGCCGGAATGGCGCGAATTTCATCACCCGTCATCGTGACGGCGTACTTGGCTTTGAGCCAACCCGCCAACTGCTCCGATGCGAATACATTGGATGTGCCGCCGCTTAGATCCGTCACCATCAGGGCGTAGTCGAGCGGATAGGCCAGTTCACGCTCCTGATAAAGATGGCGGGCCTTGGAGAGAATAATCTCCTCCACCTGAGCCGCCGTCTTGCCTTGGATATCCGTGAGCGGAATATCGAGTTCAAATTTTTCCTTCGCCCAGTTGCACAACTGCCGATATCCGTAATAACTCACCAGATATTGGCTTAAATCACCGCAGGTTTTATGCTCGATCTGATCAAGTGCCCGCTCAACCAGAGTTTCGGCAATGTGTTGCCGATCCATCTTGCGGCAGTCAGCGGGAGAAATCTGGACATCAAACTGCGTTTTGACCCAGTTGGAAAGACCGATGTAATCCCAATCCTCCGCCTGCGCATCGGGATTGAGAAATTCTGAAAGCGACTGATAAATGCTGCTCCGGGCTTCATCGCGAGCCTTGTCCTTGATGGTCATCTCCAGCACGGCCACTTCTGTATCGCGCAATTCGCCGGGGTCAATCGTCACATGGAAATGCTGCAGCGCCCAGTCGGCAATCCGGCCGGGAACGTAGTCGCGGTTCAGATAATATTCCACCGAATCGGACACCGCTTCCGAGATGGTTGAGAAAATAGTTTCCTGCAGGTTGCGGCCTTCAAGAATCGCCTGGCGGGTTTTATAGAAATGCGTCCGCTGAAAGTTACGCACCTCATCATATTCCAGCAGATTTTTGCGGATGCCGAAATTGCGTTCCTCCACCTTTTTCTGTGCACGTTCCACAGCCTTGGAAACGAAATGATGCTCGATGGCTTCATCTTCCTGCATACCCAGCCGCTGCAGGGCACGCAGCGTAAAATCACCGGCGAAGAGTTTCATCAGATCATCTTCAAGGCTCAGATAAAAGCGGGTCAGGCCCGGGTCTCCCTGCCGCCCCGCTCGGCCGCGAAGCTGATTGTCGATACGCCGCGACTCATGCCGTTCCGTGCCCAATACAAATAACCCGCCGACTGCCGATACACCCTCACCAAGCGATATATCGGTACCTCGACCGGCCATGTTGGTCGCGATGGTGATGGCGCCCACGACGCTCCCGTCCGGCCGTTTGATCTGCTGGCCGGCTTTGGCGATGATCTCCGCCTCGCGTTCATGATTTTTGGCATTGAGCACTTCATGATCCAGATGGTATTCGCTGGTGAGCAGCTTGGAGAGCCGTTCTGATTTTTCAACGCTGGTGGTACCGACGAGCACGGGTTGGCCGCGAGCTGCCGCCTCGGCAATTGTCTGGCCGATGGCCTTCCATTTGCCGCGTTCGCTCATGAAGATGAGATCTTCCTGATCCTGTCGGGCGACGGGGCGATTGGTGGGAATGGCAACAACTTCCAATGAATATATCTTGGCAAATTCCTCGCTCTCGGTCATAGCGGTGCCGGTCATGCCCGCGAGCCGTTTGTAAAGCTTGAAGAAATTCTGCAGGGTGATGGTTGCCATCGTCTGCGTTTCCGGTTTGACGGTGACGCGTTCCTTGGCCTCAACCGCCTGATGCAGGCCGTCGCTCCACTGGCGTCCCACCATCAATCGCCCGGTGAATTCGTCAACAATAACAACTTCACCGTTCTGCACGACATATTCTTTGTCCCGTTCATACACCACATGCGCACGGAGGCTCTGCTCCAGCAGGTGCGGCCAATCCATATTGCTGCCGATGTAAAACGATCCGACGCCGGCAAATTCCTGCGCCTTTTGCGTGCCTTCGTGCGTCAGGTGAACGGATTTTCGGTCCAGTTCCACCTCGTACATGCTGACTTCGCGGGCCAGAGCCGCTTCGGCTTCCACCAGTTCCGCCTGGCCAATGCGGATAATCTCTTCGTATTCCTTGATCTTTTCCTTGTCGCCGCGTGTTAATTTAATTTCACCTTCCGCCGCCCCGATGCGCCGTTTGATGGCATCAACGCGATCCTTGGCCTTCTGCCATGGCTGCTGACAGGCAAGAAGTTTTCGTACCACTTCGTCAACGGCGCGGTAACGGGGGGAATCATCATGCGCCGGCCCGCTGATAATCAGAGGCGTTCGCGCTTCATCGATGAGAATGCTGTCCACTTCGTCCACAATGGCAAAGTCCAGCGGCCCCTGCACCTGCTCCTGCACGCTCTGCTTCATATTGTCGCGGAGGTAATCAAAGCCGAATTCGCTGCTGGTACCGTAGGTGACATTGCACTGATACGCAGCTCGGCGTGGTTCGTTATCCATATGCGCCTGGATGTAACCTACGGAAAGCCCCAGGGCGTAAAACGCCGGCGCCACCCATGCCGCATCACGCCGTACCAGATAATCATTGACGGTAACCACATGGCAATGCATGCCGCGAAGCGTCATCAGATAGCAGGCAAGGGGTGCGACGAATGTTTTGCCTTCGCCGGTGGACATTTCAGCAATCTTCCCGTCATACAGCACCATACCGCCTATGAGCTGCACATCGAAGGGGCGGGCTCGAAACGGAGGCCGCGCTTCCGGCACCGCCGCACGAATTCCTTCGTAGAGCTGGGGCGGGATTTCCACAAAACGCCAGTCCTGCTCCTTGACGCATTTGGCCTTGGCCTGTGCAAAGAGTTCTCGGGACGCTGCGTCCAGCAATTCCGGGTTGAAATTCCGCCGCGGATCAAGCACATTCCGCAGCCCGATATGCCGATCCATCGCCTCACGCATAATCGCAAAGGCTTCCGGAAGGACGGCGGTATCCGATTCCCCTTTGGCAAGACGCTCTCGCAGTTCAGCCGTTTTGGCGCGAAGCTGGCCGTCCGTCAGTGCCCGAACCGCCGCTTCCAATGCGTTAATGGCGATCACGCGCTCCCGATATGCCTTGATCAGGCGGTCGTTGCGTGATCCAAATACTTTTGCCAGCGAACGATTGATAATATTAACTACCATGATTCCACCCTACGCTAAAGAGTATTATTGATGCAGCCTTTCGGCTGCGACCTGACATGCCGAAAATAGAATTCAGCGGCAGGGGGGTGGCATTTGGATGTGCAGAATGGTTTGACGAATAGATCGGATCGTATGCCCGCAAATCGGCATCAATAGTCGGGTGTCGCACCGACCGATATCACCGCCGAGGCGTGGTCGAGGGGCGGCCGCCATGATGCTGCAAACCAGCCAGCCGATCGCCATGCAATCGATAAGCGTCAAGCGCCAACTACTCAGCGTGCCCATGGAGGCAGATATGTTGGACGGCCCGGTTCCGGTAAAGACCGAGATTCGGCCTCCGACGCGGTTTCCAGCGGCGCCAAACCCCCCATCGGCTTGAACGGCTGCCGCCAGCGCAAAGATCGCCGCCAGCACGGTGCCGATCATCGCCAATTGTTTCAGATAGGGTGCTCGCGCCATTCTCATTTCCGGGTGCCGCAACAACCGTCACATAACCCATTTTATGTGCCGGCCAAGATGCATCATGGTAGCCGATTGCTGCTTATTTGCCAAAAACGGGCGACACCGAATCTCACGCGCGGACTTGGAGATCGCATACACGACTATTTATAGCGAATGGATCGACTGCCAAAACTCTCGCATTCGCGGCACCGGTTTCGCTGAGAAGTCATCAAAAATGGGTCGCCAAAGTTGGCCCATCACGATACGGAACAAACCTGATTATCCGCCGCTTTTGCCGATATCTCGGCGATACTGCATGCCGGGAAACGAAATCTTCTCCACCGCAGCGTACGCCTTCTGCCGGGCCTGATCGAGGGTGTCGCCGAGGGCGCAAACGCTCAGCACGCGGCCGCCGTTGGTGACCAGTCGGCCGTCGCGCATCGCCGTTCCGCCATGGAAAATCACGACATCGGGCATGGCGGCAGCCTCTTGCAGGCCGCTGATCGGTACACCTTTGACAACTTTATCGTCGCTTTCCCATCCATAGCCGCTGCTGGCAAGCACCACGCACACGGCGGGGCGTGGGTCCCACTCCAGCGTGATCTGTTCCAGCTTGCGGTCGATACAGGCAAGCATCGCCTCAACCAGATCGCTCTTAAGTCGCATCATCAGCACCTGCGCTTCCGGATCGCCGAAGCGGCAGTTGAATTCCAGCGTTTTCGGTCCGGCGGGCGTGAGCATCAAGCCGGCGTAAACAATGCCGCGGTAGTCAATTTCATGTCGGGCCAGTGCATCGAGCAGCGGTACGATGATTTCGGATTCCGCCTTGCGACCGAGTTCATCGGTCATGCGGGGGGCCGGGCTGAAGGCGCCCATTCCGCCGGTATTGGGCCCCTGATCATGATCTCCAATGCGCTTATGATCCTGTGCAGATTCCAGGATGTACGCGGTATGGCCGTCAATCAGGGCCAGAAGTGATATCTCAGGCCCTTCCAGTTTTTCCTCAATGACGATGGTGGAACCGGCGGCACCGAATATCTTCTTTTCCATGATATTGCGGACGACATCCAGAGCCTCAACCGGGTCTTTGCAGATAACCACGCCCTTGCCGCGGGCTAGTCCGGCGGCTTTAACCACCATCGCATCGGTGCGGGTTTCAACGTAGGCAATGGCGTCGCGCATGGACTTGAAACTCTTTCCTTCAGCGGTGGGAATCAGAGCCTCACGCATGATTTTTTTGGAAAAGGTCTTGTCCGCCTCGAGTTGTGCTCCCGCCAGGCTCGGGCCGAATGCGCGGATGTTTTTTGCCGCCAGCGCATCGATTAGCCCCAATGCCAGGGGGTCTTCAGGGCCCACTACCACCAGATCAACGGCTTGATCAACGGCAAAGCGGGTCAGATCGGCGACGGCATCGCTGCGAATATCAACGCATCGACCAAGTTCGGCCATGCCCGGGTTGCCCGGGGCAATCAGCAGTTCGGTGCACAACGGGCTTTGGCGCAGTTTCCATGCCAAGGCATGCTCCCTTGCGCCCGAGCCGACAAGCAAAATTTTCATATCACCACTTTTTCCTGTTGAAGTGAATCTGCATCCATGCAGATATCAAATCATGCCTGCGAGTTTGGCGTATTCAAATACTCCGCCGGCTTCAATAATCGGTGCCACATCTCCCAGCGGGTTGAGTTTATGCTCCGTCCGCCGCGTGACATTGGATAACAGATTGCGCTTCACATCCACGACAAGTTCATCGCCGGTACGCGTGATCTCCATGAGACGCTCGGGCGATTCGTAGGGAACCAGATAGCCGCCATTGACGCAATTCCGGAAGAATATGCGGGCATAAAATTCCGCAATCACCACCCGCACGCCCGCTTCTGCAATGGCCAGCGGAGCATGCTCACGGGAACTGCCGCAGCCGAAATTCCGGCCCCCGATGACGATGCTGAATTCGCTTTTGAATTCATTGGGTTTTACAAAGCGGATATTACCGTCGGGCAGGCCCATCTGTCCGGCGGGTACACCGTCCATGGCATACATGCCGAAATATTTCCGTTCGTTGGGGTCGGACGGGTTGTAGCTTAAAAATTTGGCGGGGATAATCTGATCGGTGTCGATATTATCACCCAGCACGTAAGCTTTTCCGCGAATGATATCAAGCATATAGCAAATCCTGTGCGATCATCAAAGAAACACTCCTCACGCCCAAAGTGTAGGTCAATTCATCCGCCGCCTCAAGCGGGAGGGTGAACTGGGTGGTGCCGGGAAATCATCCCGGTGGCGTGGCTTCAAGCTCTTCCTGGGTCGGCACCCGCTTGGCCGCCACCCGGGCCGGTCGGCCGCTGCTCTGGGCGATGGGCGGCACTGCCACCGTCGGGCTGCCGGTGCCGTCGGAGTCTTCGCCAGCCAGCGACATCGCATGGCCGCCGCGGGCCATGGCGATCATGCCGGTGCGGGCGAGCTCACGGATACCGTAGGGGCGTACCAGGTCAACGAACGCGTCAAGCTTGTCTTCCTCACCGGAAAGCTCCACCGTGAGAGAATTATGCCCCACATCCAGAATATGACCGCGGAATAGGCCGGCCAATTCAATAATCTCGCTGCGCGTGCGCGGTGAGGCGCTGAGTTTGACCAGCATCAGATCTCGTGCCACAAACGGCGTCTCGCGATAGTCGCGCACTTTAACCACCGTCACAATTTTGGCCAGTTGCTTTCGCACCTGATCCAGTGTGCGGTCGTCGGCCACGACCACGATGGTCATTCGGGACAACTGCGGGTCTTCCGTACGGCCCACCACCAGAGAATCGATATTAAATCCACGGGCTGAAAACATGTTGGCCACGTGGGCGAGCACCCCCGGCTCATTCATCACTAATGCGGTTATCACATGTCGCATCCGGCGACCTCCGTTCATTCATATTTCATATTTTGGGCATTGTCCCGCCGCACGGGCGGCGGCGCTCGGACACTGCATCAAGCCAGCGAGCCAAGCTCGCGGGCGCTGTTCGGCGGTGCACTGGCCACAACCCCGAGTTCCATCTCATGGAGCCCCTTACCGGAAGGCACCATCGGATAGACGTTTTCAGCGGTTTCACAGAGGAAGTCGACCACGCACGGTCCCGGATGTTTCACCATCTCCTCAACCGTCTTGAGTACATCCTCCTTGCGGGTGCAGCGCATGCCCCGGATGCCGAAGCTCTCCGCCATGGCGGCAAAATCCGGATTGACCATCTCGCTGTTGGAAAATCGGCCACCGTAAAAAAGCTGCTGCCACTGTCGCACCATTCCCTGGAAGCGGTTATTCAGGATGGCGACTTTCACGGGCAGATTGAATTGCCGGATGGTGGCCAGTTCCATGGCCGTCATGATGTACGACGCATCGCCGTCGATATCGATCACCAGTTCTCCCGGTCGGCCCACCTGAGCGCCAATGGCCGCAGGAAGTCCGTAACCCATGGTACCCAGCCCGCCGCTGGTGATCATGCTGCGGGGAAAACGCCAGCGGATAAACTGCGCCGCCCACATCTGATGCTGTCCGACGCCGGTCGTGAAATACGCCTTGCCTTGGGTCACCTGATTGATCGCCTCAATGATCGCCTGCGGCTTGGGCAGGGGGGAATCATCGTGATAGGTGAACGGATATTGCTGCTTCCACGCCTTGATCTGTTCCAGCCACGCCTCGCGGGGGCGGTATTCCGCCAGTTCGCACATCTCCGCCAGGCACAACTTCGCGTCACCCACAACCGGCACATCCACCTTCACATTTTTGCTGATGCTCGAAGGGTCCACATCCACATGGATGATCCGCGCCTTGGGTGCAAAGAGCTTCAAATTACCCGTGACGCGATCATCAAATCGCGCGCCGACGGCGATGAGGCAATCCGATTCCTGCACCGCATAATTGGCGTAAGCACTGCCGTGCATCCCCAGCATATGCAGGCTCAGCGGATTGTGTTCATCAAACGCCCCCATACCCAGCAGCGTGGTGGTGCACGGAATGTTGGCTTTTTTCGCCAGCTCCCGCACTTCGGCCCAGGCGTCGCTGATGATCGCGCCGCCACCGACATACAACACCGGACGCTCGGCCCGATTGATCAGTTCCATCGCCTGCTTGATCATCCGGCTGTGGCCCGCCCGGTACACCTTGTACCCCGGCAGATACGGAGTATCGTCAATCATCTGCTCCACCTTGGACGTGGTGACATCCACCGGCAGATCGATGAGTACCGGCCCCGGACGCCCCGTGGTGGCGATGATGAAGGCTTCGTTAATAATTCGCGGCAGATCATTGACCGACTTGACCAGATAATTGCGTTTGGTCACCGGGCGCGTGATGCCCGTCACATCCGCTTCCTGAAACGCGTCATTCCCGATCATGTATGTCCGAACCTGGCCGGAAAACACGATCATCGGAATCGAATCCATGTATGCCGTGGCCAGCGGTGTGACGGTGTTGGTTGCACCCGGACCGCTGGTGACAATCACGATGCCGGGCTTGCCGGTAGCGCGGGCGTATCCGTCGGCCATATGCCCGGCGCCCTGTTCGTGTCGCACCAGAATGAAATTGATCTGATTTTTGTAGAGTTGATCAAAGGTGGGGAGGATCGCCCCGCCCGGATAGCCGAAGGCATCGGTGACGCCATGCTCCACGAGCATCTGCAGCATAATCTCGGCGCCGGTTTTACCCACATACCGATTCGTACGTCCGGTCGGTTGACCGAGCACGGGAAGCCCGTTGCCTGCGTCGGATGCGACAGCCTGATTGCGACCATCCGACTTTGGCTCGGCCGATCGAGCGTCGGTCGGTTCCGTGTTCTTGTTTTTGTTTCTGGCAGCGCCGGTAGACTTAGGCGCCCCGGTTGGGGGAGTAAGCGTAGACATCATCATCCTCACATCATCGACTGCCGCATGTCGGTTAGCTTGGCGTCCGCCGCACGGCGGATAACACCAGCGCCTGACTCGGCCGCCGTTTTCTTCCGAAAACCAGATGTCGCTCTACCCGCAGGCGGCGGCATCCGTCGTGTGAGGGCAATTATCATCAAAAGGCGGGGTGCATGCAAGCAGAGGTGTCGAATTTGTTGTCGCTGGGTGGCGTATTGGTTATCGGCCGTCGGCACCCAAGCAAGCCCGATGGGCGAAGTTTGGCACAAGGCGACCTTAACTTTCGCACTTCTGGGAAAGGTTCGCGATGCCGTGCTGGAACTGCTTCTGGAACGGCGGGACGAGGAATTTCATCCCCGGCAGGTCGGCCGCTGTGGGTTCGGCGAGGATTGTGCGACACGCGCCGATGCCTCTGCGCTCTTCCTTTTCCTCGGCGGTTAAATCGGTTTTCCCCAGTGGTTGCAGTTGCGACGGTCGCGGCTTTGTGAGCGGGGCTGCGGGGGCGAGATCTACCGGGCGTGGCAATTTTTCCGGGCACCCCATGGGAGTGTGAATGTTCCCATCCATCGGCTTGCTCCAGAATCCTCGGGATTATTCGTTGTTCGCCGTTGAGATCAGCGCCGGGCGGTTGCATATCGGCGGTGGATACAACAGAATGCGACTTTTGCCGGGAGTCGATGCGGGTGAAGCGTATCTGGTGGAAATTGTTGGCGGGGTGGGGACTCTTATTGGGTCTGCTGGTCGCATTGGTTCTGACAGGCATGGGACGCGAGCCGCACGCCCCCCGCCGCAAACTCCCCCCGCCGGCGCCATTGAAGTTCCCTCTGACGCATCTGCCCGCCATCCGCGGTTTCTGTATGCAGCTTGATCAGCCGAATGGATTTGAAAAATATCAACAGGCCATACTGAAACTGCGGCATATGGGATGCCGATGGATAAATTTTGTCATCAATGCGCGGCAGAAGGATATTAAATCTCAGCGGATCGCGTTCAATTCCGCCGCCACACTTCCGCCGCCGCAGATTCGCAAAATATTACTTCAGGCCCATCAACTCGGTATCCATACCATGCTCATGCCGATTGTGCTGCTGGATCACGCTACCGGTGAACAATGGCGGGGCGGAATCAAACCACCGAACTGGTCGGCATGGTTTACCTCCTACCGCCGATATATTGTCACCGTGGCGGGGTGGGCACAGCGGTGCCACGTGGCGATTTTTTCCGTCGGCAGTGAATTGATCTCGGCCGAGCCGCATACCGCACAGTGGGATCGGCTCATTGCGGCCGTTCGGCGGGTGTATCGCGGCAAACTCACTTACAGTGCCAATTGGGATCATTACACCAGTGTGCGGTTCTGGAATCGGCTTGATTACATCGGCATGAATTCGTATTACGATCTGGCCCGGCACAACAGCCCCCCAGTAAAGAACATCATCGCGCGGTGGAAGCCGATTGCCGCCAGGATTCTTCGTTTTTCCGAAGCCCTGGGCAAGCCCGTTCTCATCACGGAAGTCGGTTGGGATAATCTGCAAAACACGCTTCGTAAGCCGTGGGATTACGTGGGAACGGGGCGGATTGATCCGCGGGTGCAATTACGGGCGTATGAGGCATTTGTGCGGATATGGAAATTTATGCCCGGCGACCATTTTGCCGGGGCTTTTATCTGGGAATGGTATCCGGGGTCCAAGCCGACCGATTACGGTACCTACTCACTTCAAGGCGAACCTGCCCTAAATCTGGTAGAACATTGGATCAGCGGTCGGTAACCCCCGGCCTCTCGGACGCCATCGGTGAATGGCCGGACCGAGCCAACCGGGGGCGGCGACATGATGACGAAGGGTTGATGTTGAAGGTGAATATGAAGCGCGACGTTTATTGCGGTCAGGTAACCAAGGAACATGTCGGCAGGCAGCTCACGCTCTGCGGATGGGTGGCCGCGTGGCGGGATCACGGCGGCGTGGTGTTTGTCGATCTGCGGGATCGCGCGGGTATCTGCCAGATTGTTTTCAAGCCGGAAACGGGCAAAGTGTACGAACTGGGCCGCAGCTTGCGCAATGAAGATGTGGTGGCGGTGACGGGCGAAGTGATTTTGCGGCAGCCGGGGGCGACGAACCCGCGCATCAGCACCGGCGAGGTGGAACTGATCGCCGCTGAGGCGACGCTCTGCAACAAGGCGGATCCGACGCCATTCCTCCCCGCAAGCCACGAGCCGGTCAGCGAAGATGTCCGGCTGAAATATCGGTATGTCGATCTGCGGCGGCGGCCGATGACCGAGGCGATTATATTTCGGCACCGGGTAACCAAACTGATGCGGGATTATTGCGATGAGCACGGCTTTTTGGAAATTGAAACGCCGATCCTTTACAAAAGCACGCCGGAAGGTGCGAGGGAATTTCTCGTCCCCTCGCGTCTGAGCCCGGGTGATTTTTATGCCCTGCCGCAGAGTCCGCAGTTGTTCAAGCAGGTGCTCATGGTGGCGGGGATGGATCGGTATATGCAGATTGCCCGGTGCTTCCGTGATGAAGCCCTCCGATCCGACCGCCAGCCGGAATTTACGCAGTTGGATCTGGAGATGAGCTTTGTAGAGCGCGAAGATGTCATCGCGCTGGTAACGGGGCTGATCCGAAGGTTGTGGCGTGAATTGCTGCAGGTGCAACTGCCCGAACAATTCCCTCGCATGTCGTGGCAGGAGGCGATGGATCGGTTTGGGGTGGATAAGCCGGACACGCGATTCGGGATGGAACTCAAGGACGTAAGTGAAACGGCGGCCCAGACGGATTTTGCCGTGTTCAAAGATGCGGTCGCTTCGGGCGGATGCGTGAAAATGATCGCCGTGCCGGGCGGCGGAACGCTGAGCCGCAAACAGCTTGATGAATTGACCGCCGAGGCGAAGCAGTTCGGCGCCCGTGGGCTGGCGTGGATAAAACTCGGCGGCGATGCGGGTGCGGGCAATATGGGCGGGCCGATCGCAAAATTCATTTCGCCGGCGCTGCAGCAGACGCTGCGAACGGCCACGGGCGCTGCGGATGGTGATCTGCTGCTGGCGGTGGCGGACCGGCGGGAAATCGCCTGGCGGGTGCTGGGGGAGCTGCGCCTGAAATTGGGGCGTACACTGGGCCTGATGAATGAATCTTCATGGAATTTTCTCTGGGTAATTGATTTTCCGGGCTTTGAACGCGATGAGACGACCGGCAAGATCATCGCCCGGCATCATCCGTTTACGTCTCCGCTGGATGAGGACCTGCCGCGACTGGAGAGCGATCCGCTCTCGGTAAGGGCCAAGGCGTACGATCTGGTGCTTAACGGCGTGGAGATCGGGGGCGGGTCGATCCGTATCCACCGGCGTGAGGTACAGTCGCGGATATTTTCGCTGCTGGGCATTTCGCCGGAAGAGGCGGAGAAGAAATTCGCGTTTCTGCTCGATGCGCTCCGGTTCGGCGCCCCGCCGCACGGAGGCATTGCGTTGGGGATGGATCGGCTCATCATGCTGATGCTCGGGCGGCAGAGCATTCGCGAGGTGATTGCATTTCCCAAGACGCAAAGCGGCGCCGATCTGATGACGCAAGCGCCATCGCCTGTGGAGCCCGCGCAGTTGGCCGAGTTGCATCTGGCGGTGGTGGGCTTGCCCCCGCACCGGCACGCAGGACCGAAACCGGCGGCGGCCGATAAACAGGCGTAAATGCGGTACACTGAATGAAGTGCGCGAGAAAAAACGCACCCGCCGCCATGACGGATACGCACCGCGGCCGAGCGATAAAAAAGGTCGCACTTGATGTGGAAAGTTGAGCATAGCGATTATGAGTTTGCAGTTATCCCGCACAAAAATCGTTATTACGCTGGGCCCATCCAGTGCCAAACCGGATATTTTCGCGGAGCTGGTCAAAACGGGCGTGTCGGTCATAAGGCTGAATTTTTCGCACGGATCGCTGGAGCAGCGACAGCAGTTTTTAGATACCGCCCGCAGCATCACCGATACCCCGCTGGCCATCATGGGCGACCTGTGCGGCCCGAAAATACGCTTGGGCCCGATTCGCGACGGCGGCATGGATATGCCGGAAAACAGCATCCTCACCATCACCCGTGAACCGCGGACGGGCGGCGACGGCGTGGTTTCCAGCAATTACGCTGCGCTGGTGGACGATGTGGAAGTCGGACAGCGAGTCCTGATCGATGACGGCCTGATTCGGGCGGAGGTAGTGGAAAAATTGCGCGATGCGGTCAAATGCCGCATCACCACCGGCGGCCGGATCGGATCTAACAAGGGGCTCAATCTTCCCCATACCCGGCTCTCGATACCGAGCGTTACTGAAAAAGATTGGCAGGATATTGACTGGGCCATCGAACACAATCTGGATTATCTGGCCCTCTCTTTTGTGCGAAGCAGTGCGGATGTGCTTAATGTTCGTCGGTATCTGGATAAGAAACGTTCCAGAATTCATCTGGTGGCGAAGATTGAAATGCCGCAGGCTGTACAGGAGATTCACAATATCCTGCAGGCATCGGATGCCGTACTGGTGGCTCGCGGCGACATGGGTGTGGAGATGGAACTCACCAGCGTCCCGCTGATTCAGAAGGATATTGTTCGTGCGGCACACGAGGCGGGCAAACCCGTCATCGTGGCGACGCAGATGCTTCAGAGCATGGTGGAAAGCCCCACGCCGACACGTGCCGAGGTATCCGATGTGGCCAACGCCATTCTCGACGGGGCAGATGCCGTGATGCTTTCCGGGGAAACCGCGGTCGGTAAATACCCCATCGAGGCTGTACGCACCATGCGTGATATCGCCGATAAGACGGAAGATTACATTGTGCGGCAGGATATCACGACGGAACCGCCGCGGCTGCTGCAGATGAGCTATCACCGCACGGCGGCGGTGGCGCATGGGGCCTTGGCTATTGCCCGGGATGTGAATGCACGTCTTGTGGTGGTCTGGTCGCAGGCGGGAGGATCGGCGCGATATTTATCCAAAAATCGCTTTCCGATGCAGATCGTCGCCCTGAGCACCGACGAGGCGGCCGTGCGGCGGATGAGCATGTATTATGGGGTGCTGCCGATGCGTGCGGATATCCCGCAGCATTTTGACGATCTGCCTGCCATGGTGGATGAATTGCTGTTAAGCAAAGGCTGGGTTCAATCGGGAGACCGGGTGATTATTGCCGCCGGATCGCCGCTGGGAACGGCAGGGGCGACCAACAGTTTGAGTGTTTATACCATTGGCGAAAATACGGGCTGATGTATCGATGATTGAGATTGAGCCTACTTCCAAATCCGAATGCGACAGCAAAACGTCGGGCGGCGCGTGCCGTTGCGGTCGCCGACTGCGTGGCCTGGCCGTGATCCTCAGCGCCATGTTGCTGGCGGGATGCGGGACACGATATCGTTATCCGCACGGCCAACCGGGTTGGCATTCTCCTCATTACCACACGATATTCGGCTCGCTGCAGATCGTCGGACAGCGAACATTGGCCATTGAATATGCACCGGCCGATGGCCCGGACCGCTATCACGGGGAATTGATTATCACCCCGCAGGTGGCCATGACCGGATTTTCCACCGGTGAAATGGTGCTTCTCCACGGCGAGGTGATTCAAACCGGCACCGGGCCGAAATACTACGTAAAAAGAGCCCGATTGTGGCTCGGCGTCGGGCGGCCGACCTACCTCACCCGCTGACCGGAGGGCTCGCTGTTCGACGCAGGGGGCGGTAAGATGACCGAGGTTGCATACAAGGGCTTGCCGTCGAGTACGGTGCCGATTCTAATATGCGCGTGATGTGCCCGCCGCCGACTGATGAAAGCCGCAGCGGGATTTTAATCCGGAGGTTATCGATATGCAGAGAACATCCCGAACCCTCGTCAAATGGGTTGGTGCCGTTTCGTTGGCGGCAGGATTGATTGCGGCTGCACCGGCCGTTACCTTCGCCAAGCATCTGGCTCCGCGCCCGCGGCTTTTCAGCCGAAGTTGGCAGATCAAGTTTGTATGGCATACACCCACCCGGCTGTTTTATATGAGCGGCGCCGGGAATCAGATGCAACTTCGCAAGTACTGGTATCTGACCTACACCATTATGAACCAGACGCACCGTGATCTTTACTTTACACCCAGTTTTCAGCTTCGACTGGATAACGGGCGGCTCATTTCACCGGTGGTGGGAGTTACCCCCCTGCTTTGCCGTGCCGTCAAACGCGCCACGGGGAACCCATTTCTGATTGATCCGGATATGGTCTCGGGCAAACTTCTTCAGGGCGCGGATAACGCAAAAGATTCGTTCGCAATTTTCAGCCGTGTTCCATCCGGCATACGTGGCTTCAAAATTTTCATTACCGGTCTATCCGGTGAAACGGCCATTCAGAAAGACCCGCTCAATGGCAAGCCGGTGGTGCTGCACAAGACGCTCGTGCTGGATTACCACATCCCCGGGCATGCGATCAATATCGCACCCCAGCCCATATTGGTGAAAAAATATTGGGTGATGCGCTGATCAGCCGCCCACCCGGAGCAAACGCGGATTTCGGGCGTTTATGACCGGAACGGTTTCATCGGCATACGGGGCGATCCCGGCATCCGCTGAACCTGCTGAATTTGAATAATCCAATCGGGTGTATCCGTCAGATACGCCTGCAGCAGACGCTCCCGCCGCGCGTAATAAATGGCCATAGACCCCTGACAAATCAGACCAAATGCCCCGACCGACCCGTACATCACGTATAGACACAACGTGGCCAGTTGGTCGATCTGCTGGCTGGCATTTCCCGATCCCGTCCCCATGTATGGCCCAAGCACATGATTAAGCTGCGCTGTCTCGGCATTGCCGCTCAGTGCCACCTCCAACATCCACCACCCGCTGATCACGATGAACATGGCTCCGAGCAGGAGCTGATTCGTCATGAGTTTCTTAAATACGCCCGGTTTAAGCCGGAGGATATTCTGTTCGCCCCAGTATTCGAAGCACCCGGCCACAATCATCCACAGGCCCATGATGCTGGCGCTGAGACTAAATCCGGCTCCGGGAACAAACTGCGGAACGGCGGTCAGAACACCAAAGACCAGCAGTCCCACCGCAGCGCGGCGGGCCGCCTTGGCCGCCCGATGAAATTGACGCAGTCGCATGTTGGCTTCACCCAATTCTACGAGTTGATCCTCGGAGAGAGGCGCCGGTTTACTGCTGGATTTAGGTGGATTCGACACGCCGATGGATATCCTTTCGCCAATGCCTTCTCATCTTAGATGAATTTGCCGACGATACCAACCGACCAACCATTTTTGCCATGACCGCGATCGACCAATTGGCGATCCACCCCTTTTCGATGGGCGGCAACGACGCGATTCGGCGGCATGGACATCTCAGCGGCTGAATTCTGTACTCAGCCGCGAAGCATAGATGAAATTGTTCATTATAACGAATAATCCGGCAAGATCATGTTTTCCGCTCGGATACCAAGTCGTTGGGTGGACATGATTTTGACGCCATAGGAGACCAAAAATATGCAATAAACCATAAAAAAAGCCAAAAATGAAGGAAAATATGTGATTTCATTTCATGCGCATAAAAAAACCAGGCTGGCGGCCCGAAGGAACGCCAGCCTGGGGAGGGAGAGAGAGAGCAAGATCATTTATGACACGGGTCGCTATTTTTCGTTAGTCAACCTTGGGTTATTCCCGCATCGTCATATATTCTACACTATGTCTTAAAGGATTTCAAATGCAATTTGAGATTTTTTTTTGATACAAACAATCTGAAAAAAACTCAAGGCAATCACCTTTAGGACTATTTTTCACCATCTTCACTTTTCAAATATCACCGTACACCTTTTATCGTAGCAGAGATTCCAAAAACTTCAACTAAATCTTCCAGATTTTTTTTTATCGCTCCGCCGGGGCACTCATAGACCCGCCAAATGTCAAGTTTCGCCGATTTTATCCGCCAAAAACGACCTTACCCGGTCTATGCCAATCCGTTCCTGGGCCAAAGTATCACGATACCGAACCGTCATAGTCTGATCCGTGAGGGTCTGCGTATCGATGGTGAAGCAGAATGGCGTGCCAACCTCGTCCATCCGAGCGTACCGCTTGCCGATATTCTGTTTCACATCCATCTGCACATTCCACGTGCGCCGCAGATCGCGGAACAGATTCCCAGCGATTTCCGGCATTCCGTCCTTATCCACCAGCGGAAATATCGCCGCCTTGATGGGCGCCATCCGCGGATGAAATTTCATCACCACTCCGCTGGGACGGGCCGGATCATCATGATAGGCTTCGCAGATCAGGGCCAGCGTTCCGCGATCCGCACCCGCGGACGGTTCGATCACGTGCGGAAAATAGCGTTCATTTTTTTCCTGATCAAAATATTTCAGTTTGTCTCCCAGGCCTGAATATTCCGCGTGTTGCCGCAGATCGAAGTCCGTCCGGTGCGCCACACCTTCCAATTCACCAAAGCCGGGGGCGGTAAATGGAAAGCGGTATTCAATGTCGCTGGTTCCCGCACCAAGCTTGGCGTAATGGGCCAGTTCATCCCGATCATGCGACCGCATCTGCAAGTTCGAACTCGTAAGCCCAATCGACTGCCACCACGCAAATCGCGATTCCCGCCACCAGGAGTACCACTGCTCGGCGGACTGGGGATGGATGAAAAATTCAATCTCCATCTGCTCAAACTCGCGGGAACGGAACGTGAAATTCCGCGGCGTAACCTCATTCCGGAACGCCTTGCCGATCTGCGCCATGCCGAACGGCACCTTAACCCGGCAGGTATCCGTCACGTTGCGAAAGTTGGCGAATATCCCCTGCGCCGTCTCCGGCCGCAGATACGCCATCGAATCCTCATCCTGCAGGGCCCCAACAAACGTCTTGAACATCAGATTAAATTGCCGCGGTTCGGTTAATACTCCCGCCTTCTGCGTAAACGGGGAGGGCACGCGGTCGGCCGCCCGGCGTAATATCGCCCCATCCACCGGAGCCAGCACCGCCTTGACGAGTGCACCGCGATGATCCAGCACAACGCCGTCCGGCCCGCAGGAGGCAATTTTCATCGCTGCGCCGGCCTCTTTGAGCCACTTGCGCCCATTGGCCTCAAAAACCTCCAAGGCCTCTCCTGCCGTAGAGGCAATCATGGTGACCACCGGAATTTCCGCTCCATCGGGCCCCGCGCCGGCTGCATCGATGAACAATCCGAAAAGATGATCCGCCCGGAAGCGCTGCTTGGTTTCACGATCATCCACCATCGGATCATTAAATCCGCTCGCATGACCGGAGGCCTCCCACACCCGCCGGTTCATGATGATCGTGCTGTCGAGCCCCACCATATCGAGAATGTCGCCGTCGGGCCCCGCCGGCGGGCATTGCACAATGTCTTTCCACCAGGCATTTTTCAGATTGCGCTTTAATTCCGTTCCCAGCGGGCCGTAATCCCAGAATCCGTTGATCCCGCCGTAGATTTCAGACGATTGAAAAATAAACGCCCGCCGCCGACAGAGAGCGACGATTTTGTCCATTTTGGATGCCGATTCCTGCGCCATACGCAATCCTTCAGAAAAACATCAACCCGATTGATCCCGCACCTCTCCGGCTGCCTGGGCCCGAAAGGCAGAATCAGACAATTTAACACAAATAATGCGGTTTTGTCGGCCGGCTCATCGGCCCGTCGCCCGATGGGCCACCATCTGATCGCGAATCTTTTTGGCCCGCGCCAGCCATTCATGCACCGCATGGGCGTCCCCCGCCTTGAGCACGTTCGAGAGTTCCAGCAGTTCGTCGCGCAGATGCAGAAGCTGATCGCCGATAATCGCACGATTGGATATGAGTATATCCGTCCACATGTCCACGCTCCCCGACGCCACCCGCGTGGTATCCAGAAAGCCGCCGGCCGCCGCCGCACGGGCGGCGGGAAGTTCCTCGGTCCGATTGACCATCATCGCCGCGAGCACATGCGGAACATGACTGATCACCGCCACCCATCGATCATGTTCAGCCGCGTCGATAATCTGCGTCCGCATCCCCACCGCCTGCCATAATTGAATAATACGATCCGTCGTCCCATCCGACGCCGGGCCCGCTTGAATTGGCTCCGGCGGCACCACCAGACACAGGGCCCCGCGATATAAATCCGCCCGTGCATGGCCGGGCCCCGTCTTTTCCGATCCCGCCATCGGATGCGATCCGACAAACCGTCGGCCGGGCATCCGCGTCCGCGCCATTTCCATCACATCGCATTTCGTCGAGCCCACATCGGTGATGATGCACTCCGGCGATGCCGCCGTCGCCACAACATCCATCATCGCGCCGAACGCCGAAATATTGGTCGCAAGCACAATTAAATCCGCCCCGCGCACGCCCGCGGCCGGATCGGTCGAGATATCATCCACCGCCCCGCGCCGCAGCGCGATATCCAGAGATTCCGATCCACTGCGCCCGATCCCCGTCACGCGCCGGCCCATCCCATGCTCGCGCAGCGCCATACCCAGCGAGGCTCCCAGCAACCCAACGCCGATGATGGCGACATGTTCAAACGGAACGCGGCTCTGCGCATCGGGATGCGATTCGCCCTGCAGCCCCTCATGCGTACCGCTGGACGATTGCCCTGATTGCTCCGGTCGTGGTTGATCCATGCCGGAGAGTTTATCGCAGGAAGTGTGAATCGTTAATAGTCGCTGCTGATCCGGTTGGAAAGGGAGCCCCGATTATGATTTGGCCCCACCCTTGATAATACGGGGCGGGTTCCTGCCAAGCGTTGTCCCGGGCGAAAAAGGCTTACCGCTTACTCCCACTCCCCATTGGGCCAGGGGGCGAATCTGCCCGACGATAGACCCCAGGAGCCCGATAACTGGATGGGTCATCATCGTGGCGAACCAGTTGCCCCAATAATGTCTGCCGGAAAAATCCTCCCGCCAGAGCACCTCATAGCGTGCCGCGATTTCCGCCGCCGACATCCCCCCGCGTAAACCCAGGCAGATCGTATCCGCCGCCAGGGCCCCCGACCGAATCGCCAGCGTCAGCCCCTCTCCCACCAGCGGCTGTACCTCGCCGGCCGCGTTGCCCACATAAAATTTGCCGTCGTCAAATAATCGGCGCATCCCCGGCTGCAGCGGTCCCCACGCATACCACCGGTCAATGCGGCGGGCCTTCGCCAAGGCCCGATCCAGCGCATGATTCGACTGCCGCAACCGCGAAAGCAGTGCCTCAGCTCCGCCCAGATGTTCCATCACCGATCGCCGCGCCACAAAGGCAAGGTTGTAGCGCCGCACACCGGCCGCATCGCCGGTTCGCTGCAGGCCGCCATAAATGCCCCGGCATCCGTAGAGCCCGATGGTATGGTCATCGAGTTCGCACCCTTCAAAGTAAGCTTTGAACCCCACCATCTGCCGCATGAGTTTGGAACGCTGTGCCGGCTTGGATGCCGCCGGTGGTAATCCGTTGGCGAAGATGATTAATTTGGATTCGATAACCCCGCATTGATCGGTATGCACGGCAAAACCATCGCGGCTCTCGCCGACAACTTTCCGTACATGACACGGTGAAAGCACGCGGGCGCCCAGTCGCCGGGCCCGGTCGAGCAGAATACTGTCCAGATGATGCCGCCCCACGCCCCGGGCAAATCGGCCGGCGCTGTCGCTCGGCAGACGGGCGCGAATTTTCAGCCCCACACTGGGGTACATCGCCAATTCGGTAATCTCCGGGCCGGCGCGATCCAACACGTCTCCCAGCACTCCCATCCGCGTTAATACCGGAAAGGCCCCCGGTGAAAGAAATTCGCCGCACACCTTCTGCCGCGGAAATGTCTTCTGCTCCGCGATAATAACATCCACGCCCCCGGCGGCCAGCAGCGCACCGGCTACCGCACCCGCAGGGCCTCCCCCAATGACAACTACATCGCAGGCTTCTTCAACCATTGAACCAACTCCACACGTGCATGTACTATTATAGCCACCGGTGCGCCCGATCGTAAGCAACTCATCGGCCGACGGATTTTCCCCCGGGCCGACCATGGGCTCCAATCCCCCGCAAAACCCGCCGGCACGCTAAGATACCCACATGTTTATCGATGAAGCCGTCATTACGGTTAAAGCTGGCAGAGGCGGAAATGGGTGCGTTTCCATGCGCCGCGAAAAATATGTCCCCCACGGCGGACCCGACGGCGGCGATGGGGGGGATGGCGGAAGCGTGCATCTCGTTGCCACCGCCGGTGTCGATACGCTGCTGGATATGGTGGGCCGTCATCATTGGAGTGCCGAAGAGGGCAAACCCGGCCTGGGGAAAAAAAAGGCGGGCCGCGATGGTGAAGACTTAATTATCCGCGTCCCCCCGGGCACACTGGTCTACGATAATCAGACCGGCCTGCTGCTGGCTGATATGACACCCGCCGGCCGCAGCGTCTGCATCGCCAAAGGTGGCCGTGGAGGTTATGGGAACTTCCATTTCACCACCCCCACACGCCAAGCTCCGGAATTCGCCCAACCCGGGCTCCCCGGTGAAACCCGCGAACTGAAGTTGCAACTGCGGCTCATTGCCGATGTCGGCCTGATCGGCAAGCCCAACGCCGGAAAGTCCACGCTCCTTTCCCGCCTATCCGCCGCCCGACCCAAAATCGCCGATTACCCCTTCACCACACTTTCCCCGCAACTCGGCATTGCCGAGCTGGATATGGAACGGCGGCTGGTCATCGCCGATATTCCCGGTCTCATCGGCGGTGCGTCGCAAGGCGCCGGGCTGGGATTGGAATTTCTACGCCATATCGAACGCACGCGCGTGCTGGTGCACCTGCTGGATATTCTCCCCCTCGATGGCGAATCCCCCTACGACGCCTATCAGGCCATCCGCACCGAGCTGTTTAATTACAGCCCCAAACTGGCCGCCAAACCGGAAATCCTCGTCGCCAACAAAATGGACCTCTCCGGCGCTGCCGAAGCCCTTGCCGACCTTCGCCAGGCCATGCCCGGCCGACAGATTTTTGCCATCAGTGCCGTCGCCGGCACCGGACTGCGGCCCCTGCTCGAGACGCTCTGGACGGCGGCCCAGAAGTCGCCGGGCGGACAGGCATTCATCAACGGGCCGATCCCGGCGGAACTGCCGCCCCCCGCGCCCCGGACCGAGCCGCACGACGATCTCCCCGCCGAACCGGATGCCGCCGATCAGGCCCTGCTGGACGAAATTCGTGCCATGGAGGCGGATGATGTCCGCAAGGGGCGCTTTTATCGCCGTGGAAAAAAATAATACCGTTCCCAACTCGGAGTTCAACCTGACCTATGAGCATTCTCGCCCTGGATATTGGAAATTCACGTATCGGTCTGGGCATCTACGACGATGGCAAATCCGCGGATGCCGCCGTCCGTATCCCCTCCGCCGATCTCGCCGATCAGTTGCCGCAGGCACTCCGGGAACTGATCGACCGCCATTCCAGCCCCATTGAGCATGTGGCTCTGGCTGCCGTCGTTCCGGCCGCCATCCAGCCCGCCGCTGCCGCCGTCCGGCAGGTGCTGGGTATGGAAGTGCAGATCGTCGGGCGCGACATCCCCATTCCGCTGGAAATGCGGCTCAAGGATAAATCGACCGTCGGGGTGGATCGTCTCCTCGGCGCCCTGACCGCCTACGTCAACACCCAGTCCCCCTGTGCCGTGATCAGTTGCGGCACCGCACTGGTGGTGGATTGCATCGACGCCGAGGGCGTATTCCGCGGTGGGGCCATCGCGCCGGGACTCTCCGTCGCCGCCTGCGCCCTGCATACCCATACCGCCCAATTGCCGGTTGCCGACCTCACTCCGCCCGCCGGCCCGCTGGGCCTGAGCACGATGGAGGCGCTTAATCTCGGCCTTTACGCCCAGATGCGGGGCGCCGTCCGCTACCTGCTGGAACAGTACGCCGATCTGCTGGGCGTCTGGCCGCACGTGGTCGCCACCGGCGGCGATGCGCAGCGGGTTCTTGGTGAAAGCGAACTGGTCGATTCTCTCATCCCTGATCTGGTGCTTCAGGGCGTGGCGCTGGTCTGCCAATACAAGCATGAATCGCCATAGCGGGATTTCACTACCAAATCACGATGGGTGCCGGCGCTGCCACACCGTATGAAACTGATGTATGAGTCAGTCCATCCCACCATTGAGGCGCCGGTGCGTTCACGGTATGATTCAGTGCCATTTTGCTTTGGGGAATGGTGTAACGGTAGCACAGCAGACTCTGAATCTGTTTGTCTAGGTTCGAATCCTAGTTCCCCAGTTTTTTGAAGACATGGCCCCTCTCGCCACCGTCGGCGTCTACACCCAGACACCTTGCAAAAACCCGGAATCATAAGTTAATGCGATGCACCGATCAAATGGATGGACTTCCAATTCACCACCGCTTTGAGCGGTTCATCGGCACTTGATCCCCCCACCTCCACCATGTATCGGCCCGACGGCACCACCCAT
This sequence comes from Phycisphaerae bacterium, assembly GCA_049965755.1. GTDB lineage: Bacteria > Planctomycetota > Phycisphaerae > WQYP01 > WQYP01 > JAJZGD01. The sequence continues at coordinate 3,470 of JBMFVY010000035.1, read as the reverse complement.
TGGTGGATCGCAGAATCATAGGTTGCAAACGCGTGGGGTCGCAGCGTGAATTGAACGCTTTTTACTTGGCCGGGGTTCAGAACAACGCGGGCAAAACCCTCGAGCTTCTGCACGACACGGGGAATACGTCCGCCGCCGGGCGGATGGACGTAAAGCTGGGCCACCTCCGCGCCGCGTCGATGGCCGATATTTTTTACCTGTGCCGTTACCGTTATGACTCGACCAGCACCCTGACCGCTGGAAGTTACATGGAGATGCCCGAAAGCAAAATGGGTGTAGGAGAGGCCGAAACCGAACGGGAACAGCGGCCGGATGTGCTTGTAGTTGTACCAGCGGTAGCCGATGAAGATACCCTCGACGAATTTACACCGGGCGCCCTTGCCGCCGGGAAAGCCCGCGTATGCGGGTTCCGCCTGCCAGCGATGATTAAATACACCCGGATAGCCGGGGAAGTGGTGGTAGGCGGTTTCATCACGCCAATGGCGGCTGAAGGTATCCGGCAGGTGACCGGACGGATTGATCCGGCCGAAAATGATTTTCGCAATACTGATGTTGCCGGTCTGCCCGGGATACCAGCCCCAGATGAGGCCCACTACGCGATGAATCCATTTTTCCATTCCCACGCCGGCACCGGCGTAAACCACCGCGATGGTATGGGGATTCAGACCCGCGGCATCGCGCAGATATTCGTTCTGCGGACCGGTCAGATGGTACGGGCGATCCGCCTGTTCACGCTGAAGCGTCTGATTGAATCCCATGCAGGCGATAACCTCATCAGCACTGCGAATGGTGGCCTTTTCCTGCGCCGTGAAAAGATGTACCTCGCGGCGCGGCAACCAGCCGAAGCCGACCGTTGCGGGCTTGTTAATCAGACTGCGGTAAACTACCCGAACTTGGTAGGTTTCACCTCCGTGGAGGCGCACGGTCGTCAGCGCCCCCTTAAGTGGGTGAGCGGGATTCTGCCAGAAAGGCAGCCATAAATCGATGATACGCCGGCCGTCGAGATACACCTCGCCCGAGCCGTTAACAGCAAAGACAAATGAATAGCGGCCGGTGGTCTTCGGGTGGACGGCCGCCTTCCAGACAATGCTGATGGTTTTGTGGCCCTGAACGGCCTGCTTCTGCATCATCGCCACCCCCGGGTTCGTCGGTCCCTCGACTCCGCCGCCGTGTTGCGAGTCCCTCCGTTAAGCAGGATATTCGCCTGCCGCACGACCTGCGGCCGACCGTCAAAGGCACCGTTGTTGTAATAATCCGCCACTACACCGGCTTCGCCGCCCGGCGCCGTAAGCGCCCCGCGTCCCCAATACCTGCGGTACGTGTCGTGCCAGGGAATGTCCGTCAATTTGACCTGCGGTCCGACAACGGATTTGACACCCTGCCACAGCGTCACGGGCGTCGTATTCGGTGGAACATGTGAACTCCCCCCGCCCCCAGTAACCACACGCAGGGCCCACGGGCCTATGAAAACAATATGCGCAGGGGCTTGCGGATTCAGGGGCAGGATACCGCCGCGATTTTTCAGCAGCACCGTCCCCTCCGCCGCAACCTTTTCCACCACACGATTGTCGCCGGCGGTATCGGGCGGATGCCGATAAAACGGATTGTGCGGATCATTAAATCCCATGGCGACAATCACACGCAATATCTGCCGCACATGCTGGTTGATCAAGGATATCGATATCTGGTGGGTTTGCAGCAGGTGCGTGATCGCCGCGTAGTTGTACAAATGGGTCGACGGCATTTCGAGGTCCAACCCCGCCTTGAGGTTGTCGCGGGTGTTGTATACGCATCCCCAATCAGACATGGTCAGCCCGCGAAACCCCCATTCCCGGCGTAATATCCCCGTCAGCAGGGGCCCGTTTTCCGAGCCGTAAAGCCCGTTGATCCGATTGCATGCGGTCATCACGGCCCAAGCGTGCCCATGTATGATGGCGGCGCGAAAAGGAGGGAGATAAATTTCGTGCAGTGCCCGTTGACTGATGATGCAGTTGATCCAAGGACGCATGGTCTCAATTTCATTGCCGACGAAGTGCTTGCAGCAGGCTGCAACATCTTCCGACTGTAACCCGTGGATATACGGCACCACCATCTGCGATGCCAGATATGGGTCTTCGCCTCCGATATATTCCATGGCGCGGCCATTCTGCGGCTGCCGAAGTAAGTTTAGTCCCGGCCCAAGCAGGATGCCGACATGCTTGGCACGGGCGTCGAGACCGATATGTCGGCCCTCGAGTTTGGCGAGTTTTCTGTTCCAAGATGATGTCAGGCAGGGTGCTGCGGGATAGGCGGTTGACGGCCCCCATTCCACGATACCGACAGTCGCATCGCTCACATGTATCGATGGTATCACGACACGCTTGATTCCGTGCAGTGCCTCGCGATTATTGCCCGAGAGAAGACGAATTTTCTCCTTCAGGGTCATCTTGGCTTCGATGGCGGCAACCCGGCTGTTGATCTGCGCTGCGGTCAAACCGATAGGCGAATATTCGACGACGGCAAAACCGGGATCAACCGCCGATACGGCAAATAGAATGAGGACGGTGAACAGAAACAACCGTCGCGATACAGGCCATCCTCGATGGCGCGAGCCGACAACAATCGTTGATCCGCGTGATAATGATGTCATACTTTGCGCTCCAGCATCCTGTGAATGATTCATCAAGCAGCTGTGGCGAATGTTAGACGTGCATCCATGAAGTTGCAAACATATTTTTAGAAATGTATGGGCCAAATTGCGCAGCGACGTCTCGGATATGTTGGAGTAAGGGTGCACCCGCTTGATGAGGTTCAAGCGGGTATGCGTCCAACGACCGCAGGCCGGCAATTTGCGGTTCGATGCACATCTGCAGAGATTAAACCATGAACGCACGGGCTGGAGGGGCAATAGACCGATCCCCGAGCGATCCCCGAGTTAATCTCCCGTCGGACACTTTCGTTCACGGCCGCTGTAAACTATCTTCAATCCTCTTATGGAATTTGGGGCAGCGGGGGCTTGTCGGATCAGAGGATTGTAGAGATTTTGAGATTTGGATCGAGCAACTTGAGCACCGACGAGGAGTTGATGGATCAACACCCGATATTTCAACGCGTGATGGAATGCATCGGTTGCGTCCTTGTGGCAGTCATCATCATGGCGGCGGCGTGGAAAATTTTGCCACCGTTCCCACCGCCATCTGCAGCATGCTGATTCAAAGTTATCAGAACAGCATTATTCTTTTTCCGGACTGGCCCGAGAATCAGAACGCGAGCTTCGGTAATCTGCTGGCCTGCGGCGATTTCCTCATCTCCAGCCGAATCGAACGCAGGCGGATTGCGTATGCGCGGATCAAATCCCGACGCGGCAGCATGCTGCATCTCAAGAATCCATGGCCGCGCTCCGGCGCCGTGATTCATCGGATGTTCCAGCAGCATATTTGACGTAAGTCGTTGTATTACAATTTGTTAAATGTGTTTTTTCGCATTTATGT